>CAYSEO010000047.1:0-7761 GCA_964429885.1 uncultured bacterium
CCCCCCCCCCCCCCCCCCCCCCCCCCCCCCCCCCCCCCCCCCCCCCCCGTTGGCTCGGGATCTGCTGCAGTATCTCAGGGATCAGCATCCGGATCTCAGGTCAGCTCTGGAGTATCGGATCATCGAACGGGCTCAGGGATTGATCCGCCAACAACAGCATCAATTACAGGGGATCGAGGAGGTCAGTTGGAGGGATCTAGATCAGATCGCGCCTCAATCGATCACGGGCTGTTTTTTCAGCAATGAGCTGGTGGATGCCTTTCCTGTGCATCGAGTGGAGTGGCATCATGGTCAGTTATGGGAGATCTATGTCCAAGTTCCCTCAGGATCAGAGGACTTTGAGGAAAGTTTAGGAGAGCTATCGACACCTCGGATCCAGAATTACTTTGATCGGTTAGGGATCTCGTTTGCCGAGGGGAGCTACCCCGATGGCTATTGCACAGAGGTTAATTTAGCGGCTTTGGATTGGCTCGATCAGATTGCTCACTGTTTACATCGGGGTTATGTACTGACGATCGATTACGGCTACACCGCTGATCGCTATTACCATCCCCGTCGATCTCAGGGCACCCTATTGTGTTACCGCCAGCATACGACCCACGCTGATCCTTATGTTGCGGTGGGTGAACAGGATCTGACTGCCCATGTGGATTTTTCCGCTCTACAAGAGTGGGGATCTGAGATGGGGTTAGAGACTTTGGGGTTAACTCGTCAGGAGGAATTCTTAGCTTGCCTAGGATTGATCGAGCGAGTGGCAGCCCTCAGTCAAACCGATGGAGCTTCGATCGAGCAGGTGCTACGACAGAGACAAGCCTTGCAGCTACTCATGGATCCCATGGGGTTAGGAAATTACCGGGTGTTGATCCAGAGTAAGGGGCTGACCCATGCCGAAAGGACAGTAGCTCTCCAGGGGTTGAAAGGATCGAGATAGGCCACAGGGATCGCCCTACACCGACACCTGCCGTACTCACCATCCCTGTTCCTGGCTCAGCAGTGGCGAGGGTGGATCTCCACAGTGACATCCCCCGATCGGGTGAGCCAGGGAGGGGAAGTCGGACTCCCTCGGGGATGGATAATCTAACGGGGTCTACCCTGTAATGAGGTGAGGTCGATGCAGGTCCTGAGAACTCTGGATCCTCAGACAACCCCGATCGCAGCCCCCCATCTGAGTCCTCAAACAGGGAGCTGGCGACGAGGTCAGACAGGACCGGAGGTCATACAGATCCGGCTATGGCTGGCCCAATGGGGGCTCACCGATGAAACCTTGGGCCATGAGCGCTTCGATCGAGATCTGGAGCAGGCGGTCAAGCAGTTTCAACATCGAGTGTTTCTACGGGAAGATGGCATCGTTGGACCCCTTACCTGGCAGGCATTACAGATCGGGGCACCTGTCAATATGCCCTTGTTGATGCAAGGCTCCTGTTGCCCAGCGGTGGTCACACTGCAGCGCCGCCTCCAGATCACTCAGGATTATGGGGGCATGGTGGATGGTGATTTTGGCCCGATCACGGATCGAGCAGTGCGGGATTTTCAACGGCGACAAGGGTTGGCCGTGGATGGATTTGTGACCTTTCGAACCTGGTGTGGCTTGAGTCGGGTCTGACATCCAGGGGGCTGTTGGAGTAAGCCACCTCGAGATCCCTGGGAGACTCTGGACGGGGCTTCAGCTCCAGTTTTTGGGTGAAAAGGGTTCCAGAGTGTCTAAGTTCTGACCCTTCAATTGATAGATCTGACCAAATCCCTGTACAAACAGACCGTCGGTAGGGGTGATCTGACAAAAATGAAAGTCCATCAAGCTCAAGATCATCTCGCCGATCGGATATTTCCGCCGATACTGAGCCTCTGCCCCACAGGTGGCAGCCTCCTCTCGGCTCAAAAATTGAACATCTCCCTTGAGCATGACACGGGTTAGGGCGTGGTTACTTTTTGGATCCTCAGCCTGAGGGGAGGCATGGATCGCCAATCCACAGCGGGGATCCTGACGCAGGGGAGCCGTATGGGCCGCCAGATCACTGATCAACAGAAAGAACCGCAAGGGATCTCGCAGCAACACATAGGGCACCGGGGA
The DNA here is from genome assembly GCA_964429885.1 of uncultured bacterium. Taxonomy (GTDB): domain Bacteria; phylum Cyanobacteriota; class Cyanobacteriia; order Thermostichales; family Thermostichaceae; genus CAYSEO01. The sequence goes on from CAYSEO010000047.1 coordinate 2,069, forward strand.
GACAAAGGGATAACCCTGATCGTGAACGGCTAGGCTGGCGATAGCACTGGTATCCAGTAGAGCCGCGAGGGCATCTGAGGGGGACATAGGCAACTCACAAACGAGGAGGGATCATGCTTGCAGGATACCTTCAGGATCCCAGAGCATTGGCAGTCAGGAGCTCCAGATACTCAGCTGCCTTATCCATGGCATCCTGAGGATCCGAGGTTAAACTCAGGATCTCAAAAGCCTGAACACCGCGAGCTTGCAGTTCAGGTTGAACGACAGGATCAATATGACCCGCCAAAGCGATCACAGGTTTATGCTCCTCAGCAGCGATCTGGATCACCCCAGAGATCACCTTACCCATGAGACTTTGTCGATCCAATTTTCCCTCCCCTGTGAGAATTAGATCCGCTTGTTTGATCCAATCTCTCAACTGCAGCTGCTTAGAGATCAGAGCGATCCCAGGCTCCAAGGCTGCTCCCAAAAAAGCCACTAAGCCCCCTCCAGTACCTCCCGCCGCCCCTGATCAAGGCAGGTCCAAGATCTCAACCTCTAGATCCTGTCTGATCACCTCAGCAAGACGAGCCAATGCCCGATCTAAACTCTCGATCTGATGAGACCTCGCCCCTTTTTGAGGACCATAGATCACCGTAGCGCCCTGAGATCCTGTGAGAGGATTATTGACATCACAGATCACTCGAAATCGACGTCCAGCCAATAAAGGGGAACGATTATCGGTTTCGATCCGATCCAACCGCAATAACTCTCCCCCTCCCCAACCTATAGAATCACCCTCACCATCCAACAACTCAAACCCAAGAGCCATCCCGATCCCAGCCCCACCATCGTTAGTGGCAGATCCACCCATCCCAATCCAGATCTCCTCCGCCCCGGCCTGACAGGCCGCCAAGATCAGCTCTCCAGTACCATAAGTCGTCGTATACCAAGGATCTCGCTGATTTTCAGGAACCAATGGCAACCCAGAAGCCTGCGCCAGCTCCACAACCGCGATCTGACCCGCACTCAACAGACCCCATTGAGCCCATACCGGATCTCCCAAAGGCCCGGTAACTTCGATCTCTCGTCGCTCTCCTCCCAAAGCCGTCAACAAAGCCTCCACCGTACCTTCCCCGCCATCGGCTAACGGCAAACTCTGCATCTGAGCTTGAGGATTAAACTGTCTGATCCCCCTAGCGATGGACACCGAGGCCGCTACAGCAGAAAGAGATCCTTTGAAGCTATCGGGACAAATTAAGATCTTCTGAGGGGACATGGGTGCTCATCAAATCGCGGGGCAGATCTCATCCATGAGCTCCTCTACTTCAACAGATCGGCACTACTGGTGGTGGGCAATACGATCGTGTTGTTGGGGGTCGGCAGACTGGGCTCCTCCGGGACCTGAGCAGCTTGAGCCACATCAGCAGGGATATAGAGGGTCGGGGGCTGAGGATCACCGCCGTATGCCGTCAGGATCGTCTCCAACAGCTGTCGACGTTGCTCGCGGCTGAGGGATTGGATCACCTCTCGATCCCTCTGATAGGCGTTCTCCGTCTGGGTGGTCACTCCCGGATAGGCTTGAGCATACATGGGCTCGTTCAGATCCAGATAGTCCGCCAGGGTGAACTGCCAGTCCAAACGATTACGGGCAGGACGGCCCTTGACCTGCTGATGGTAGAGCATCACCCGTTGCACCAGAGTATTCTCCTCAGGACGACCGATGTTGTCCCGGAGGTAGACATAATCGTTCTCCAGGGGCAGATCGGGCATCAGGGTGTAAACCTGACGAGCCGCCTCTGGGATAACTCGCAGTTGTCCCCAGCTCGGTGGAACATAGGGGCCACTGAGGCAGATCAGGCCAAGCAAGGAAAGACCCAGGAGGAGACGAGGAGGACAAAACATAGGGCTCGATCTAAAGAAATCGGCAACGAACAGAAAAAGTCTAACCGCTTCCACCCCCTGTTGTACCCTAGGCAGCCCTCAGATCAAACCGATCAAGTCCGCACCCGCAGCTGAGATCCCTCAGCTCCCTTGTACACCTCGATGCGATGGGGAAAGGCATCCTGCAGGCTGGGAATATGGGTGATCACCAGGATCCGGGCAAAATCAGGGGCTACGGCATTGATCGCTGCCACCAAATGTTGTCGTCCTGCCGGATCTTGGGTGCCAAACCCCTCATCGATCAGTAGGGTCTGCAGGTGAGCTCCCGAGCGTTGGGCCAGGAGTCGAGACAGGGCCAATCGAATGGCGAAGTTGATCCGGAAGGCCTCTCCCCCGGAATAAGTCTCATAGGGACGGGTCCCCCGTGGATCAGCGATCAGGATATCCAGGGTATCGATCACTTTCTGAGAGCGACGGCTGGAGCGTTGGGTGACGAATTGGAGATGCAGCTGATGATCTGTCAGCCGACTCAGGATCTGATTGGCCTCCGACTCCAACTCCGGCAACACGGTCTCCATGATCAAGGCTGGAATGCCATTGCGACCAAAAGCTTGCGCCAACTCCTGATGGATCTGTACCGAGCGGTGAGCGGCCTGCACCTGTTGGGCCCATTGAGCACGGCGCTCCTCCAGTTGAGAGACCTGCTGCCACTGTTGTTCCACCGCCCCCAGTTGAGACAGGATCTGATCTAGGGTCTGACGCTGTTGCTGAAGTTGAGTGGCCAGGGTCTCGATCTGGGTTGCGGAGACGGGTGGGATCTGACTCAGCTGTTGATGCAGGCTCTCGATCTCGTGACTGAGATCCATCAAGGTTTGCTGTTGATCCTGCAGCTGATGCAGTAAGGTGTCGCACTGATCTTTACAGAGGGGATATTGCTGCTGAGCCTGTTGTAGAGCCTGCCATTGCGTCAGCCAACCTTGGGTGGCCATCAACTCCGATCGGATCTGTTGGTGGTGATCGAAATCGTAACCCAATTCCCCCCACTCAGACTCGATCTGAGCGAGTTGCTCCTGGAGGGATTGTCCCTGTTCATCCCCCTGGGGATCCTCGGTGGCTAGGGCTTGGATCTCTGACTCTAACTGCTGGATCTGTTGCCGCAGGCGGGAGCGACGATGTTGAGCTCGCTGTAGTTCGATCTGTTTCCCCTCCGCCCACCGCCACCGGTCCACCTCCTCGCGGCAGTGTCGATGGTGCTGTTCGTCGTAGCCGATCTCAGTTAATCTCTGCTGGATCCGCTGCAGCTCCTCCTCCAGATCGGAGGCATAGGTCTCCTGGGCCAAGCTGAGGTCGAGATCCGCCAATTGTTGTTGGTAGGTCTGGAGCTGATCCTGTTGCGACTGGCCCGTCTCCAGCTGATGTTGCAGCCGTCCGTGGCAGAGCAGCTGATGATCCAACCCCTGTAACTGCCGAGCCAGGACCTGATCCTCCTCCCGTAATAGCTGGATCTCCCGGTCGGCCACCGCCAACTGCTCCCGGATCACAAACAGCTGTCCCTCGATCTCCTGTTGTTCCGCCACCTGGCGATGCAGCACCATCGTCTTTCGTTGCGGATCGAGGGGTTGCTCACAGAGGGGGCAGACCTCCCCCAGAGATAGATCCGTCTCCCCCTGGGCTCCATCGAGAGCTCGTTTGTGGTGCTCCAACCCTTGCCACTGCCGTTGTAAGGATCGCTGTCGCTCCTGTAGTTGTTGGACAAACAGCCGTCGCTCCTGCAGTTTCTCCTGTACCTGTTGGTGATAGTGACGCTGTCGTTCCAGCTCCTGTAATTCCACTTGCACCGCCACCGCCTGGGCTTCCACCTGCTGGATCTGCTGCTGTTGCTGTTGTAACCGTTCCACCTGATGCTGTAGGATGGCTCGTTCAGCCAGGATCCGTTGGCGCTGCTGTTGTTTCCGATCCAGGCACTCTTGATAGGCCGCTAACCAGGGGGCCGCCTCCGCCTGTTGCCGTTGCCAAGCCCGTAGATCGGAACGGGCCTGTCGATAGATCTGCCAGGCGGACTCGATCTGAGCTTGTCGTTGTAGGAGCTGATCATCCAGTCGTTGGCGAGCCTGCAGCGTGGTCAACTGATCTTGATGGGGTTTGATCCGTTGCCAGCCCTGCTGTCGCTGTTGAGCCCAACGGGTCTGTAAGGTTTGGTGCCGCAGTTGTAGAGTCTGCCGATGGAGAAACCCCTGGTTGAGATCGCGATCCCGAGCCAGTAGCTCTTGATACCGTTGGCAGCCCACCTCGATCTGATCCTGCCGGGCCAGCAACCCCTCCAGATCCTGTTGATGTTGACGCTGGCGTCGCCATTGCAACTCCGTCTGCCTCAAGGTGGCGGTGAGGGCATCCAACTGTTGGGTCAGATCTTGATAGCGTTGCTGTAAGCTCAGCCGTTGCTCCCGTTGCTGTTGCAGCCGCTGATGTCGCACCTGATCCTGTTGATAGGCTTCCTGCACCTGGGTTTGACGGGCCAATAGATCCCGCCAGGTCTGCTCGATCTGATCCCGTTGAGCCTGCTGGTGTCGCACCTGATCCAGCTGTTCCTGACGGAGCTGTAACTGGACCTTGGCCTCCCGTCCCCGATCTCGACACCGCTCTGCCAATCGTTCGTACTGCCCCAGCTTCAAGATCTCCGAGAGGATCTGTTTGCGTTCTCCGGGGCGCTTGAGCGTGAACTCATCGGCCCGCCCCTGCCGGAGGTAGGCGGAATTGATAAAAGTCTCGTAGTCCAGCCGCAGCTGGCTCTGGATCGCCGCTTGGGTGGCCCGCACCCCTCTCTGAGTCAGAGCTCGCCATCCTGTTTCCGTCTGGATCTGCCATTCCAACCGCGTGGGTCCACCCCGTGCCCGCGTCCGTAGGACCCGATACAGCTGTCCCTGGGACTGATAGGTGACCCGCACCTGCACCTCTGTCGCCCCGGTATGGATCAGATCCTCGTCATTGCCACTGCGACTCTGCCCCCAGATCCCCCAGGTGAGGGCCTCCAGCAGCGAGGACTTGCCCGCCCCATTGGCTCCACACACACAGGCCGTATGGATCCCGCTCAGATCCAGGACGGCGGATGGGTAGCTAAGAAAATTCTGGAGGCTAAGCTGAACTGGGATCACAGGTGAGAACTTCAACCGTTAGGACAGTGGCAACCCTTTAAGATCAGTGGACCTTCCTCAAAGCCTGATGACTGCAGGTCTCCAAACCTTCATCAGAGTCAATTGGATCATACCCTAAGAAGACTGAAATTGCTCCCTTGAGGAGAACTGATAGATCTAAACTGGGATCCGGTCGCTGGAGAGGGAGCAGACCCGTTCCTGTTCAAGAATTAACCCTACCCGTTCCAGCTGAAATCCCGTAGAATTCAATGGCAATCTTGCGACGGTTCAGCGGCTTGGCATGACTTTCGTTGACATCACTCCCTTGCAAGAAGAGCTGGTGGAGGATCTCTACCGGATCCAGTTCCAGTACAAGGGCAGTCACCTGCACATCCTGGTGGAGTTTCCCGCCTCCTGTCCTAGCAGTGAGGTCAAGCAACGGGTGGAACAGGCTTTGGTCCGGTGTCAGCTGCCTGGGATCCGGCATGTGTTGATCTACGGACGTCCGATCCAGGCCTCAGCCATCGAATGGCAGTTAGGATTTCAGGTGAAACTGGGTCCGACCACGGCCACGACAGGACGGATCTGTCTCCCCAATAACCGGTCCCCCCATCGACAGAAGGAGGTGCCTACGGAGAGAAGGGAGCGAGGGAGGGGGGGGGGGGGGGGGGGGGGGGGGGGGGGGGGGGGGGGGGCGGG
>CAYSEO010000047.1:7771-18392 GCA_964429885.1 uncultured bacterium
ACGGAGATCAAGATCCTAGAGCTACCCCCCGCCCCCCTGATTCTCTATAGTGTTCTCCCCTCCCCTGAGTCTCCTGCTCTCTCCACGGGCAAACATCGGAAACGACGACGACCGATCCACAAGCGGGCGCTCCACTACCTGTTTGGTCCAGCCTCTCGGGACTTACTGTTCAATCTCCTGATCGCTGGCAGCCTCTGTGGGATCCTGGCCCTAGCGGTGTGGAGGGGGTTGGAGCTGATGCAGGAGCGGAATGAACAATTCAACAATAGATCCCAACACTCTCGACCCCTACAGCTGAGGTCCTGACCCAGCCATACAAGATCCCAACCTGTGGCTGAGGACGATTCCATGAGTCCCCTGACACTGACCCTGGCTCGCCTCCCCGGACAGGAGGGCCTCTGGACGGTACAGATCCGGGATGGCTGGATCATTCAGCTCTGCCCCACTCCCCTGGTAGAACAGTGATCAAGTCTGGTCGGATCGTGGCCCAAACCCAAATCGATCGCACCCTATCGCCGCTGGAATCCTGAGGTCCTCCTGTAGGGAGCCAGGGTTGTTTACAATGGTCAAGGAATTTAAGGGATCAATCCGTTTAGAGGCTGCCCATGACTTGGCTCGTATCTGCCCTGGATCGCGTTCGCTCCTTCACTGCAAAGATCCATCGACTCGGGGTCCTGCTCCTGATCAGCTGTTTATTGATCACAGGGTGTGTGGGCTCAGCCAATCTACGCACTTACGCCGATCCAGGGGGATCCTTCTCCTTCGTCTATCCCAACGGCATGATCCCAGTGGAGCTGGCTCCTGATCAAGATCCCGTGGTGGTGTTTCGAGACCTGATCTATGCCACCGAGAACGTTAACCTGATGGTCTCCCCCTTTGAGGGAGCTGACCAGATCGAGGAGGTCGGGGATGCGGAGGAAGTGGGTCGCCGGGTAGCGGATAAGATCCTGGCTCCACCAGACTCTGGCCGCACCGCTCAACTGCTTAAGGCCGGGAAGATGGAAAAGGAGGACAAAACCTACTATCTGCTGGAATTTTCCACCCAGCTCCAGAACCAGTCCCGCCACGATGTTGTATCCGTTACCATCAGTCGCCATCGCCTGTTCACCTTGACGGCCTCCACCTTGGAATCTCGCTGGCCTCAAGTCAAGCAAGCCTTCTACTCTGTCGCCCAATCCTTTCAGGTAGTCTAGCTATCGGGTTCTGGCCAATGTTAAAGTTAAGGCGGGTCTAAATTGTATGATGGAACTCTAAAGTTCCTAGGTTCATCGTCCCCATGATCTAACGGGGCATTCGGGCTGAGCAGTGCTCATTAAGTTGGATTGACGGTACTTGAGTAAGGATAGGGTTATGGAGTTTGAGCAGGTGAGCCATGGAGGGTTCGGACAGTCTGATGGTCTCTCCCACCCCGAGAGCTCGTCCGCAGATTCCGACCCGGCCTGCCTTCATATTGTTCAGATCACAGACACTCACCTGTTTGCAGATCCTTGTCGGCAACTGTTAGGAGTTGTTACAGAGCAGACCTTTCAGTTGGTGCTGCAAAGCGCTATGGCCCTTCAACCCCTCCCCGATCTATTGCTGCTGACCGGAGATCTGTCTCAGGATGGGAGCCCCGCCTCCTACCAACGACTCCGCCACCATCTCAGATCCCTCCCCGTCGATGCCTACTGGTTGCCAGGTAATCATGATCATCTCTCCACCATGGAGATAGAGTTACGGGGGCAGTACCTGCATGTGGAGAAACAGATCGCCCGTCTGGGTTGGGCTTGTATCCTGGTGAACTCGCGGGTGCCAGGGCAGGATGGCGGTTATCTCACGGATGAGACCTTGGCACAGCTACGCAGCGATCTGGAATGGGCACAGCGGCAGGGACTGTATGGGTTGGTCAGCCTACATCACCCTCCCTTTCAGGTGAACTCCCATTGGTTGGATGGCAGCACTCTACATCAACCGGAGCGACTGTTCCAGGTGTTGGACGATTTTGATAATGTGAGGCTGGTGTTATTCGGCCATATCCACCAAGATTTTCAGTGTACTCGACGGGCAGTGGAGTACTTAGCCTGTCCCTCCACCTGTATCCAATTTCGCCCCGGTAGCCAGGACTTCGATCTGGAGGTGATCCCGCCCGCCTTCCGTCAGTTATGGCTTTACCGAGAGGGGCATTTCTCGACCCGATTAGTACGAGTGCCAGCAGCTCTCCAGCAGCCGAACCTAGCGATCAAAGGGTACTAGAGATTTGATATAGATGGATAAACGAGTAACATAGCGACAATGGGTAATAGTCACGGGGAAAACAGCGAAGAAGCAAGTAGGAGTGCAGCAAGGTACTGATCTACCCCAGGATCCAGACTCCTCTTTCCCCTAGAGAAATTGGCGCAAGATTTCACAAGTCATCTCTCCTGTCTTTTTCCAACTAAACTGTTTAACTCTGGATAAACCCAAACTCCGCAACTGCTGCCACAGATCCCCATCCGTTGCCACCTGCTCCATCGCCGCCGCGAGCGCTGCCACTGAGTAAGGATCTACCAACAGTGCCGCTTCCCCTGCCACCTCCGGCAAAGAGGAGATCTTTGAGGTGATCACCGGCGTTCCACAGGCCATGGCCTCCAATACGGGTAATCCAAATCCTTCCCAAAGACTGGGCATCAGTAAGGCGATCGCTTGATTGATTAACACCGGCAGTTGATCATAGGGGACGTAATCTAGGACCTTGACCTGAGTGCTGAGATCAAGATCAGCAAGGAGTTGTGTGAGATCCTGGCGCGTCGTTGGACTTAAACCACCCACTAACCATAGCTCATAGTCTGATCCCTGCTGTTTCAGCTGTCCTAAGGCTTGGATCATGCGCCAGAGATTCTTATGGGGAGCATCTCGACCCACATAGAGAAAATAATTCTGGGTGGGTAGATCCAAAAACTTAAAGTGATCGGTATCGCAAGCTAAGGGGATCACAGATAATTTGCTAGCCGGGATCCGGTGAAAGCGCATTGCATCAGCAGCAGTGGCCTGAGAATCACAGAGAATATGCTCAGCATGGTGCAACACCCGAGGGATATACCAGCGATAGTAATAGGTGATCTTCTGCCGCCCGTTGGGGAAATGAGAGGGGATCAGATCATGTAAGGTAACTACTGATCGACAGTGGGAGAATAAGGGAGCTTCCGGCAGCGGAGAGAATAAATGATCCGCTTGCTGTTGACGATAGATCCGGGGACACTGGAATTGGGTCCAGATCAGACGATTAACATGTCCTCGGGTACCCTGCTCCGGCGTCAGTTGATCGGAGATGGGATAGCAACGGAATCCGGGTAGATCTCGATGGGTCAGGACCAGAGGATCCAAAACTTGTAGATGTGGTAACAGGTTGGTGGCGTAGTTGGCGATCCCAGTGGGTTTCTCCATCAGGAAGGAGAGATTGATCAGCAGTGACTGGCCCAAGATGCTCCTCCAGGGAATTTGATCCCACTAAGTACCAAAGAAGTTATAGATCAAAGCCGGGATCAGGGCGAACTGAGCCGTCAGCAGGATCAGATACAGGATCACACGGGGCTTGAATAAAGTCATCATCAACCCGATCGCCTTTAGATCAATCATTGGCCCAAACACTAAGAAAGCCAACAGGGATCCGGGGGTAAAGGTGGCCACAAAAGCCAAGGCAAAGAAGGAGTCCACCGTGGAACAGATGGAGATGATCGCCGCCAAAGCCATCATCACCAGTATCGAGATCACTGGCCCCTGACCAAAGGCCAACAGGATCGAACGGGGGATCAAAGTCTGGATCGCCGCCGCCACCGTTGCCCCCATCACCAACACCCCCCCTAACTCCCCGATCTCTCGGATCCAGGTCTGCAGCAATAGATCCAGTTTTTGGGGCAGGGTCAGAGTGGGTCGCGGACGGTGATCTAAGGCCTGTCGATAACTTTGTTCCGCCGTCAGGACCCCCGCCGCAGCGGATCGGACCGTAGATCTGGCTGTAGACCCATCCGCGATCAGGAAGGTGCCGCCTTGTAACAGAGAGGGGGATCGGGTCTGAGGGACTGCGGCGAGCCGTTGACCCAGCTGTCGTTCCTGCAGGACCGAGCTATGCAAGATCGGCTCCAGATCCGTTTGGCTACTGAAGATCCAGCCCACCGCCACCGCAATGACGAAGGAGAGCACTACCCGATAGACCACCAGCTCCGGCATCTGGCGAAAGGCAATCCAGGTGGCAATGATCACCACCGGATTAAACACGGGCGCCGCCAACAGAAAGGCGATGGCAACATGGGGCGGCACACCCTTGATCACCAACCGTCTCGCCACCGGCAGGTTGCCACACTCACAGACGGGGAAGAAGAACCCCAGGGCTCCCCCCACCACGGAGCTAAATCCCTGATGTTGAGGCAGCCAGCGACTGATCTGACGCTCATCCACAAACACCGCCAGCACCCCAGACACCAACACCCCCAGCAACAGGAACGGCAGCGCCTGCACCACGATGCTGAGAAACAGGGTAAAGCCATCTCGCCACAGCGGCGAACTCCAAACAGCCAAGGCTCGCTCCTCCTCGTCCAGTTATGGGTCATTGTTGTCATTGGACCATCACTTGGTCTCCCTGTTGAGCCCCTACCTCAGCCTGGGGTAGATCTGCTCCCCATCATCTGCTGAAAGCCCCAGATCCAGCTACAGGCTACCTCCCCCCAAGAATTCTTGGTATGATGTGCCCTGAATTGAGGTGTGTGGTTCGCTATAGGAGTGAGTTGGTGGGCATGGGGGATTCGCTGGATCCAAGTCAGCGCTCTTATCATTTTGTCGGCATCGGGGGCGTTGGCATGTCGGCACTGGCGTACATCCTGGCTCAGCAGGGCTATCAGGTTTCCGGCTCCGATCTGGCCTCCAACTCCAGGACCAAGCGACTGCAGGCTTTGGGGGTGCAGTTCGCCGAGGGACATGCCGCCGATCACCTGATCGGCACCCCGCAAGTGGTCTACTCCAGCGCTATTCAGTCCAATAACCCTGAGATCGCGGCGGCTGTGGGCAAGGGTCTGCGGGTTTACCACCGTTCTACCCTGTTGGCCCAACTGTTCAGTGGGCGGATCAGCATCGGTGTGGCGGGCACCCATGGTAAGACCACCACCAGCAGCATGATCGGCTACCTCCTACTGAAGGCAGGTCTGGATCCTACGCTGATCATCGGCGGGGAGGTGGATGCTTGGGGGGGCAACGCTCGCCTGGGGACGGGGGAGCATCTGGTGGCCGAAGTGGATGAATCCGATGGTTCTCTGGTGCAGCTCCATCCCCAGATCGGGGTGATCACGAACATCGAGCTGGATCATCCGGATCACTACACCAGCCTGGAGCAAGTGATCACGGCCTTCCAGAGTTACGCCCAGCAATCTCAGGTGGTGGTGGCCAGTCTGGACTGTGAGAACGTCACGGATCATCTCTCCCCTACCCTGGGCTATAGCCTGCAGGATCATCCTCAAGCGGACTACTGGGCTCGTCAAATCCGTTACCAGGGCACGGGCACCACGGCTCAGATCTGGGAGCGGGGTCAGGTGTTAGGGGAGCTTTCTCTGCGGGTCCTGGGCGCTCACAATCTCAGTAATGCCTTGGCGGCGGTGGCGGTAGCACGTCATCTGGGTATGGAGTTTGAGGTGATCGCGGCAGCCCTAGGGGAGTTTGTGGGAGCCCATCGTCGCTTTGAGCGTAAGGGTGAGGTGAATGGGGTGGTGTTCATTGATGACTACGCCCATCATCCCAGCGAGATCCGGGCCACCTTGAGCTCGGCTCGGCTCCATGGCCGCCGGGTGATCGCGGTGTTTCAGCCCCATCGTCATTCCCGCTTGACCTCTCTGTTTGAGGAATTCAGTCGGGCTTTTGATCTAGCGGATCGGGTGGTGATCACTCCCACCTATGGAGCTGGGGAATCCGCTCAGGCGGGCATGAACGCACTGGAGTTGGCGGCCACTACAGCTCAGATCCACAGTTGGGTATGTTATGTGCCAACCCTGGCGGATCTCCCCTCTGGACTGGCGGCCCAGTTACAACCAGGGGATCTGGTCTTGTTTCTGGGGGCTGGGGATCTGAACCGACAGATCGCTTCTACCATGGAGGCCTATGCCTGTGGTCAGCTCACCGCTCGTCCCTCAGCTGCGGGTGAGGGTGTGGCGTCATGGTGATCTATTCCCCCCCAGCGGTGTCCCTCCGGGAACAGGTGATCCTGGCCCCACTGACCTCATTACGGGTGGGTGGACCGGCCCAATGGTACTGCGAACCCCTCTCCACTCCCGATCTGGTGTCCTGTCTGAGCTGGGCTCGGGCGAGACACCTACCGATCACCCTGTTGGGGGCGGGGAGCAATCTGCTGATCAGCGATCAGGGATTACCGGGGCTAGTAGTCAGCACTCGCAAGCTGCGGGGCATCCAGGTGTTGTCAGAGGGGGTGATCTGGGGAGCGGCGGGAGAGCCCTTGGTGCGGTTGGCGCGTCTGGCAGCGGAACAGGGATGGAGTGGCATGGAGTGGGCCATCGGGATCCCTGGCACCGTGGGGGGGGCAGTGGCCATGAATGCTGGTGCTCAGGGATTAACGACGGCAGAGGTGCTCTCTCAGATCTGTATTCTGGATGAGGATTGGACTCCCCGAGTGATGCAGCCTGCGGATCTGAAGTTTCGCTATCGGTCCTCCCTGATCCATGAGCGGCCCTGGGTGGTGACTGGCGCTTACTTTCAACTTCAGACTGGGTTTGATCCTCAGCAGATCTCGACTCAGACGGAACAGAATTGGCAGCGGCGGCGCTCCTCACAACCTTATGATCTACCCAGCTGTGGCAGTGTTTTTCGGAATCCTCCAGGGTATGCAGCGGGGTGGTTGATCGAGCAGACGGGGCTCAAAGGATATCGCATCGGTGGGGCTCAGGTGGCCCATCGCCATGCCAATTTTATTCTCAACGCCGATCATGCTACGGCTGCAGATGTTTACCAACTGATTCATCTTGTTCAAAACCAAGTTCAGCAACGTTGGTCTCTACAATTGGAACCCGAGGTGCGGATCTTGGGAGCATTCACCTCATAGGTTTTAGATAGGGGCACGTACGTCCATGCGTCTGCTGCAATTTAGCACCTCCCATTACTGTCGCAAGGCCCGACTGGCCCTGGGATATAAACAGATCCCCTACCAGGTGGAGAACCTCACCCCCGGACTCCATGCTTTGCGGATCCGTCCCTTAACCGGCACCACCACCACTCCTGTGCTACTTCCCCAGGATCAGGACCCTAGCCAAGCGATCGGGGACTCTACCGCGATCCTGGACTACCTAGAGCAGACGTACCCCGATCCACCCTTACTGCCATCCGATTCAAACCTCCGATCGGAAGCCTGGATGTTGGAGGATTGGTTGGATGAGAGCATTGGCACCGCCACCCGGTTTGTCTACTACCAATTTCGATCTACAGGGGAAGGGAAAGCCTTAGACCCCTCCTGGAGCAGTCAGTGGGTGATCCAGATCGTGCGGCGGCAATATGGCATCACCGAGGCCACCGTCAAACGGGCTGAACAGCGGCTACAGATCGCCCTAGGGGAGTTAGGACGCCGGTGGGGATCCCAAAAGTATTTGGTGGGGGATCTGATCAGTGTTGCGGATATTGCGGCTGCAGCCCTATTGAGTCCCCTGGCCCGGATCCCTCGGTATCGTGAGGGGCAGGTTGGGATCATGGCTCGGATCGCTGAGCTCCATGATCTTTGTCATGAGCCGTTGCCACCAGGATTAGCCTCAGATTGAACAGAAGTCTATCCCAGATCAGGATCTTCAGCTCCCATCAGATCTCGACCCGATCTACAACGGTAAAGGAGGAAACAAAGGGGCCAACCACAACTGGATCTTGACATCCCAGCGCAACAGGATCCCCACTGCCGTCAACGCGATCGCCACCCCTGAGACCCGCTGGATCGTCTCCATATGAGGATAAAGTCCCTTGGCTTGCTGTAGGATCCCCTTACTGCCATAGGCAAAGGCCAACATGGTTACCCCAGCCCCAGATCCATAAGCTAACAAAGCAAGAAAGCCCAACAGGATCTCTTGATCCGCCACCACCACCGTTAGGATCGATCCTAAAATAGGTCCTGCACAGGGGATCCAGACGACTCCCAATTGAGTCCCGATCAGAAACTCAGCCCAGAGATGACCTGAAGTTGACTCCGGATCCATAGATCTACCAAACTGGGGCGGCGAGATCCATTGCCAGACCCGATGACTGAGGTGGGGAAACATGGATCCAACTCCCAGCACTAACAAGATCCCGATGGCCAGCCAACGAATATATTGACTCAATGGCCCCAGAAACTGAGCGGAGAACCCGATCAAGATCCCCATACAGGCAAACGAGACCACCAGGCCCCCGATCAGAGCTAACGGACCCCAGCGATGATTCTGCAGGGAACGCCCGATCAAGATCGGCAGGATCGGTAGAATGCAAGGGGAGAGTAAGGTCACCACCCCAGCCACTAAGGCTAGACCAATCAACGAGATCGACATGGGCGGGATCAGGCCTTGAGCAGGGTTTGCACGGTGAGACGGGTGGTCTCGTAGGCGCCCTCGCCGATATGATGGTAGCGGATCTGGCCCTGTTTATCGGCAATGAAAATATGGGGCCAATAGCGATTCTCGTAGGCTCGCCAGGTCTTGTAACCATTATCCACGGCCACCGGGAAATTGATATTGTGGTCCTCGATCGCCTTGCGAATGTTGTTGAGATCCCGCTCGAAGCTAAATTCCGGCGTATGTACTCCCACCAGAGTAAACCCCTGATCGGCGAAGTCATCGTACAATTTCGTTACATGAGGTAGGGTACGAATGCAGTTGATGCAGGCAAAGGCCCAGAACTTGACCGCCACCACCTGACCCTCAAGCTCCGCCACGGTTAACGGATCACTATTTAACCAAGCTTCGATCCCTTGAAACTCCGGCAGTGGATCCCCGACCCCGATCGCGTGAGCCCGAGACGATGAGGTTAACCAGGTTAGCAGTCCCGCCATGCCAGTGGCACCCAAACCCAAGAGTTGACGACGTGGCCAGTGATTCATGATCCGATCTCCAAATCCCCCTCAAGGTATATCGAGGGGATCTGAGCCGAGCCTGAGAGTCGGATAGGTTATTCCCCAGCTCTCGATCATACAGACCTGGGCTTGGATTCAAGTTGGCAACCTGGATATGCGATCTTTGGTGAGTACCAGACTTTCCTCAGGGACATAGCCGCTTCTTCGTGAACAAGGAGTTGCGGTGATGCCCTAAAAACGAGTGAACAACCAGAGCTTAGTGCTGTTGTCCCCGCTGCCACTGGCCAGGATATAGCTAGAAGCCCGAGGTTTGATCGGTGACGGGATCCGGGTCGGACAGAAGGCCACCGACCAGATGCCGAACTTATGCTCTGAGAGGGTGGAGATCAGCTTGCCTGTGGCCATATCCCAGACCTTCAGTGTCTTATCCCCACTACCACTGATCACCGAGGAGCCATCCGGCGAGAAGATCACCGAGCGCACTCGGGAGGTATGACCACTGAAGGTGTGTACCGTTCGTCCCGAGGAGATATCCCAGATCCGAATCGTCCGATCCTCCCCTCCAGACACCATCAATGTCTTATTGCCACGGGGCCGGTTGGGTAAGGGGGTATCACGGGAGGGGCTGAAGGACACCGACCAGACCCCCGCCGTATGACCCTCCAGGGTCCGCACCAGCTCACTGGATCCGATATCCCAGATCCGGATCGTCTTATCAGAGCTAGCACTGGCCAGAAACAGACCCAACAACCCATCCGGGCTAAACGCCAGGGAGGTGATCACCGAGGTATGGCCCTTCAGATCCGTCACCTGATTACCCGAGTTAACATCCCAGATCTTGACCATCCGGTCGTCACCGCCGCTGGCCAGCTGCTGCATACCGGGGATCGAACCACTGGACTTTTGTGTGTAGACCTCCCGAAGGGGACTAAAGGCCAAACAGCGGATGCCCCCCTCATGTCCCGTCATGGTGCGCAGCAGTTTACCCGTAGCTACCCCCCAGATCCGGATTGTCTTGTCCTCGCTACCACTGGCCAGGATCCGACCATCTGGGCTAAAGGCCACACAGGTGACATTGCCCCCATGGCCCTCCAGGGTCTGCAGTAGCTTGCCCGAGGAGGGATCCCAGAGCCGGATCGTGGCGTCCCCACTGCCCGTGGCCAACATCTGCCCGTCGGGACTGAAGGCCACCGCCATCACCCAACCGCGATGCCCTGTCAGGGTTTTCAATAGAGGCATCGATCCCGCCCGTCGATCGATCAGGGAGGCTGCAGCGGAGGTCAGGGATTTCATCCAGAAGGAGAAGCCCGAGTCGAGGGTCTGGTTCTTGCCCGAGGTGGTGCGTCCTGCTCCGGTTCGCCGGGTCCGAGCTGATCCCATCGAGGTTCTGGAATCCCCTCCCCGTTGGGTCATCGGCCCAGAGGTGTAGCCTGTTCGGGTCCGAGAGGGAGTATAGGTGGGGCGCCCAGATCCTGCACCGGTTTGGGTTCTGGGGGCGGAGGGATAGGACGTGGGCATCGGTGTCGGTTGGGAGGTTGGGGGAGACCTGGGGGACGATCCAGAGGGGGGTTGAGGTACGCGAGCCTG
>CAYSEO010000048.1:0-18385 GCA_964429885.1 uncultured bacterium
TGGTCGTGTTGTTGGATCAGATCCTGGAGGTGCTGAGCTTTGTCCATGATCACAACGTCATCCACCGGGATCTCAAACCCTCCAACCTGATCCGGCGTCAATCCGATGGTCAGATCGTCTTGATCGACTTCGGGGCCGTCAAACAGATCCAGGATCCCACCATCCTCACCGCCAGGGGAACCGATCGCACCATCGCCATCGGCTCCCCTGGCTACCTCCCCGATGAACAGGTGGCTGGGAAACCTCGCTTCGCCAGTGATGTCTATGCGGCTGGAGTGATCGGGATCCAGGCCCTTACCGGCAAGATGGCCCAGATGATCCCCACGGATCCAGGCTCCAGCGAGCTGCTCTGGCAAGATCGGGTTCAAGTCAGCCCCGATCTGGCCGAGATCCTAGCTCGGATGGTGAGATATGACTATCGAGATCGTTACCCCTCCGCCCGCGCCGCCCTGATCGATCTCCGCTCCCGAGCTACCTCCCCAGCCCCCCTAGCGATACCCAATCCGGCTGCTGCCACAACACACCTGCAATCCCCCATCCTGCCCGCTATGGCTTCTGCCCCATCCCCGATCGAGCCCTCCCCCACAGAGGAAACCGATACTGTGGTCGAAGAGTCTGGATCCCAACGAAGTCTGCCTGGGATCTTGATCTGGCTGGGGATCGGTGGCTGTCTTGCCCTGGCCCTGTTGTTCAGAGATCGATTCTGGCCTCAGTCTCAGCCGGATCCGCCCCCCTCCACGGGATCTAATCTCGCTACCCCTGATCCTCAAGCCCTACTGAATTGGTGTGATCAAGCAGCCATAGATCCAGCCGTGGCTCACACTTTGGCACAACTGCTCACCCAAGTGGCAGCCCAGACCTGTCCAGCCGCCACCTCTGAATGGGTTACCTTAACCGAGCTCGATCTCAGCAGCCGCAACCTGACAGATCTGCGTCCTCTAGGAGAGCTGACCCAGATCCAGAGCCTGAATCTATCCAACAATCAGATCATCGATATCACGCCCTTAGCCAACCTGACTCAGCTGCAGGTCCTTAACCTCAGTCAGAATCAGATCCGGGATGCCTCAGCTCTCTCGACTTTGGGGAGCCTTCAGCATGTGAATCTTCTGGGTAACCCCAACCTCCAACCGATGGAGCTGCCCGATAACCCTAACCCCACCTGTCCCCTGCCGGATCCTGACAGCCAAATCTGTGTCACCCTCTAGCCTGCTCAGATCCTGTAGAGAACCACAGGTCAGATCCCCTCAGACCCACAGGGAAGCACATCGCCTATAATGATCCAAGCTTGTAGGAAGAGATGGTGTGATTTCCACGCGCAGACAACGACTGACCCGATCCACTCAGGTCGAACCAGGGTACGGCTCCCCCAGCAAGCGATCACCTTCCTTTGCCTTCGGTCGGCTGATCGTCTCCTACACGGGGGGATTACTGATGGGCACGCTGCTGTTGGGATCAACGGCGACGGCAGCGGCCTTGGTGGGCTTGGCGGTGAGCTTCCGAGATCTGCCGGATGTCCATCAGCTGCGTAGCTATGTGCCGGTGGCTACCACCCATATTTTTGACGTGAATGGCAAACCCTTGGCCAGCCTGCATGGGGAGGCCAATCGTGAGGTGATCTCCATCGATGAGGTCTCTCCGGAGATGAAGTTGGCCCTGTTGGCGATCGAGGACAGCCACTTCTACGCTCACCAGGGCATCAATCCTGTACGGATCGGTAAAGCCATCATCGGTAGCTTTGAGGGAGGTCTGGGTTCCGCCGGTGGAGGATCCACCTTAACGATGCAGCTGGTTAAGAACCTGTTTCTGCGTCCGGAGCGGACCCTGAGCCGCAAGGCCTCAGAGGCGGTGTTGGCGGTGCGGATCGAGCAGGTTTTCTCCAAGGACGAGATCTTTGAGATGTACCTCAATCAGGTGTACTGGGGTCACAATCTCTACGGGATCCAGACCGCGGCCCAAAGCTATTTCTCCACCACGGCAGCAGAGCTAGATCTGGCCCAGGCCTCGATGTTGGCTGGGATCCTACCGGCCCCAGAGAGCCTTAGCCCGTTTCGGAACATGGAGGGGGCGAGGCGACGACAGAAGTTAGTGTTAGCCCGCATGGTGGAGTTGGGCTGGATCAATCCAGAGGAAGCAGCGGCTGCCGCCCAACAGGAGTTAACCCTGGGTAAGATCACCTCCTTCAATTCCGATGCTCATCCCATCACCAGTGTGATCGAGGCGGAGCTGCGGGATCGCTATGGAGAGGAGGCCCTGTTACGGGGCGGGTTACGGGTGCAGACCACCATTGACATCGCTCTGCAGGAGAAGGCTCAGCAGATCGTCAATGAGGATCTGGCTAGGTTACAGAGCTATGGGCACCGATTAGATCAGATGGCTTTAGCAGCAGTGGATCCTCGCACTGGCTTCGTTAAAGCCCTGGTGGGGGGCGTGAATGCCCAACGGGGTCAGTTCAATCGAGCCATTCAAGCCTATCGACAGACCGGATCCACCTTCAAACCCTTCGTCTATTACACGGCATTGGCCACGGGTCGCTATTCCGCAGAGACGATCTTGATGGATACTCCAGTGACCTATCCCGGCTATCCCCGCAGCTACTCTCCTCGCAACTATGATGGCTCTTTCTATGGCGCCCTACCCTTCCGCCAATCGCTGCAGCTCTCTCGCAATGTGCCCACGGTCAAACTGGCCAACGAGATCACGATCGAGCGGGTGATCGAGAACGTCCACAAGTCTGGAGTGGAGAGTGAGATGTATCCCAACCTGTCCACCTCCCTCGGATCCGCTAGCTTCTCACCCCTGGAGATGGCCTCAGCCTATGCCACCTTTGCCAATGGAGGCCGCAAGGTAGAGCCCGAGTTACTGATGCAGGTGGTGGATCGCAACGGTCAGATCCTGCATGAGGCGGATCCTCAGATGGAGCAGACCTTGGATCCCTGGGCGGTGGCCACCCTCACCCAGGTCCTACAGGGGGTGATCACTGCTGGCACGGGTACCAGGGCACGGTTGGATGATGGCCGGATCGCAGCGGGCAAGACGGGCACCACCTCTGACTTTCGGGATGCCTGGTTTGTGGGCTATGTGCCGCAACTTTCCACGGCGGTCTGGATCGGCAACGACAATAATGCCCCCATGGCCCATGGAACGGCAGGGGGTGTGGCGGTGGCTCCCACCTGGAAACGGTTTATGACGGTGGCCCTGGAGGGCGTGGAGCCCGAAGAGTTCTTTACTCCTGATCAGTTCGCTCCCCCTCGGCCCTAGCTCCTCCCATGAAGTGAGGGTGATCCCGGAGCGGCAGGTTCTGTAGCTCCCAGCATGTTCTTCACAGTGACCTGGCTGTGAGTTAGGGTGATAGTTAGGAGCTACTGGGATGACAGACTTGGGTCGCTTGTCCTCACTCATTCATGACCCTGATCGACTGGCGGTGCTAGAGGCGACGGGTCTCCTGGATAGCCAACCTGAGGAGACATTTGATCGATTGACCCGATTGGCCTGCAAGATCCTCTCTGTGCCGGTCTCATTGCTCTCTTTGGTGGATCGGAATCGACAGTTTTTCAAAAGCTATGTGGGCCTGCCGGAACCCTGGGCGACCCAACGGCAAACCTCCCTCTCCCATTCCTTCTGTCAACATGTGGTCGCCACTACTCAGCCTCTGGTGGTTGAGGATGCTCGCCAAGATCCCCGCGTCTGTGACAATCTGGCAGTCCCGGATCTGGAGGTGATCGCCTATCTCGGAGTGCCCTTGGTGACCCGACAACAGATCCTGGGGTCCTTTTGCGTGATCGATAGTCAACCTCGGGCTTGGACCCCAACGGAGATCGAGATCCTCTCCGATCTGGCGGCTTCGGTGGCGACGGAGATCGAGTTACGGCTGCTGGCCCAGGATCTGCACCAGGGCTATCTGCAGTTGCGGGATCTGGAGCTGAGTCGGGATGAGCTGGTGCATTTTCTGGTGCATGATCTGCGCACTCCCTTGACCTCCCTGATGGCGGGGTTACAGCTGACCCTGGCCTCACCGGGGTTGACCCCTCAGCATCAGCGCACCTTGAAGTTGTCAGTGCAAAGCAGTCGAGCCTTGATGGAGATGGTGGATACCATCTTGGAAGTCAATAAGGCGGAGCAACATCACCTGAATCTGCAACTATTCCAGATCTGGCCCCATCAGTTGATCGAGGCCGCTCATCATCAGGTCCAGCAACTGGCCCATGCGACGGAGGTGATCCTAACCACCCAAGTGTCCAGTGAACTCAGCCCCTTTTGGGGAGATCCCGACTACCTACAACGGGTGCTGATTAATCTCATGGGCAATGCAATCCGCCACACCCCTCGTCAGGGGATGGTGACCCTAGCAGTCACTCCAGACCCAGAAGATCGACTGCGCTTCTCGATCTCTGATACTGGTTGTGGCATCCCTAAACAGCTCCATGGCTTGATCTTCGACAAATATAGTCAGGCGCAAAATCAACGCTTTCAGGGGATCTCGGGATTGGGATTGTCCCTCTGTAGGAAGGTGATCGAGGCCCATGGAGGTCAGATCTGGGTAGAGAGCGAGCTGGGTCAGGGCAGTACGTTCCTTTTTCAACTGCCTCGCATTCCTGCCTGTTATCTCGCCAACTGAGCACAGGAGAGACTCTCCTATAACGAGAGGATCGGTTCCTGCTACCCTATGAGTGCTGCTCTCTTAGGCCTGTCCCCATGGCAGGAAGGATCTCAACGATGGTATCCCTACAAGACCAACGTACCGTTCGCTTTGGCGAGATCCTCACTCCCCGAGCCGAGATCTGGCGCAGTCTCCTCTTCGCGGGTCCTGGAGTGACCTGGGTGATGCTGTTGCTGATCCTACCAGGTCTGCTGTTGTTGGGGGTGAGCATTCTGAGTCGCGGGGATTATGCTCAGGTGGAGCTCCCCTTGACCTGGGAGAACTATCTCCGGATCATCGGCTATGGTCCTCTGGGTTGGACTCCGGTGTACTGGCAGATTATCGGGCGCAGTCTGGCGGTGGCTGCCCTCACCACGCTACTGGCGATCCTGCTCTCCTATCCCCTGGCCTTCTTCATCGCCGCCCACTCCGGTCGCACCCGTACGATCCTGTTGACCCTGGTGGTGATCCCGTTCTGGACTAATTTAGTGATCCGTACCACCGGCTGGATGCTGATCCTGGGTCCGGATGGGTTGCCAGCGAGGGTGATCGCCCAGCTGGGGATCGTCGATCAACCTACTGCCCTCTACCCCAGTGCCTTCGCCGTTTGTATTGGCATGGTCTATAGCTTCGTGCCCTACATGGTCCTCCCCCTCTACACCGCAGTGGAACGGATCGACTGGACCTTGGTGGAGGCTGCTCGGGATCTCTACGCTGGACGCTGGCAGATCTTCTGGCGGGTGTTGCTCCCTCAGACTGTGCCAGGGTTAATCTCCGGGATCATTTTGGTGGCCATCCCAGCCTTTGGCATGTTTGTGGTGCCGGATCTACTGGGGGGCAGTAAGGCGATCTTGATCGGCAATGTCATTCAGCAGCAGTTTGGCTCCAGCCTGGATTATCCCTTCGGTGCCGCCCTCAGTTTTCTGATCACGGGGCTCACCCTGGGCGTGCTCTACGCCTACAGTCGCTATGTGGGAGATAAGGGGAAAGGGATGGCCGATCTGATCTGACTTGGAACATCAGGTTGCGCTGGCTGTGATAGATCTGAAGGCCACCGTCCAATGTTAGGGCTTGACGATATGGTGCTTGAGTCTAAGTCAACAGATGAGTATGCTAGGCACTAGCTCGATCTGGTCTCTAGCCTTAGGCGCCGTAACCCCATGAGCACACTCAGTCACCAATCCTCATCCACACCCCAACCTACTCTGGTGACCCAGATCCCGGCTTCCTCTTGGGGGCACGCATCCGCTCACTCCGCTCCAGAGAGCTCCGCTCCACAGATCTTGCCCAAAGCTCAAGCTGCTCCGGAGCCTGAGCAACCCGAGTCCACAGAAGAGCTCGCTCCCGACTCCGAGACCTCAGGATTCGCGGCGTCACCCCCTACCGATCCTCAGGATGATCCCTCTGACACCCATGGCTTTCTCCAAGCTCAGCGGGAGCGGGCTGATCGGTTCGGTCACCACTTTAAGAATGTGGCTGTTCTCTCAGATCGACCTCCGATCCAACCCAAACTCTCCCTCAGCTTGGGCCTGATCCAATCCCAAGGCTCCGAAAGAGCCGGAGCGGCTGATGGCCAACTCGAAGCTCAGCTCTCCCAGTCCAAGGGCGGGGGATCCCCTCTGGATGGGGGCACACGGCAGTTCATGGAATCGCGCTTTGCTCAAGATTTTTCAGGGGTGCGGGTCCATACTGATACCTCTGCGGTCCAGATGAACCAACGGATCCAGGCCCAAGCCTTTACTCACGGTCAGGATATTTACTTCGGAGCAGGCAAGTTCGACACCGGATCGAGTGAGGGTAAACAGTTACTGGCCCATGAACTCACCCATACGGTGCAGCAGACCGGATCCAAGCCCCTACAGGCCAAGGCAGATCCAGAACGTCCTCTGGCTCAGTCGGGTCACGTTCCAGGTATGTTGATGGCCTATGGTCTGGAGCAGGACGCCAACTGGATGCAACGCTCCGCCGCACGCTTCCAAGATCCGGGTCTGGTGATCCAACGCTCTCCTGATCCAGTGCAGGTGACTCAATCCACCCAAGGACAGGAACAGATCAGTGGAGGATTTCTGGATTGGGTCCTACCTAAGGAGCTGGTGCAGGCCAAGGACATGCTGGGCACCATCCTCAAGGGGGCTTCGGGGGTGATCTTCTCCATCCTCAAGAATCCAGTGGGCTTCCTCCGCAATCTGGTGACGGGACTCAAACAGGGATTCCAGAACTTCCTGGGTGGCATCGGCAAGTATCTGCAGAGTGGTCTGATCGGGTGGCTGACGGGGGCACTGGGATCCACTGGGATCGAGATGCCCAAGGATGTGTTCAGCCTCAAGGGGATCTTTAGCCTGGTGATGCAGGTATTGGGGGCCACTTGGACCCAGGTGAGGGGTCGGATCATCAGCGCCATACCAGGTGGCGAGCAGGCCATGGCGGCCCTGGAGGAGGGGACCGAGATCTTCCAGATCGCCATGAAGGAAGGGATTGGGGGTCTGTGGGAGTACGTCAAGGATCAGTTTGGTGATCTGCAGGGCCAGGTGATGGGCCAGATTAAGGACATGGTGGTGGTGCAGGGAATCCAACAGGGGATCAAGTTCATCCTCAGCATGTTGAACCCGGTATCGGGTCTGGTGCGGGCGGCCATGGCGATCTATGACGTGGTCAAGTTCTTCATTGAGCGCGGCAGTCAGGTGGCGTCGTTGGTGGAGGCGGTGATCGGGTCGATCAAGTCGGTGGCGTCGGGGGCAGTGGAGCAGGCAGCAAAGTTGGTGGAGAGTGCATTGGGTCGGTCGATCCCAGTATTGATTGGTTTCCTCTCCAGTGTGGCAGGGCTGGGGAATCTGGCCTCCAAGGTGCAGGGGATCTTCCAGAAGATGCGCCAACCTGTGGATAAAGCGGTGAATTGGTTGATCCGGAAGGCCAAGGATCTGGTGCTGAAGTTGGGCAGGAAATTGGGCCTTGTCAAAGATGATCAACAAGCCCAAGGGCCGCAGGATGGAGCTTTCTCTGAAAAAGATCATCCTAAGCTAGCAGATCAGGCCATTGCTGAGATGAAAGGATCGGCTAAGGACGCGAAAGACTATAGCTCCTTGAGAAAGACACTTGAGGCGAAGGCTAAGCAGATTGAAAAAAGCTACACGGCCAAGCTAAGGTCTGGAATCAATTTAACCATCAACTTTCAAGAGGCCGAGAAGGATAAACAAGACGGTGACCTTGACTTCGAAGTGGTCATTGCCCCGAACACGACTCGGAAGATGAGCTCTGTTGAGGTGAAGGCTCGTTTGCAGGAAGCCGATGTGATGAAGGAATTACATGCTGCCGAAAAAGCTGCAAAAGCCCGTTATCCATTTTCGGGTGACTCTACACCAATGCCAACATGGGCTGCGGTCTTTGCTGCAGCTGGCAAGAGGATGACCATCGAGAAAGGAAGAGGGAAAGGAAAAGCATTAACCCTTTCCAAGGTTTGGAAAGGCAATATGGATCCATGGAGGAAGAGGATCGTTGACTCCCTCGGTCAAACGGTAAAAGCCGTTGAGAGCCAAATGGTGGCAAAGGCAAAGCAACAGGATGGCAATGCAGGTATGAGTGTAGCACAAGTGAAAGCATGGATTGATCAGCAAGTGGACAACGTTGCTAAGGAAGTCATCAATAGCATCAAAGATAGAGAGCTCCACTTTGTGAGGCCAACCGACATTCCCAGAAATCTTCAAGTGAAAGACCAGAAATTTGTCATCATTAACGACAACCTCAGATCCCTAGGTCTTAGTAAAACCCAAGCGTTGTATAACGGAGTTGTTGACAAATCCGATGATTTTCTCCGCAAGGAACTCAAGGTCCAGTTGCAGAAGGCAAAGGTCTCACAAGAGGTTCATCACAGCTTGTCTCTCTACTTGGGCGGCGGTAGCAAGTTGAGCGATTTGCTCACCTTATTCGGAAATGCAGGAGTGCCGTCCGAACCTCATGGAATGATGCATGAGCTGATCGATCTACAAGATATCTCCAGATTCTTAGAGACAGATCAGAAGATCACCCTTGACAATGATAGTCTGGAGAAGCATTTTACAGATAATAAGCTGAAAATACTCGTTGGTACGGCTCTGTCTGATGGGGATATTTCCTACAAGGAGAGTGTGCTAAACTTAGTCAAACCATAGCCGAGTTAGAGCTATTATGTCTGGGCAAGTCATTGCATTTGAAGATTGTCCGATGGCCTATGTTGGTATATCCAAACGGGGAAATTGGATCTTTCGGGGAATGAATCAGGTGTTTTCCTGGTCCCTTTCTGATCCGAGTCGTTTTGCTTGGTACTTCCCATTGGAAGGGGATATGCAGATGGGCCTTAAGCTATTGACAGAGACCCAAGATCTAGTTGTTACTTTCTCTGACCTTGGTAAACAAGGGACAGTTTTCTATGGGTTGGATCCAGACAGCGGCGGTATTATTTGGGAAAAACAATATGATTTTCGTCCCGAAGAAGCAGGTCTCGCAACCAATTCTGAGTATATAATTATTCAAGGCTCTGAGCAAGATAGGTGTGTCCTGGTTTGCTTGGATGGCTCTACTGGCAATGTCCTTGAGAAATCGCCTAGCATCTCGGGTCAGGAAATACAGGTGTTTGGTCAGCACATATTTATTGGTGGAGGAGATGGTTTGTTTAGAACAAGCATTGATCAATTAGGTCAATTCGAACAGCTCCAACCTATCACAGGTAGTGTCTCTTCTCTCATAAGAAATGAAGAATCTCTCTATTTCTTGTATGAGGATGAGCAAGACGATTGGGAATTTAAGCTTGCCCAGAAGTCCGTAACCTCGAGTGCATTCAGGCAGGTAAAGATAGAGGCTGACAGGGAAGCCATTTTTCCTGTTCCTATAGAGCAAAACAGGGTAGCGATTTTGCCTGGGGAAGGGCTAGGAGTTGCACTGATCAACTTGGGTAGTGGAGATGTTGTTTGGCAAGTGGGTTTAGAACAGAAATGGACAGGTCACGAGGCTATCTTAACTCCATTGGGTCTCATTGTTCGAGTAGAGCCTTCCGAGGAAAAACAAGTCATCAAGCGGATCGATATTTCTACTGGACAGGAGCTAGAGCTACCCCAATTTCAGCTTTTTCCCTGGGGAGTTTTCTGGCTCGATAATACCCTTGTGATCACAGGAACTCGAGGAATGCAAGCTGTGGAACTAGAATAGTTAGGGATTGTAAAGGGTCTGCTTGGCAAATGTTGCGAGAAAAGTTAGTCTTTGTTGTCTTATATATCTGATGTTCGCCGTGAATTTAGGAGATCTTATGACTATTCCCCGGCTCCTACGCGAAACCCCTGGAAAGCGAGTCTCTCTCTCTGAACTAGTCGAAGATCAGAAACAGTCTGATCTCAAGTCTCTAGCGATAAATGCTTGCGAAAATGATAGTTGGCAAGTCTTCTTCGAGGAGCTTAAAAAGATTTACCAAATCGAGTCAATATCGACAGACGTGGAGGAGTTTATTCAGGAGTCTCTGTTGATTGATCTTTTGGAAGGACCAGCGGGCATTAGAGGATGTACCCAGTACTTCAGACAAGTATTCTCTTTCCAAAAACCTTACCTCATCAACTTTCCAGCTTTTGGTATAGACTCAGACACCTGGTTGCTGCTCACGAATGGCCGTGTGATCACGCTCCACCATGATAATGATTTCCATGAAACAGTTTCTGATGCTGAGACTGACTGTGACAATCGGAACGACTTCTTGGAGAAACTGAGCAGCTTGGGCAGCATCTTTAGTTTGACGGAGTATCTCAGACTGAACTACCTCTTGGCGCGCAAGGATTATGGTTCAGAATGGTATTCGTCTGATATCGAGCAGAATAAGGTTCTTCTCAATGCAGTTCGAGAAGTGAAGGGATTGGATTATGAAGAGCTGGATAAGCTCGTATTTGGAGAACGAGCTGCATCGTTTATCTACAGCGCAGCAGCAGCTTTTCTCGAGGGCATTGAAGATGAAGAATGGACAATGTCAGAGATCTAGTCTGAAAAATGGGTTGATTTCTATGGAGAAAATCCCCAAGCTCTTCCTATATTCGCCATGATTTTAGGAGACCTTGATCACAGGTCCGTTGTAGACTCAAACAGATACCATGAGCTCCCAGTGGTTGAGCTATCTCTCTGGATTGACATTGTCTCCGCGCTTGTTTAGGTGGATGCCTCTCTCCTTTGATGTAGAACCAGCAGACTTGATCTGGTTAATAGGTCGAGGGCACTGGCATATTACCTACTTCGCGAAAAGAGATTTTGGTTCCAGAGCTGACTCCTGGTGGTTTGGCTTGAGATGCCTGCCTAACAGATCTTGGCAAGAGTGGCCGGTTGTCATGTCTAGCGGCTCCAGTTGCATCACGATCGCTAGTTCCCTGCGTACCTTTCTACCGATGTATCTATGGCGATCTAGCCGGATTGTTGACAATGATCTGGCTTGGGATGAGCTGAGCCAGCAGTGGTCCCAGCTTCAAATAGAGCTAAGTCAGCTTCAGTATCAGATGGGTGGTCCTATTGAGCCACTCGTGACTTTCCAGGAGTTTCTCACCGATCGACACAATCGTCCTAGATTTGCAGAGGATATCGAAACAGGAGAGATAGATATCCATTTCAATGAAGCAGAAGAGAACCAGAGAAGAATCGATACTAACTATCGCATGTTAGGCTTATTGGAGGATGAGTCTGAGTATCACGCCAACCTCAGCTTTCATAAACAAGTGATGGAAATACCCACATCGATACCTACTGTGCCTGAGGAAGCAGGTCCCTGGCAGGATCTAATCAAAATGACAGCTGCAATGAGAGCTTATACGACCTGGTACGAAACCCCTTTACTCCATAAGGAATGGCTTATCTGGGAGGGACTTAACCGGGCCTATGCTTACGATGATTGTGTCTCTCGTAACCCCAAGTTCTTGATCCAATTTGATGTTAGTGAAGCCGCCCATTCGGTGGGATTTGCCGAGATCCTATTCGCTCATGAGAACTCAATGCCTGAGGAGATGACCACTGATCCCTTTTGGCATGTGGTGAGAGCGCTCCAGTCACCGGATTATGCCGGCAAAGAACACATGGAAGTTGCTACATATTGGGATGCCGATCTGAATGAACCTCTCAAGTGTTGGGACATGTTGATCAGTGCAGCCTATTTTTCCGCTGTACGACTGGGTGAAACTTTGTTACCGACATTGGATGCAGTGCTTCATGTTGCCATCGAGAGAGATTGGGAAGATGTGGCTGCGGTGCTGTCAGAGTCCCTTACCCTGTACCGCTCTTCAACCAGTTAAGCCCCAACCGTGAATGCGGCTATGACGAGTTTTACTCGGCCCGAAGAGATACCGGTCCCTAACGAGTCGATAAGTAGATCGGCAAAATTGCTTTGACACGCACTATATAGACTGTATAAACGTTTTTGCTGATCTACTTACACCTAGTGACGAGAGATTGTCAACCATGCCTCGAGATACTATGCTCGCCAACATTCAATCCATTCAATCCTTCTTTCCACAAGATCTGATCCACAAGATGTGGCTAACTCCTGTGAGTGAGGAAAATATCGAGGAGCTAGTGGCTCGTTACACCAGTACTGCTTTCCCTCCCGTATTCCTCCCTATATTCGAGCGGGATGGCAATCTATATACGATCTACCTGACTCCTGGGCGAGAATTACAGCAATCACCTTGGGTTTTACTCCCCGACGATGCAGTGGAGGCCAGTATTATTGCGAGCTCCTTCAGATATCTACCTCTCAGCCTCAGGTGTAAGGCTGTAGCAATGCAGATCAACCAGGAGAGATTATGTCAAACTATCTTGAACGTTTTAGATCAATGGTTGCTGAGATAGAAGCTCATCCTCTACTAGAGGTGGTAACCTTTTCCATCAATCCTCCTATCTCTGAACAGGTGTTGGCTCAGATCGAAACAGGTCTCGGTCTACAGCTAGCTGAGAGGATCACTGGCAGTCTATAATGTATAGATGTTGGGGTGGAGCGAGAACAGCCAATGTATGCATTACTTTCCGAGCTATTAGCTCCGATACAGCTGACAAGTACACTGCGCAAATGGTTGCCAATTGAGCTTAATATTGACGAAAATTTTCTCGAAAAGCAATTTGACAAAGGCCACTGGCACACAGCCTATTTCGGCAGATTGAATAATGGTCCCAACATCAATAACTCCTATTGGCTAGGATTGCGTATGTTACCATCCAAGCCTTGGAGAGAATGGCCTGTCCTGATGACCTATAGGGGGAATTCAGTCACAGTTGCTAGCTCCCTCAGAAAATTTTTCCCGATTTTACTCTATCGACAGAGCCAAATATATGAAAATGATATTGCGTGGAGCGATCTCAAAAATGATTGGCCAGTCATCAAAGAAGATCTCCATTCCATACAGAAAATCCTGGGTGATGATCTTGGACTAGTTGCTATAGAAGGGTATCTTGAAGATCCCAATACAAAACCAACATTTTTTGAAGATTCTGACTATGATGAAGAAGAGGAAAAGGAAAAGCGAATCGTCAACCAAACAAGGATATTATCCTCGATTGATCCTGACTTCTCTGAGGCATTCAAAGTTATGGGGAGACTCATGAGAGATTCATCTGATCTGCAACAGATAAAAGATGAGTTTGGCCCCTGGAAAGATCTGATCACCATGACCCAAGCGGTTGCTGCATACTACTTATACACTGAGTCAGAAGATATACATCTATGTCACTACTTGTGGCAAGGGATCAATCGAGGATGTGCATATGACGATTGTATTTCTGACTATCCAAAACTTTTTATTGGATTTGATAAGGTGGAGGCCTCTCATTTCGGCCCTATTGCCAGAGTGCTCAGTGCCTGTCAAGAAGACCTTCCTGGAGAAATAGTGAACGATCCTCTTTGGCACACTATTCAGGCTATGGCTGACTGGGAAGGCTATGATGGAAGACAACATATGGAAGTTGCTGCCTACTTTGATGAAGACCTTGATGATCCTTTCAGGAGTTGGGATGCTTTGATCAGCGCTGATTACTTCCATGTTGCAAGGACAGGGAGAAGTCTCTTCCCTATCTTCGAAGTTGTCACTGCTGTTGTTGAGGATAGAGAGTGGGCTACTATTGCTAGCTTTCTCAATGAGTCTTTCGAGTTTTACTCGGCCCGCAGGAATACCAAAACTTGATGAATAAACGGTCGCAACTCAGCTAGGCTGAATACCAGCATTGTTAGTAGAAAGAACAGGGTCTATTGCAGTGCAGACAAGTTAGTAATTGGAGAATAGGCTGTGATGTTTATCCACAGCAGCTTCTCTTGAGAATATTGAAAATGGAGAATGGATGATATCGAAGATCTTGCCAAAAACCAGTGCACAATCTATTGCAGCAGAGATCGATGATCTAATCAAAAATAGAAAAGGTAGAGGGGCGGGAGCCTCTAAACCAGAGGGAATGCAGATCCAATCTCAGATCGTTAAGAAGGTCGATGATCTGGTGGATGAGACCATTGTTTTGGCCTCCAACGCACAGCAGCTACCGCCCAGTGTCATTCAATATGGATCCCTAACTTCCCAAGGTGGCGCGACCATGATGAATGCCTCGGTTCTCTCGAAGAACACGCCAAAAGGGTCTGATGTGGGTGACTATGCCACTATTTGGGATAAGGCGAATCGAAGACAATGGGCCAATGTGCAAGGCCACCTGTTGAACCAGAAGCTCGGAGGGCCAGGACGCTCATTCAACCTAGCGCCGATCACTCGCTCTGCTAATAAGCAACATCAATTACAGGTGGAGGATCCGATCAAAGATGCTGTGGGTCAGGATCAAGTAGTCCGATACAGGGTCGATGTTGTCTATGGCAAGCATCCGACTCGCACAACTCAACAACAGATCGCTGACAGGCTTGCCGCAGGTTCCCCGAATGAGATTGAGGACAAAACGAAGCTTGAGATCATGGAACATGAGCAAAATTATCTGCCTCAGGGATTCCAGTGTGAATGGGGGATTTTAAAGCATGCCAATGGTCAGTGGGTCGATGATCAATCAAAGCCACCAGTGATGATCGACAGTGATCTTCCCGATGAGGAGCCTCAGGTGTAAGGCTGTAGCAATGCAGATCAACCAGGAGAGATTATGTCAAACTATCTTGAACGTTTTAGATCAATGGTTGCTGAGATAGAAGCTCATCCTCTACTAGAGGTGGTAACCTTTTCCATCAATCCTCCTATCTCTGAACAGGTGTTGGCTCAGATCGAACTGTTCAGCTATTCCAGCTGTATGGCCTTTCTGTTGGAAACGGAGACTAGGGAGGAGGGGTTCAAGGTATCTCGATTGGGAGATCATTATATTGAATGGCAGGATAATAGGATCACTGACTTTGCTTCCTATCTCGAGATGTTGTTAGCAACTCGCGGAATCGTTCAAGCCAGGGAATCCATTTATCAAGAAGAGGGTGGAGAAAGACTACCCTCTCTTGTTACAACCCTAGAGTATTGGACGGAGGAGAAAATCCCCAAGCTATTCCGATATTCACTATGACTTTAGGAGACCTTATGAATACTCCCTAATTTCTACGCGAAACCATGGAAAACGAATCTCTCTTGCTGAACTAGCCGAAGATCTAATCTTGGATGATAATACCGTTATTACCTTATTAAGGAGAACAACCCTATGGCGATGAGTACCTCTGGAAGAAGCCCAAGAGATAATGGTCGAGGTCAACCATTTCTACCCTATTGCTCAATGGCTAGAGTCACAAGAAGTAGCTTCTGATCTTGTGATTAATCTTTCAGATCCATCTGACGAGAAAATCTACATCTGTGAGTATGGTGAAAGTGAGGTTTCCGAGGAGGGAATCGATCGTCCTTTTGAGATCGCCTTCGACTCTTATTGGAGTATGTTAGATCATATTAAGACGATACGAATTCGAGGAGAGGTAATCGAGGCGGCAGATTAATTTGGGAACAGAACAAGGACATGGTGCTTTCTCCCCTGTATTCCTCCCGTATTTGAGTAGGGTTTTCCTGGACTCTTTCTGAGCCCAGTCGTTTCACTTGGTACTTCCCATTGGAAGGGGATATACAAATGGGCCTGAAGCTGTTGGCAGAGACTGAGGATCTGGTTGTCACTTTCTCTGACCTTGGCAAACAAGGGACAATTCTCTATGGTCTAGATCCAGTCAGTGGAAGTGTTGTTTGGGAAAAACAATATGACTTCCGTCCCGAAGAAATAGGACCAAAACTAACTCTGAGCATGTCATTATTCAAGGCTCCGAGGAAGATAGATTTGTTCTGATATGCCTGGATGGCTCTACTGGTAATATCCTTGAAAAATCACCTAGTATCTCAGGCCAAGAAATACAGGTATTCGATCGGCATATATTTATTGGTGGAGGAGATGGTTTGTTTAGAACAAGTATTGATCAGTTGGGTCAGTTTGAACAGATCCAACCTGTCACAGACAGTGTCTCTTCTCTCACAAGAGATGAAGACTCACTCTATTTCCTGTATGAGGACGAGCAAGACGACTGGGAATTTAAGCTTGCTCAGAAGTCCGTAACCTCGGGCGAATTTAGGCAGGTAAAGATAGAAGCAGATAGGGAGGCCATTTTCCCTGTCCCCATAGAACAAAATAGGGTAGCGATTCTACCTGGGGAAGAACGAGGAGTTGCCCTGATCAACTTGGTTACTGGGGATGTTGTTTGGCAAGTGGGTTTAGCACAAAAATGGACAGGTCACGAGGCTATCTTTACTCCATTGGGTCTCATTGTTCGAGTAAAGCCTTCCGAGGAGAGACAAGTCATTAAGCGGATCGATATTTCTACTGGACAGGAGCTAGAGCTCCCCCAATTGCAGCTTTTTCCCTGGGGAGTTTTCTGGCTCGATGATACCCTTGTGATCACAGGAACTCGAGGAATGCAAGCTGTGGAACTAGAACAGTTAGGAATTGTCAAGGATCGATCTTGACATATATTGAGAAAGGAGTTGGTCTTTGTTATCCTATATATCTGATGTTCGCTGTGATTTTAGGAGATCTTATGACTATTCGGATGCCGATCTGAATGAACCTCTTAAATATTGGGGCAAGCTGATCAGCGCAGTCTATTTTTCCGCTGAAGAGTATCGCTATTATGCCCGCTCCGGACGCCAGGAGCTGAGAGAGGAGGAGGGAGATCTGTAGTCAGGAAATAGCGTTGCAGAGAGATCTCAGGGCAGAAGATAAACCATTAGATCCGCAGTTAAGAGGTGAGATCGCTATCTTCCTCAAGAGATTAGGGGGGATAAGAATCCTTGTCTAAGTGTACAGGATAGTTACATACTTGGCATTTCGTTGTTTCCCTGGAACTTTCGCTCAGGTTAAGAAAAATCGGTGCAGTTTCATTGCGTGATCCTGATATTGACAAGAGGGTGTTTTGATGCTTCCCACTACACTCCAGATCCGTCGAGAACACCTGGATCCCAAGCCAGGCAAGGCTACTCATCCAAAAGACGTAGTCCTCTAATCTGAGGATGATCCCGAGAATTACGGACGAGGATGTAGCTAACTGTTACACAATATTCTATGATGAACAGCAATTTCCCTGAACATGGCGAACATCGGTACGGATTGAGGGGATCTGAAGCGTAGATTAGGGTGGGATTGCTCTGGTCGCCGGTGTGGTCATCATGTACGGAAAAAACACCTCACCTCATTCGCACGGTATGCCCGGATCCTCAGAGGACACGATGAGATCGATTCGAGTTCTTGTGGTTGAGGATGAAGTCCTAACCCTGGAAGTGATCAATATACACCTGAAGCATCTGGGTTACCAGGTCGCTGGGGAGGCCACCTCGGGGCAGGAGGCACTGGCCCTGATCCCAGAAACCAAGCCGGATCTGGTGTTAGTGGATATTGTACTGGGCTCGGATCCTTTCGACGGTATCGAACTGGCTCGTGAGGTACGGTACCGCTTTGGCCTACCTGTCGTTTTTCTCACGGCCCATTCCGATCAGGGTACTTTGGATCGGACTCGGTCAGTGGGTGCGTTTGGATATGTGCTTAAGCCCTTTCAGGAGACTCATCTCCGCGTAGCCATTGAGACAGCTATGGGGACCTATCGACTGGAACGGACCCTCTCCCAACAACAGCAATTGGTCACTCTAATCCTCAACTCCACCCAGGATGGCATCATCGCCACCGATCTGGAAGGGATAGTCCTGTTCCTCAATGCTGCTGCTGAGCGATTGACAGGCTATCTCATGCCCGATGCCTTGGGTCGATCTCTGGATGAGGTGGTCAAATTTACCGATCGGCAGACGGGTTTGCCCTTGGGTACTCTGCTACGGTCTCAAGAGAAACATCCTTATTCATTGGGAGACGCCATCTCTCTACAACTGCCGGATCAGACCTCGGTGCCGGTCTCTGGGTATGTGGTCCCACTCATCGATCGAGAGGCCAAACCCTTGGGGCAGCTGCTACTACTATCCAATCAGGGGGAGCAACAACGGATCAAGATCCTGGAGTCAGAGCTAGAGAGTCGGCGTCGATCGGAACAGGAGATTCAAGATCTATTGGATCAGGAGAAGGAGTGTAACCAGCTGAAAACCCGCATGATCGCCATGATCTCCCATGAATTCAGGACCCCATTAACCACTTTCTCTGTGGCGATGGAGTTACTGCGGATGCGAGGAGCTCAGATCGATGATACGCGGCGCGAGACCTATCTCAAACAAATGAAGGCCGCCAGTAGTCGCATGAATCAACTGATCGAGAGTGTCATTGTCTTCTCCCAGA
>CAYSEO010000049.1:0-18133 GCA_964429885.1 uncultured bacterium
GAGGACCGTAGTAACCGACGGCAGAACCACTGATCATCACCTGGGGACGGGAAGTACAACTACGGATGGCCACCACCAGAACCTGCGTGCCCTTGATGCGACTGTTCTGAATCTCCGCCTTACGGGCCGGGGTCCAACGGCCTGCTGCTAAGGGTTCCCCCGCCAGGTTGATCACTGCCTCTGCCCCCTCTAGGGCTGATCCCCAGGATTGGGCTTGGAGGGGCTCATAGGCCACCTTCGACAACCGAGGCTGCTGACCAAGGATCTGATCGGCTCGGTCAACATCACGGGTGAGAACCGTCAGGTGATGCGCCTGAGATTCCTCCGTTAACAGGCGATCCACCAGGCGTCGTCCCACAAATCCCGTACCTCCGGTGATGACAATATGCATAGGGCAGTGATCAGGCTCAACTCTTTCCTCATCATCGATGACAGGGGTCACCCAACTCAAGTCAACCGGATCTCTAGATCTCTAGGGAGATCCCCTCTACTCAAGGGTGGTTTGTGAGGGATCAGGAGTGGGCTCAGGGGTTGGCGATAACCATCGCTCCCGAAACCGTTGTCTGAGAGTCCCCAGGCTGTCACGGGTAAGCTCGATGGTCGTGGTCACCCTTGTCTCGATCTGCTGAATCCGCTCATTGATCTCCTGCAACTTGACTTGAGCTTGAAAGACCCCGATCATGAACCCCAGCAGGACCAAGGTGTTCAACCCCGTCAAGATCACACAGATCTGTACCCACCGGCGCAACTGCGCGAGCTGCCGTGACTCTTCTGTCATCTCATTCTCCCGATCCTCCCATCGGATCCTAGCCTTGTCCCGTCCTGACATAGCCTCAGCGGTTGGTAACCGTAGATACGATCAGCGGCAGAGCTTGGGGGAGACCCTAGCAGGTGGATGTTTCATAAGGCGCCCAACATGAGTGGACTCGGTGGTCTGAATAAGTCCCCCAACGGCTTGGTTCTAGGGATGGTGCAGCTGCAGTTACCCACGGTAGCGACACCGGAGGATCTGGCGGCCCAGACGGATCGGATCTGTGCCCTGGTGGCCAAAGCCCGGCGCAACCTGCCGGGGATGGATCTGGTAGTGTTCCCGGAGTATGCCCTACAGGGTCTGTCCATGGACACCAACCCGGAGATCATGTGTCGTCTAGATGGGCCGGAGGTAGCCGCCTTCAGTCAAGCCTGTCGGGACCATGAGATCTGGGGGTGCTTCTCGATCATGGAGTACAACCCCCAAGGCAATCCCTACAACAGCGGCATCATTCTGGATGATCAGGGAGAGCTGCGGCTGTACTATCGCAAGCTCCATCCCTGGGTGCCTGTGGAGCCCTGGGAGCCCGGTAACCTGGGGATCCCCGTCTGTGAGGGACCTAACGGTAGCACCCTGGCCCTGATCATCTGTCACGACGGCATGTTCCCGGAGATGGCCCGCGAGTGCGCCTATAAGGGAGCTGAGGTCATGTTACGGACGGCAGGGTATACGGCCCCGATCCGCCACTCCTGGCAGATCACCAACCAGGCCAATGCCTTCTGTAATCTGATGGTGACCGCCTCCGTGTGCATGTGTGGCAGCGATGGCAGCTTTGACTCCATGGGGGAGGGCATGATCGTCAACTTCGATGGGGTGCCGCTGGCCCTGGGCAGTCACCGTCCCGACGAGATCATCACCGCTGAGGTGCGACCTGATCTGGTGCGGGAGGCTCGCATTCATTGGGGAGTGGAGAATAACATCTATCAGTTCGGCCATCGGGGCTATGTGGCGGTCAAGGGCGGGGCCCAGGATTGTCCCTATACCTACATGCAGGACATGGTGAACGGCAACTATCGTCTGCCCTGGGAAGATCGGGTGATCCATATCGATGGCACCTCCTGTGGTTTTCCTGAACCCACCCGTCCATACCAGGGAGCTCCCTCCCCCTCTACCATCGCTTAGGACTCCAGACGATGAACGGATAAGGGATCGAAATCCCATCATGGGGGGTAGATCCCTTTCTACCCCCGATCCGATCAAGAGCTGAGATCATGCCTGGGATCCGGTCTAGGAGATTAAGCCTTGAGGTTATCACTCGATCTCTGGCTGATCCAGGAGATACCGGCTCAAATCGCAGCACCAGGATCTGTTCTGGGCGCAGGCTACACTCAGTTTACGCTCCCAACAGGTGCACTATAATCCAGTTATGGAACGGCCTGGATTACAGGTTGATCAGACCTTAGGGATTTAAGGTTTACTGAATAATTCAGCTCTAAGGATCACGCCCGTCATGGACCCACAACAGCCCGATTCAGCAGCAGCTCCCTTGACAAAGATCCAACAGACCATTCAATCCGGAGATCTCGCCTCTGCGGAGGCTCTTTGCCTGCAGCACCTAGAGCCCGATCCAGAAAACCCAGATCTGTTGTTTCTGTTGGGGATAATCGCACAACGTACGGGCAATCCAGAGTTGGCTATTGGCTTGTTGGAACAGGCGATCGCAGCTCGTCCCTCAACAGCAGTGTTCCACTTTAACTTAGGACTTAGCTTTAGAGCTCTGGAGGATCGGGAGGCAGCCGCAGCCAGTTTCCGTCAAACCCTGACTCACAACCCCAATTTCGCCCCCGCTTACCAACAATTGGGCCAGTTACTCTACGATCAGGGTGAGATTGATGAGGCTCAGGTTGCCTTTCAGACCGCAGTAGATCTGGGCTTATCGGACCTATCCTTGCTTTTCGATCTGGCTACCTGCCTACGGGAACAGAATCGAACGGAGGAGGCGATCGCCCTATTTCGTGAGGTCTATCGTCAGGATCCCAACCATCTTGGTGCTCTACTACATGCCCACCTCACCCTACCTCTTCTGTATGAGAAGGAGGCAGATATCTCTTATTGGAGAGAACGGTATAGTCAAGGTCTCAATGATCTCATTAAGATCTTCAGATCCGCGGATATTGACCTCCGTTATAAACAGAAGGCAATCTCAAGGTTTGCTCCATTCTACCTGAACTATCAATGTCAGAATGATCGAGATCTTCAGATCAAATACGGTGCCCTGGTTAGCGATATCACCCAGCAGCTTTACCCTCAGAGATCTTCCTTAGCCACCGACCAGGACTCGCGGATCCGAGTGGGTTTTCTCTCAGCCTCCTTGTTTAAACATAGTGTAGGACGATCCAGCTTGAGTTGGGTAGAGGGATTAGATCATGAGCGCTTCGAGATCTATTGCTACCACATAGGTCGTCTCCAGGATGAGATGACGGAGAGATATCGACACAGTAGTCATCACTTCTATCATTTCCCGGAACAGATCACCGCCACAGCCCAGCAGGTAATCGAGGATGATCTGCATCTACTGGTCTTTTTAGATATCGGCATGTTCCCCTTAATGACCCAGATCGGTAGCCTGCGACTGGCCCCCATCCAATGTATCCGCTGGGGTCACCCGACCACAACTGGATTGCCCACGATCGATTACTACATCTCTAGCGATGTCATGGAGCCAGAAAATGGGCAGGATCATTACTCTGAGCAACTGGTTTTGCTACCAGGATTGGGTAAGGCTTTACTAGACCCTCCTAATCCCAATACAACCCGACCCGATCGAGCTGAATTTAGCTTACCGATGAACAAGGTTCTATATCTTTCACCTCAATCATTGATCAAATATCTCCCTCAATATGATGATATCTTCCCTCAGCTAATCACTCGGATCTCGGATGCCCAGATCGTCTTCATGGCCAGGGCCAGCAGTCAACGGGTGGTGGAGCAGTTTCAGGAACGTCTCAAACGAGCCTTCGCCCGCCATGATTTAGATTGGTCTAAGCATTGCCTCATGATCCCAAGACTAGGCTATCGCCAGTACGTTCGACTGAATCTTTGCTGTGATATCTTCTTGGATAGCTTGGGATGGTCTGGAGATAATACCGTCCTTGATGCTGTGGCCTGTGGTTTACCTGTTGTGACCCAACCTGGAGATCTGATGCGCGGTCGTCATGCTGCTGGGATCCTCAAATTTCTAGGGGTGAC
Organism: uncultured bacterium; assembly: GCA_964429885.1. Taxonomy (GTDB): domain Bacteria; phylum Cyanobacteriota; class Cyanobacteriia; order Thermostichales; family Thermostichaceae; genus CAYSEO01. The sequence continues at coordinate 4,001 of CAYSEO010000049.1, forward strand.
TGAATTGATCGCAGAGAGCATCCCCGCTTACCTCGATCTGGCTGTGCGCCTGGGACAAGATCCAGAGTATCGAGCTCAGATCTCTACCCAGATCAAGCAGGCTCATCAGCAGTTACAAGCAGATGATCGCCATGTTGTATTCCTACAAACTTTTTATCGAAAGGTAGTCCGAGATCACCAGACCCAGGCTCCAGACCTCATATAGAAACAACACCCTCCGTTTGCTTCTGATCCAGATCCAGTACCCGCAAGGGATCCGACCCTTAGGCAACCCCAGGAACCCGATCACTAGGTATGATGGCGGAAGACCCGTTAGTTGCCAGGTATCCCGGTTGGCACGTTCTCAGCTGATCATCGACACCAACATATTCGTAGCTGCGGGATTTAGTCGCCGTAGTCAGTCCGCTGAGATCCTGAACCAGATCCGAGCCGGTGTCCTATGCATGATCTGGCATGAGCAAACCCGTGAGGAGACCGAGTATATCCTACGCAAGATCCCACCCCTATCCTGGGAGATCGTCCAGGATCTGTTCCGGCCTGAGGATCGATACCCTGAAGATCTGGACAGCGCCTCCTTTCCTCAGATCCCAGATGCCGAGGATCGTAAATTTGTAGCTCTGTCAGCCGCAACCGGAGCGGTTCTAATCACTCAAGATCGGGGTATTCTCAGCAACCGTCATCGCGTCCCCGCCCTCATCCTCCGACCCTCTGAGTTCATGGAGCAGGATCCGATCGGATCCCTCAGATCCCTTTAAACCCCACATCCGAGATCATCTCCCAAGATCAGATAGGTGGAGAGGATCCCTGCGATCGGACTGAAGGAACTGACCAGAGACACCTCCGATCCGGACGTGTGCTTGAGACCCTCAAACCAGGCCAATTGCCCCCCACAATGATCACCCCGCCATAAGTAGATCAGCAAAATCGTTTTTACAGTCTAAGTAGCACTATATAGTGCGTGTCAAAGCAATTTTGCCGATCTACTTGAACACGATCGCTCACTCCCCCAACACCACTGCCTTACCCTTCCTCAAGTGAAGAATATGTTAACGGTAGCTTATGACCTGAGTCTGAGCTAGAGCTTGGGTTAGATCTCGCCAAATCCGGGCGACAGAGCAGATATTGATCTAATGTGGTACCTGTAACGTTGTCAGACTTGGATCGGGAGTTGCCATGAACCGGAAGTGGATCTCTAGAGCTCTGATCTCCCTCAGCTGTCTATTTCTGCTGGCCCTGCTGTGGCCCTTTTCCTCTCAAGCTCAGGAGCGTACCCTCAACCTCTACATCTGGTCTGAGTACATCGATCCTCAGATCATCACGGACTTTGAGGCACAAACGGAGAGTCGAGTGATCATCAGCACCTACGAGTCCAACGAGGATATGGTCGCCAAGCTCCAAGGGGGTGGGGTGAGTCAGTACGACATTGTGGTCCCTAGCGATTACATTGTTCCCACCCTGATCCAAGCGGATCTGCTGATGCCTCTTGATCAAGATCAGATCCCCAACCTCGAGAACCTGGATTCAGACTTTCGAGGTCTGCCCTTCGATCCAGACAATACCTACACGGCAGCCTACCAGTGGGGGACCACGGGTCTGGGCTATCGCCAGGATCAGGTGCCAGAGGATTTCGACCGGTCCTGGGGGGTGATCTTTGATCCGGAACAACAGCTCGGTCCCTTTACCTTGATCGATGACCAACGACCCATGGTCAAAGCAGCAGCTCTCTACCTGGGGCTTGAAGAGAACACCACGGCTCCTGAGGATCTGCGGCAGATCCAGGAGCTATTGTTAGAGACCAAACAGCGTAGCGCTGGCTTTGTCGGGGGTGTGGGCGGTAAAAACCAATTGCTGACCGGCACAGCAGTGTTTGCCATGGTGTACAGCGGCGATGTGTTGCAGGCCTCCGAGGATAACCCGGATGTGGACTACTTCATTCCCGCAGAGGGTAGCGAGATCTGGCTGGATACGATGGCGATCCCGGCCCAAGCCCCCCATCCCGATCTGGCTCATCAGTTCATCAACAGGATCCTGGATGCCGAGGTGGGAGCCCAACTCAGCAACCACAACCGCTTCGCCACCCCCAATCAGGCCGCTGAACCCTTCATCGATCCTCAAGATCTCAACAACCCGATGATCTATCCCGATGAGGAGACCATGGGGATCTTAGTGTTCAACCAAGTGTTGTCAGGAGATGAGATGCGTCTGTTGGATGCCCTGTGGACCAACGTCAAGAGCGGCTGAGGATCTCCTCGCCATCCATCTGTAAACAAAACGGTAACGCCCTAGCAGATCCCCAGAAGGGTGGGCTAAGCTCAGACGAAAGCTGACTTCGGATGGCCCGAACTAGGCTTTAGCCTCGGCTCCGATGAGGGATAGAACTCCCGCTTTGGTTAAGTTCCACACCTTAGGCATGGAGGGACGAGGTTAGCATAGCGAGACGGTTCAAGGCGGCAGACAGGCGAGGGGATCCGAATGAAACGATATTCAGCAGCGATCACGATCATAGGGACGGGGGCGATCGCCAGTGCGGCTCAGGCGCAGCAGTCCTTCTGGACCGTCCGATCGGTGGTGGATGGAGATACCCTGTGGGCTCAGAACCCGTTCAGCGGTCAGATGCAGAAGATCCGGCTGTCCCACATCGATGCCCCCGAGATCACTCAGGCGGGAGGAGAGTTCTCCAAAGCTCAGTTGCAGGAGCTTCTGCCCAATGGCAGTCAGATCCAAGTGGATCAGCTCACGGTTACCAACAGCCTCATGGTGGCGGAGGTTACGAACAGTCAGGGCCAGCTCATCAACCTGGACATGGTGCAGCAGGGAGCGGCAGTCACCTATCATCCCTTCTCCTTTGGGGGAGTGCCTACGATCTATACCCAGGCGGAAGCTCAGGCTCAATTGGCGAGTACCGGGATCTGGGGTAATCAAGCCTTCGATATGTCTCCGGCTCAATACAGAATCCAACACGCTGAGATGCCCCTCACAGGTGGAGCTCCCTGGTTTGCCGCCTTCGCCCCTCCAGTGCAACTCTCCCCACGGGTATTGGGGATCGGTGGCCTTGGGGTGCTCGGCATGGTGGTCCTGGCCAAAGTCCTATGGCCCTCTCCTCGCAAAACCTCAGATCGTCCCAGTTTGCGCCAGATGCGTTCCGATCTGAAGAAGACCAAGCGGGCACTACAGGATGTGCTGGCCAGTCAAAAGCTGTTGGAGCGGCAGCATGATCAGGCGCAGGCCAAGGTGGAGGAATGGCTACAGCGGGCCGATCTGGCTTTGAAGAGCGAGGATCAGAACCTAGCGGATCAGGCCTTGATCCATAAGGGTACCCATGCTCAGCAGGCCGATCAGGTGAAGCTCTCCTTGGATGAGGTCAGCCAACAGGTGGAGACCATGCGTCAGACGGTGGCGAATCTGGAGGCTCAGATCGAGGTTGAGCAGAAGCGGAGGGAGTGTTGAGATCGATTTGAACCTGGGGAACGCTTTGCGGCAGTAAGATGAGGAATAGTAGCGATCTGCTGAATTCCACGTGACCCTTGCCGTCTCCCCTGCCCCCGCCTATCCGATCACTGCGATCGTCGGTCAACAACCGATCAAACTCGCTCTGCTGCTGGCCTCTGTGGATCCTGGCTTAGGAGGTGTGGCCATTGCCGGTCGTCGGGGGACCGCGAAATCGATTCTGGCTAGGGGGATCCATGGGCTACTGCCCCCCATCGAGGTGGTGTCCGGCTCCTTTTGTAACGATGATCCCTCCCATCCTGAAACTTGGTCCGATCCCACACGGGCCGCCTATCCTGATCCCGCCTCAGCTTCGACCGAGGTGATCCCGACGCCCTTTCTGCAGGTGCCCCTCGGTATCACTGAGGATCGGCTATTGGGATCGATCGAAGTCAGCCAATCCGTCAAAACTGGGGAGACCGCCTTCCAAGCGGGATTGTTGGCCAGTGCCCACCGAGGTGTGCTGTATGTGGACGAGATCAATCTTCTGGATGATCAGATCGCCAATCTGTTACTCACTACCGTCAGCGAGGGAGTCAACCGGATCGAACGGGAGGGGCTGAGCCTACAACATCCCTGTCAACCGATCCTGGTGGCCACCTACAACCCGGAGGAGGGAGCTCTACGTCAACATCTGTTAGATCGGATGGCGATCGTGCTGCCGGCAACAGAATCCCTCACCCTGGATGATCGCCTGGAGGTGGTCAGTCGGGCCACCCAGTTCGCCGATCAGCCCGCCGAATTCTTCGCTCAATACACCGCTGAACTAGAGGATCTGCGTACTCAGATCATTTTGGCCCGAGAGTGGTTACCTCAAATCAAGGTGAAGCCAGAACAGATCCAATACCTGGTGGAGGAGGCGATCCGGGGTGGGGTTCAGGGGCACCGAGGAGAACTGTTTGCCCTCAGAGCAGCTAAGGCCCTGGCAGCTTTGGAGGGACGCACCTTTCTGACCCCGGAGGATCTACAACAAGCCGTTCAATTGGTTCTGATCCCTCGCTCCAACTTTCAAGAGGACCAGACTCCGCCGCCGCCCCCCCCTCCCCCTCAAGACGATCAGGAACCCGATCCCCCAGAGTCTTCCCAGGATGAGGATAAACCGGATCCAGAGGACGATCAGCCGGAAGAGGATCCCCCAGAGGAGGATGAGTCCTCCAACTCCATCCCCGATCAGTTTGTCTTTGAGCCAGAGAGCGTTTTCTTAGATCCCGATCTGTTGGCCTTTGCTCAATCTCTGCATCAACAGGGCAAAACCGGATCCCGCAGCCTAGTGATCAGTCAGGATCGGGGGCGCTACATCAAACCAGTGCTGCCTCAGGGGACCACGAATCGGATCGCGGTGGATGCCACCCTCAGGGCTGCAGCTCCCTATCAGAAGGCCCGACGCCAGCGACAGCCAGGGCGTCAAGTGATCGTAGAACAGGGGGATGTGCGAGCCAAGCGACTGGCCCGTAAAGCGGGGGCCTTGGTGATCTTTGTGGTAGATGCCTCCGGATCCATGGCCTTGAATCGGATGCAATCGGCCAAAGGGGCGGTGCTGCAGTTGCTGACTGAAGCCTATCAGAACCGAGACAAGGTGGGTTTGATCTCCTTTCAAGGAGAGATAGCAGAGGTATTGCTGCCTCCTACCCGATCCATCGAGTTAGCCCGACGGCGTTTGGAGACCCTGCCCTGTGGTGGTGGATCCCCGTTGGCTCATGCTCTGACCCTGGCGGCCCGTATGGGAGCGAACGCGGAATCCATTGGGGATGTGGGTCAGGTGATGCTGGTGGTGTTGACGGACGGACGGGGCAATATCCCCTTGAGTCGATCCCTAGGCACAGCACAACCGGAGGATCCCAAACCGGATCTCAAACAGGAGTTACGGGACATTGCCGTCCGGATCCGGGCCTTGGGCCTCAAGTTTCTATTGATCGATTCCCAAAGCAAGTTCGTCACCACCGGTTTCTCCTCAGAGCTAGCCTCTCTAGCTGGGGGAAAATACTTCCATCTACCTCGGATCAGTGAACAAGGGATCGCCTCTTTAGCTCGATCCGCGATCCAGGCCACTCGCTAGAGACCGTTTCGGCTCTTGGGATTCTGGGTGCCATAGCCCAACACCTCAAGTGATAGATCGAGCCTCAATAAAGATCCGTTTAACTTCATCATGAGAATCACGGATGGCGGCCTCGATCCGACGAACAGCAGCCTCGATCTGATCCGACGACAGGTCATCCCGGAACTCAATGTTCAAGGCCAAGAGAATATCCCTCGGTCCCAACTGGAGTGTGATCGGAGGTTCTATTTTGATGACGGCCTCATCTTCTATAACGATATTTTTGATACTATCTCTAACCTCAGGTAAGGCACTCTCACCTGTTAACAGACCTTTGGTTTCAGCCACCAGTACAATAGCAACAACGGTGAGGATAACCCCAATAATAATAGAGGCTAATCCATCGTAGAAAGTTCTCCCTGTTAGCTCACTCAGGGAAACCCCCAATAGAGCCACGGCAATACCCAATAGCGCTGCGAAGTCCTCGAAGATCACCACAAAACTAGCCGGATTTTTACTGCGACGAAGAGCTTGCCAGAAGCTAGTATCCCGCTTGGGGCCATCTTTCTCAAACTCGCGAATGGAGACGAAAAGGGCAGTTCCTTCAAACAGGGCAGCGGCACCTAAGACCCCATAGCTCACGATCGCATTGGTAGATCCCTCTGAGCCTTGAAAGGATCTAAATCCCTCATAGATCGAGATCCCACCCCCCAAAGCAAAGATCAGGACCGCTACCACCAGAGACCAAAAGTAGATCTCCTGGCTATGTCCAAGGGGATGATCTTCATCAGGCTCCTTCTCGCTTTGTCGGAGGCCATAGAGCAGTAAAACCTCATTGACGGAGTCAACAACCGAATGAATCCCCTCAGACAGCATCGCTGAGCTACCACTCACGGCGGCCCCAGCAAACTTTGCGATCCCAATAGCCACATTGGCCGCCATAGCAGCGTAGATTGAGAGAGTCGATTCACCAGCCATATCAGCACCCACCAAAAACGAGAATTTTATGGGGATCAAGTGCTCCAGATCGGGCTAAGGCTAAGACCCAAGGCTCCAAACCTCAGACCGATCCGCAGTTGCCCAAATCGATCAAAACAAGGTGAGGATGTAGATCAAGCCAAACACGATCAGCCACACCCCATCCACGAAGTGCCAATAGATCTCAGCCACCTCAACACCAATATGCTTCTCCTCAGAGTAGTGTCCCGGCACCCGCGACTTCCACCACACTCCTAGGATCAACAGCACCCCTATTAACACATGCAACCCGTGAAACCCAGTCATCAGGTAGAAACAATTGGCGAAAGTATTGGTGGTCAGACCATAGCCTAAGGAGAGATACTCCCAGATCTGTCCCCCCAGGAAAACGATCCCCATCAGGGCCGTCAACCCCAAACCTAGACGTAACTTCTGCTCATCCCCCTGCTTGATCCCATTCACCCCCATATTGATCACAAAGCTACTGGAGACCAGGATCACCGTATTGATGGCGGGCAACAGCAACTCTACCTCCGTTTCCTCCGGCGGCCAGGCTCCAGCGGACTGAGAGAACAGGATCAGATAGGTGGCAAAGAAGCCCCCAAACATCAGGAACTCCGAGGACAAAAACGTGATCAGCCCCCAGATACTGTAATCCGGATGGGAGTGCCCTTCCTCGTGAGCATGGGCCTCAGCACTGACGGGATTGGAATCGATCGATGTCATACAAACCTCTCATTCACAATGGATCTCACAACCAAACCAACTATAAAGATCCTTCCCCAGACCGATCTGTCCAGAGAAGGATCTCCCAGGCACCGGATCAGGCCGAGGCTGTCGCCGGTTCCTCCTGGGGCTCCGGAGTCTCCTGAGTTTGACTCTTCAGACCCCGACCATACTCATAGGGACCATGGAACACCTGGGGCAACACCTCCCAGTTCTCGATGGCAGGGGGTGAGGCCGTTGTCCACTCCAAGCTAATGGCATCCCAGGGATTGTTACCCGCCTTCTCTCCATGGGACCAACTCCAGATCGCGTTGACAAAGAACGGGATCACCGAGATACCCAACAGAATCGCCCCATAGGTACAGATCTGGTTGAGGAACTCGAACTGTGGATCATACATGGCCACCCGGCGGGGCATCCCCTGCAGACCCAGCTCGTGCATGGGCAGGAAGGTGAGGTTGGTGCCGATGAAGGTGAGCAGGAAGTGGATCCTACCCCAGGTCTCGTTCATCTTCCGACCCGTGATCTTAGGGAACCAGTGGTAGATCCCGGCATAGAGACCGAAGACGGATCCGCCAAACAACACGTAATGGAAGTGGGCCACCACATAATAGGTGTCATGGACGTGAATATCCACCGGAGCTGTGCCCAGGGTGACACCACTCAGGCCCCCCAATACGAACATGGATAACAGACCCACCGCGAATAGCAGGGCACTGGTGTACCGGATCTTGCCACCCCACAGGGTCGCGATCCAGCTAAAGATCTTGATCCCTGTCGGCACCGCCACGATCAACGTAGAGATGGTGAAGAAGATCCGCATCCAGGCCGGAGTGCCACTGGTAAACATATGGTGAACCCAGACAAACAGACCCACAAAGCAGATGGCCAAACTGGAATAGGCGATCGCCTTGTAACCAAAAATGGGCCGCCGAGCATGGACCGGGATCACCTCCGACATGATGCCGAAGATGGGCAGGATCATCAGATAGACCGCTGGGTGAGAGTAGAACCAGAACAGGTGCTGATAGATCACCACGTTACCGCCAGCATCCGGCTGATAGAAGGAGGTGCCGAAGTTGATGTCAAACAGCAGCAGCACCAGACCCGCCGCCAACACTGGGGTGGAGAACAGAGCCAGGATCGAGGTGGCCAAGATCGCCCAGACGAATAGGGGCATCTGATCCCACTTCATGCTGGGCAGTTTCATGTTGACGATGGTGATGATGAAGTTGACTGCCCCCAGAATCGAGGAGGTGCCCACGAACACAATGGCCAGGATCCACATGGTCTGAGCCGTATTGGCCGTGATCAGGCTGAGGGGCGGATAGGAGGTCCACCCGGATTGGGCTCCCCCAAAGATGAAGCTGCCTAACAGCAACAGACCCGCAGGGGGGTTCAGCCAGAAGGCAATGGCGTTCAACTTGGGAAAAGCCAGATCTCGACAGCCGATCATCAACGGGATCAGATAGTTACCAAACCCGCCGATGGCTGCTGGCACGATCCAGAGAAAGATCATGATCGTGCCGTGGTTGGTCAGAAAAGCGTTGTACAGCTCAGGACTGAGGAAATCAGAATCGGGGGTATAGAGCTCAGCCCGGAGCCCCATGGCCATGACTCCACCCACGAGGTAGAAGATGAAGGCAGTCACCAGATACTGGATGCCAATCACCTTATGATCCACGTTGAAGGTGAAGTAGTGGTACCACTTCCAGGCGGTGGGATGCTGGGGCGGAGCCGCCACCGATTGAGTCTCAAAGTTCAGGTTTGCTTCTGTCATAAGACGCTTAGAACCAGTGCGATAAGAGTGCAGATGATCAAGTCGATCAACAGGTCATCAAGCCGATCCAACAGGATCACGAAAGCGATCTAGAGAGGACAACCGCTCCTCAACTGGCGGAGGCTGGACGGATCTGATCGAGCATCTGGGGCTGAACCTCCAGCTTCTCCGTCAAGGCGGCAGCGAACTCAGATCCTGGGGGTTGCGCCGCGATGGTGTGGTTGGGATCGTTTTGGGCGAAGGTATTCTCCTCCAGCCATTGGGAGTAATCCTCAAATTCCTCCACCACCACAGTGGTCCGCATGCTGCCATGGTAGGCCCCGCAGAGTTCTGCACAGATCACAGGATAGGTGCCCACCTGAGTGGGACGGAACCGGAGCTCTGTCGCTTGACCTGGGATCGCATCCTGCTTCAACCGGAACTGCGGCACCCAGAAGGAGTGGATCACATCATTGGCGGACAGATTCAACTGGACATCCGCATCCACAGGAACGTGGAGCTCTCCTGCCACCGTACCGGTCTCTGGATACTCAAAGATCCAGGCGTACTGCATTCCGGACACATTCACCACCAGATCTGCCAGAGGAGCCTCATCCCCATCCCGAGTGACACCGATACCATAGGTACGCTTCGGACCTGCGGCCTCCAGATCACCATCCGCCACCAGCTGAGCCTGAGGGGACTTCGCCATCCGCATTTGCTGGGCCTGTTCCGGTCCAAAGCCCCCCATCTCCTGGTAAACCTCAACGCTGTACACCCCCAGCCCGATCACAATGATGGCCGGGATAAAGGTCCAGAAGATCTCCAGAGGCACATTGCCTTCTATAGGGGAGCCGTCGGTGTTGTCACCTGGCTTGCGGCGGAACCAGATCAGAAAGATTAAGATCGCCCCCTCCACCACGATAAACAGAGCAGTGCCGATGATTACCATCGCTTTGAAGAGGTTGTCCACCAAGGGAGCCTGCTCGGACGCCTGTTCGGGAAGAAGGAATTGATAGTGATCTCCCGCCCAGAGGCTGATCAGGGTGACGAGCACCCCAGCCACCAGGGTTAGGAGAGAGACAGGAATTTGTTTCATGGCATAAGACCTCTACACTGCAAGTTGGTGCTGAGGGATCCGAGTTCGACAGCTGCCCGTCATCAGGTCAGATCCGCTCACTGAGCGATCGGGACATAGCAAATCCTGGCAACCCCCTGAACCGGACGGATCTTGGCACCCTCGGCGAGGACCGGGAGGCTTTAAGTAACGATATAAATCGTAGTCCCCGTCGAAGCAGCTCTATATTAGCGCCCTCTCTCCCTCATCTGGGTCAATGATCCTAATCCCTTAAGGTTTAGGGATCGGACCCTCTCCCCTTGTGCTTCTTTACAAAACGCAATCTTAATTCGAAGAAATCATTAAAACCTCCTAGCTCTTAAGAAATCACCCCTAGCATCAGGATTAGTTGGAGCAGAGTCTAGGACTGGGGTCCACCGGGGGCAACGTTGGGGTTGCTGGTCCACTCTGTTCCGACGTCTACGAGACGATCTTGCGTGATCTTTGAGACAATGACGGACTCTTCTCTTTCTTCCGTATCCTTTACGGCACCGGCTCCTGAGACTCAGGAGACCCGTGTCCAGACTTCGATTCAGATCCACCTAGGGCGAATGGCGTTGTTGATGGCGATGGGGACCCTGTTCCTGATGGCTTTGGGCAGCGCCACACGGGTGATGAATGCGGGGTTATCCTGCCCGGACTGGCCCCTCTGTTATGGTCAATGGCTGCCCTGGGAGCAGATGAACCTGCGGGTGTTTCTGGAGTGGTTCCATCGGTTGGTGGCTTCAGCCATGGGGTTGGCCACGATCGCTTTGGTAACATTCAGCTGGATCTACCGGCGGCAGCTGCCTCAGTGGACCCCGACCCTGGCGGCCCTGGCTTTGGGGTTAGTGATCTTTCAGGGGGTACTGGGGGGTCTGACGGTGACGGAATTATTACGATTTGACATCGTGACGGCTCACCTGGGCACAGGTTTGCTCTTCTTTGCCACGCTGTTGGGGATGGGCCTGCTGTTGGTGTCCTATGCCGGTCGGGGTCCAGTCGGCAAGTTACCCTGGATCGGATTGGTGACCACGGGCACGATCTATCTGCAAAGTCTGCTAGGGGGATTGGTGGCTTCCCAATGGGCCTTACATCAATGTCTCAACTATGAGTCCCTCTGTTCGGTGATGAACGGCCATATCTATGGGGTGTTTCCCGCTAGCTTCATGACGGTGGTGCTGATCGGGGCCATCTTGTTTACCCGCGATCTGTCCTGGCCCCTACGATCTTTAGGCGCCCTGATGGGCCTGCTACTGGCGGCTCAGGTGGGCGTGGGCATTGCCACGTTCCGGTTGCATCTGCAGGTGGAGCCCTTGACCGTAACTCACCAGGCCATCGGAGCGGCTTTATTGGGATCGGTACTGGCCTTTACGGTGTTGGCTTTCCGAGATCGAGCGGCCCATCGCTCCCTAGCGGCTCAGGCGGGATCTGAGGTGGAGTCCGAGTCAACTGAGACAACTGAGACTGCGGCTGTGTCCTGAAGCCTGACCGATTGGGGTCTGATCCTGAGGTACTAGACGGGATCGGTCCCCTATTTCATGCAGTTTTGCGACTGCTTGTTCCTTATTGAGTGACCGTCCATGCAACGTACCCTTTGGGCTGATCGCCCTGACGCGAAACGGATCAAACACCATCACACGGTGCTACAAGTGCTCCGCAGCTATAGCCAGCTGGTCAAGCCCAAGATCATCTCTCTATTGTTGGTGACGACGGCAGGGGGCATGTGGCTAGCCGGTGAAGGGTCGGTGGATCCGCTGGTTTTCTGGGTAACCCTGGTGGGGGGAGCCATGGCTGCTGCTGCCGCCAATGTGATCAATATGATCTATGACCGGGATATCGATGATGTCATGGAGCGCACCCGGCATCGGCCTCTACCCTCCGGTCGGATCCAGACTCGGGATGCTCTGTTGTTTGCCCTGGGCTTGGCGATCGGATCCTTTGGGCTGTTGGCTAGCTTGACCAATCTGTTGGCCGCCTGTCTGGCCATGTCGGGGATCGGGGTCTATGTCGGGGTCTATACCCACTGGCTGAAGCGATCCAGCACTCAGAATATTGTGATCGGTGGCTCGGCAGGGGCGATCCCGCCATTAGTAGGTTGGGCTGCGGTCTCTGGCAGTCTCTCCTGGGCTGCCTGGGTGCTATTTGCGATCATCTTTCTGTGGACGCCGCCCCATTTTTGGGCCTTGGCGATCTTAAAACGGGATGATTATCAGAAGGCTGGGGTGCCGATGTTGCCTGTGGTCCGGGGTGAGCACCACACCTCCCGCCAGATCTTTCTCTATACCTTGGGGATCCTGCCGATCACACTATTATTGGTCTTCCCTTTTCATGTCATGGGAGCGTTCTATCTCACCTCGGCGGCCATGTTGGGAGGAGGATTTGTGATCAAGGCCTGGCAGTTGATGCAGCAACCTACGGATCGGGATCAGGCCGGGGGACTGTTTATCTATGCCAATCTCTATCTGCTGTTGCTGTGTACCGCCATGGGGATCGATAGCCTGCCCTGGATGCATCAGCTTACGATGGGTCTGTCCGATCACTTACATGGTTGGGTTGGATCGGTGGTGGCTCTCCTGTAGGGAGGATAGGTGTGAGGCTGACGCCAGAGACTCGGGTGGCGATCCTGCTCCATGAGGGGATCAAGGGTTCCCATGGCAAGACAGGTTTATCCCTGCTGCGCTATGGCGAGTACCCGATCGTGGCGGTGATCGATCAAGCCTCTGCTGGAGAATCGCTATCGGATCTGACGGGGATCCCGCGACAGGTGCCGATCGTGGACTCCGTCACAGCTGCTCTGGCCTATCACCCCCAAGTGTTAGCCATTGGGATCGCCCCCTCTGGAGGAGCTCTGCCGCAACCTTGGCGCCGGGAGGTGAGTCAGGCGGTGGCACTAGGGTTATCAGTCGTGAATGGTCTCCATACCCCCATGGCTGAGGATCCCCAACTTCAGGCTCAGTTGCAACCGGGACAGTGGATCTGGGATCTGCGACAGGAACCTGAGGGGCTTTCTGTGGGAACGGCTCAGGCCAGAACCCTAGGGTGTCGGCGGGTGTTGGCCGTGGGCACAGATATGGCTGTGGGTAAGATGTCCACCTGTATTGAATTGCATCGTGCGGCCCAGACAAGAGGACTCCGATCCCGGTTCCTAGCCACAGGACAGACCGGTTTGATGCTATTCGGAGACGGGATCCCTTTGGATGCTGTGCGGGTGGATTTCGCCTCTGGAGCCGTGGAGCAGATGGTGATGCGCTATGGTCTCGATCACGACATCCTGTTCATTGAAGGTCAAGGATCACTGATTCATCCCTCCTCCACCGCCACCCTGCCCCTGATCCGAGGTTCCCAACCCACCCACCTGATCCTGGGACATCGGGCGGGACAAACCCATATCCATCACCTGCCCGAGATCTCGATCCCTCCCTTGCCTGAGGTGATCCAGCTCTATGAAGCCGTGGCCCGAGCCTCCTCTGCATTTGCTCCTGTACGGATCGCAGGGATCAGCCTTAACACCGGTGATCTGCCCCAAACTGAAGCCCTCAGGTGGATCGATCAGGTCAGTCAGCAAACGGGTTTACCCTGCACGGATCCGATTCGCCTGGGGGTCGATCCTCTGATCAATGGGATCTTGGAGGAATGAGATCAACCCAAGCACCATCCAGCAAGATTGAGGAGATGAGAACTTCTGGCTCTCAGGATCATCACTGATCCAGCCTGTCGATCCTCCATGGAGTTAAGCCCCTTTCACCACTCCCTGGCGCAGATCCTTGAGGGCATAGGCATCTCCACCCCGACCCAGCGCAAACCGCAACGAGGTCATGACCCCTGGATTGGATGCAGTCATAAAGGTGATCAAGGAGGCAATGGAGAGCAAAGTCGCCACACTGAACATGCCTCGATACCCCGCCAGATCCGCGAACGCCCCCAGCAAAGGTCCTGCCAAACCGATGCCCAGATCGAACCCGGTCATACAGAGACTGAACACTCGTCCCCGCTCATGGGCCTGAGCCCGATCCGCCGCCAACGCCGAGATCATCGGGATCAAGGTGCCGA
>CAYSEO010000050.1:0-17987 GCA_964429885.1 uncultured bacterium
CATGCCCGACCGGTTTTCGTGCGTCGCATCGGCGCCGGCGTCGAGCAGCAGTTCCAAGCTCTCCACGGCGTCGAACTGGGCGGCGACGTGCACGCTCGTGGAGCCGTCGTAGAAGGCTGCGTTCACATCCGCGCCGGCAGCCACGAGGATCGTGACCATCTCCGCGTCGTTGCGAACGGCCGCCTGCATGAGCGGTGTCAGGCCCAACACGCGAGGTTCGTTCGGGTTGGCGTCGCCGGCCAGCACGACTCGGGCCATCAGGTGGTCCCCCTCTTGGACGGCGGTCCGGAGGTCCCCGGTCACCTGAGCGTCCTGGCGGGCCAGCCACCCCGCGGCCAGCAACGCACCCACCACAAGGGCGGGCACGAGCAGCCGCCGGACACCTCCGCGCATGGAGTGCGACCAACAGTACCGTCCCGCCCAGGTAGCCGGGCGGGTCATTCCTCCAGCAGCGCCTCGCGGATGCGGTGTTTCTGCAGCTTGCCGGTGGCCGTGCGCGGGAGCTCGTCAACGAACACCCACCGCTTCGGCACCTTGAACCCGGCGATGCGCTCGCGGAGGTGTGCGGTCAACTCCGCCTCCAACTCTGGGCCGGGCGTCATGCCGCGGGCCGGTTGGACGACGGCGACAACAACCTCACCGAGGTCGTCGTCTGGTACGCCCAGCACCGCCAGTTCCCAGAGGGGAGGACTGCCCAGCCCCCGATCAGACTCCTCTACTGGGTGGGCCTCCGTCAGGATCAGTGTGGATCCTCTGTCCTCCTCTAGATCGGTGGATCGGCTGGCCTGATTAGAGGGAGAGGGGATAGGAGCGACTGGGGTAACAGGGAGGAGTGCGGCCTCAGATCCAAATGCTGGAGCAGATGGAGAGCCGGAGGCCGGTGCTAAGGGGGTTGAGGGAGATGCTTGGCTGAGACCTGAGCCGAGACCGTGACCGTTCGGGGGGTCCTGAGCGAGATGATCGGTAGGAGCAGCCGTGGGAGTTTGGGTCAGATCCTCGGATCGGGAGGTGGGGGATTGGGTGGGGGAAGCCTCAGCCAGAGCAGGATCAGCGGTGAGATCCGGTCGCGAGGTAGGGGATTGAGTAGCCGCAGCCTCTGCATCAATCCGGGCCAGGGTATTGGCGGAGAAGATCGGATCTGAGTCAACCGCTGGTGCCTGGAGGCCTGAGGGAAAGGTTGAGTAAGCCCCTGAGAGGACCGCCGCCAGCCCTTGGCCCACCGCATGCATGGTCTGAGGTCGGTGTGAGGGCTCCTTCTCCAGACAGGCCATGATCGTCTGAGAGAGTTCCTGGGGCACGGCGTAGGGCAGATCGTACTCCTCCAGGGGACGGGGAAGCTGACGATGGTGCCCTTGATACCAACCGGCGAAGGTGTCCGTTTTAGGAGAGATCGGCAGTACCCCCACCACCATGCGATAGAGCACTATGCCCAGGGAGTAGATATCAGAACGGACATCCAGCTCCTCCCCCCGCATCTGTTCTGGAGAGGCATAGCGGGCCGTCCCCAAAAACCCGGTGGTCTGGGTGCCCAAGGCCATGGAGGCATCACTCAGCACCTTGGCGATCCCAAAGTCCAGGATCTTGATCGTCTCCTGTAGGGCCTTGTCCTGCAGCACGAAGATGTTACTGGGTTTGATATCCCGGTGGACTACCCCAATCATCCGTCGTCCCTCCACCTCCGTCTCAAAGCTATGGGCATGATAGAGTCCAGCACAGATCTGTCGCCCCAGATGAGCCACCCGCTGGGGATCCACAGGACCCGCCTGCATCAGATCCCCCAGGCTGCGCCCTGCCAGATATTCCATCACCAAATAGGGTTGTTCCCCCTGCAGACCATAGTCCAGGATCTTGATGATCAGGGGATGTTCCCCCAACAGGGTGCTGACCCTGGCCTCCTCCGCAAACCGTCGTTGCAGTTGCCGCCGGATCTTCTCGTCCCCTGCCAGATGTTGATGGAGCAGCTTGACCGCCACCGGTCGATCAAACAGTTCCGTATCCACTCCCTTGTAGACCGCCCCCATACCGCCAGCACTGAGAGGCTCGGTGAGTTGGTATCGTCCCTTCAGGATCTGACCGAGGATCTGCTGGGTCACCGATTTGTCCTCATAACTCAGTCGCCGATTCCGCCTGTACTCTAACGCTGTCCACCAGGGCCTGCCACTCCTCAGGCACCTGATAGATCGTGGTCAGATCCTCCATCAACCCTGGATCTCGCACCAGATCCTCCCGTGCCCAAGTGGCGGTTAGGGGGACAAGACCGGAAGGGGTTTGGTTGTGTTCTCGACGGGTTTGCCGATCCAACTGCCGCAATCGCTCCCGATTCAGCAAAAAGAGCGCCTCATGGAGAAGCTCCTGCAGAGATCGCCCCTCCTCCTCCGCCATCGATCGGAGTTGCTCCAGGGGGGATAGGGTAAGGGTGGTCTCCTCTGGTTTCATGATCAACCTCTGGCCCTGGTCAGCATCGTCTCCTCTCTAACCTAGCTGGGAAAGGAGGTAAGGTGAATATCAATCAACGGTCCAGCCACTGGATCTGAGCTTGGGTGTGGTTGTAGAGATCCTGGTGGCCTGCTTGGAAGAACAGTTCGGCGGCGCGCTCCAGATCAGCCCGTCCCACCTCAGGTTGATCCTGTTGGAAACGAATGTAACCCCGATTGTGATAAGCCTTGGCCCGAGCCAGATCCGAATCCCCCCGTAGGGCTTGCTCAAGATCGGCCTCTAAGCCAGCAGTGTCTTCTGTCCGAAAGCGGGCAACGCTACGCAACAGGTAAGCCTCCGTCAACTCCGGATCTTGATCGAGGGCGGTATTCGCATCGGCGAAAGCCTCCAGAAACGCCTCCTGCTCCAGATAAACCCGCGCCCGACTCACATAGGCCAGAGTTTGATCCGGATCCAACTCGATCACTTGGTTTAGATCCGCCAAAGCCTGATCCAGATCACCCAATTGCAACAGAGCCACCCCCCGATTGTGCAGGGGCTCGGTCGCCTCCGGAAATCGATCCAAAACCTCGGTCCAGTCCGCAATGGCTTGAGCCCAATTCCCCAACTGAGCCTGGATATAGCCACGCCGATGGTAAGCCTCCGTCAGCTGCGGATCCCATTGGATCACCTGATCCAGATCCGCCAGAGCTCCTTCCAGATCCCCTGAGATCCCCTTCTCCAGGGCCTCATTGATCTGTAACAACATCTCCGTGCGAGTGGGCACCGGGGTAGGTGACGCGGAGGGAGCCTCAGTCTCAGAAGTCTCTGGGGTCGGGGAGATCGTCTGAGCCTGAGTTCCCTGGGGCAGATCCAAAGAGAGCCCTGGGATCACTATCATGACCCCCAGGATCACCCAGGTCCAACGTCGGTAAGCTACCAAAGCACACCTCAGGATCTACAGAAGCTCTAGATCAATCCAGGGCCAGTTAGCGAATGTATTGGGAGAGCTCCCGAGAGGGCTGAGCCAATCGCAGCTTCCGCAGAGCATCCTTCTCGATCTGACGGATCCGCTCACGGGTGAGGTTAAAGTGCTCCCCCACCTCCCGCAAGGTCCGGATCGGCTGACCGTCTAAACCATAGCGTAACTCCAATACCTCCCGCTCGATCGGTTTCAGCATCTGCATGGCGGAGCGCACATCCTGCCGCAGAGACTTGGACACCATCTCCTGAAAGGGCTGCTGGGCTCGCTCGTCCTCCAACAGATCTCCCAAGCGACTCTCTCCCTCAGTACCCACTGACACATCCAATGACACGGGCAGCGTGGCCGCCTGCTGGATCAGCCGCAGCTTCTTCACCTGTACCCCCAAGGCCTTGGCCAGCTCGGTCTCACTGGGGCGGCGCCCGGTGGCCTTAGTGATGTCCCGCATGGTTCGCTTCAGCATCCGTACCTTGTCCACCATATGTACGGGGAGCCGGATCGTGCGGGCTTGATTGGCGATGCAGCGGGTGATCCCCTGCCGGATCCACCAGTGGGCATAGGTGCTGAACCGGAACCCCTTCTCCGCGTCAAACTTCTCCGTCGCTCGGATCAAACCAATGTTGCCCTCCTGGATCAGATCAAGAAAAGGCACCCCCCGATTGAGATACTTCTTCGCCACACTCACCACCAACCGCAGGTTGGCATTGATCAACTTCTGTTGAGCTCGTTCCCCCTGGCGGATCTGACTGCGCAGGCTGCGCGGCGGGATCTGTAGATGTTCCGCCAGCTCCTCACGGCTGGGCTCCCGAGCCAGGGTCTCCTGTAGTTGCTGAGCAGCGATGTCGATCTTCAGCTTGCGTTGGATCAGTCGGGACAGCTCGATCTCCTCCGCATGATCGATCCGGGGCACCCGTCCGATCTCATTCAAGTACTGATCGACCATATCCTCGGAGGCCATTCCCTCCATCCCCACCGCTCCCCCAGGCTCCGTCCAAGTCACCTCTGCTGCGGGGGATCCCAAGGAACCCGACTCCGGGGGACTGGGAACATACTCAAGGTCCGGATGGATAAGGGCCACGTCTACGACTCCCTCATGTTTAGTCTGTAATGGTACCAGTCTAGGCAACTCCTCTGCCCCCCGGCAAACGAAAATCGATCATAGCCCAGGGATTTAGTCCAAGATCACCGCAACTGAGATGAGGATCCCTCGCTCCAAAGGGGAGCTTTGGCCCTCAACCCTGACCCCAGTCAGCACTAGGATCAGACTAGGGTAGGATTGATTTTCGATCAGTCCCAAATTCACCGGGCTGATCGATCCTTCGGTGGAGCAGGCATGGATATCAAAGGATCCCCAACGGCCAACCTGATCGGCTCTCGTGTGCGCTGGATGCGGGAGCGACTGCAGTTGACCCAGGATCAATTGGCAGGACGGCTGGCTCGGTATGGGATCCACCTAGATTACGTCAAGATCGGTCAGATCGAGAAGGGCAAACGGCGGGTCATCGATAAGGAGTTGGTGGCCTTCGCCAAGGCTCTGGGGGTGTCCATCACCTGGCTGCTCAGCGGCGATGAGGATCACTTCTGATCGAGGATCATCACCCCACTCACGTTCTGACCCCGGCCCTCAGGCCTGCGTAGATCCGTCGGGACCGGCACTCAGACGTAGGATCCTGATCTCCGTATACCCAAATTGGCCTCGGATCCTTCCCCTCAGCCCTCACTTCATTTAAGCTTTATCAAGAGAGCATGAAGACGACGGAGGTCCGAGATGTTTGGGTTGATCAAGGGTGGACGACGGCAGGCACAGGCCCCCAAGTCGGGGAATCGTAACGATCAGGTCTTTCAGCAGATGGAGCAACGGATCGCTCAGATCCATTACTACTACCAACACGCCGATCTGACCCCAGAGGTCCGGCAGGTGATGGCCTATCGCAAATTGATGGAGCTGGACTACTTCACCCCCCAAGCCGCCCAGGAGCTGATGCGCCAGTGGAGCCAGGGTGGCTAGAGCATTGACCTACCCCTAGGCTCAGAAGGGGAATCAGAGGCTCAATCAGTAAAGGGCGAGATGCCAAGGGTGGCTCTTGCCCTTTTCGGAGTTCTAAATCAGAAAAGCCCCTCCTGAGAGGGGTTGGGGTGGTTTAAACCCTGAGCGAATCACAGAGATCCAAGTACCCAGGCACCCTTATCTAGGGACGGGGGAGCACTCCATCCACCCAGGCTCAATCATTGCCACGGGTTTGGACGTAGAGGATCACCAGAAAGATGGAGGGGACGAGCAGGACGAGCACGGTGGCCAGCAGGCCCAGGAAGTTGGTTTCCATAGCGTTTCAGTCACCACAGTCAGGCTGCCCATAGCATACCAGGATCTCTCTCACTTCGGTTTCGTTCTGACGGTGACGTCGCCATTGACTTTGGTCTGACAGGAGAGTCGGTAGGTGTCAGGCTTCTTCTTCAGGTGGCGATCCTCGGGGGCAGTGCGGGGGGAGAGGTTCTCCAGACCCTCCATCACCTCCATGACACAGGTGCCGCATTGGCCATTGCCGCCGCAGTTCATCACCTTGGCCACCAGCTTATAGACATCGATCTGGTTCTCCAGGGCCTTGAGACGGAGGTTGGCCCCATCAGCTGCGATCACCTCTTTGTTCTCGTTCTCAAACCGGATCGTGGGCATGGTTTCCCTCACAATGGATGATGGGCTAGGCAAGGTCTCTAGATCAGCCTCTAGATCCAGAATCGCGCCTCTGGGGCCGGATCGATCCCTGTGGGGCCGATATGTAAAATTTTAAGACATAATCTTAAGTTTTTGTCAGATATCTGGGAAGATGGTCAGTCAAGTGGACTCAAGGTGCGGAGTTGGCTTAGGCTGTGTAGCACTTCGTTATACTGTTTAATGCTTGCGCTCAGCTGTTGGGCTGGGAAGCACCGCTTGCAGAGTGGGATCCCTAGACGTCGAGAGGCTTGGGCTTGGGCGTCTGGACCCTGGAGCATCCAGTTAACAGGCTGGTTTATAAAGATACATCTTTGGAGTCAATGGAGGATCGCAATTTATGGGACTACCGTGGTACCGGGTCCATACAGTAGTGCTGAATGATCCGGGTCGCCTGATCTCTGTTCACCTGATGCATACCGCACTGGTGGCTGGCTGGGCTGGATCGATGGCGCTGTATGAGACGGCGATTTTTGATCCCAGTGACCCTGTCTTGAACCCCATGTGGCGGCAAGGCATGTTCGTGATGCCGTTCATGGCCCGTCTAGGGGTGGAGAACTCCTGGGGTGGCTGGAACATCTACGGTGACAGTGTGGCCGACGCCGGCATCTGGACCTTTGAGGGGGTGGCCACCGCTCACATCGTGTTGTCGGGGCTGTTGTTCCTGGCGGCTTGCTGGCACTGGGTGTACTGGGATCTGGAGCTGTTCCGGGATCCCCGTACAGGGGAGCCAGCCTTGGATCTGCCCAAGATGTTTGGCATTCACTTGTTTTTGTCTGGCCTCCTCTGCTTTGGCTTTGGGGCTTTCCACCTGACGGGGGTGTTCGGCCCCGGTATGTGGATCACCGATGCCTATGGGGTGACGGGTCATGTGGAACCGGTGGCTCCGGAGTGGGGGCCGGCTGGATTTAATCCCTTCAATCCCGGAGGTGTGGTGGCTCACCATATCGCCGCCGGTATCGTCGGGATCATTGCGGGTTTGTTCCACCTGACGGTGCGTCCGCCTCAGCGGCTCTATCGGGCCTTGCGGATGGGGAACATCGAGACGGTGTTGGCTAGCTCGATCGCGGCGGTGTTCTTCGCGGCTTTTGTGGTGGCTGGCACCATGTGGTATGGCAGCGCCACCACCCCTGTGGATCTGTTTGGTCCCACCCGTTATCAGTGGGATGCGGGCTACTTCAATCAGGAGATCAACCGTCGGGTGACTGAGGCCGTGGCGGAGGGCAAGACCCGTAGCGAGGCTTACGAGGAGTTGCCCCAGTCCCTGTTGTTCTACGACTATGTGGGCAATAGCCCTGCTAAGGGCGGTCTGTTCCGGTCTGGCCCCATGAACAATGGCGACGGGATCGCTACCACCTGGCTGGGTTATCCGGTCTTCCGGGATGGCGAAGGTCGGGAGCTCCAAGTGGATCGCCTGCCCAACTTCTTCGAGACCTTCCCCGTGGTGCTGCGGGATCAGGATGGCATCGTGCGGGCGGATATTCCCTTCCGGCGAGCGGAGTCTCAGTACAGCTTCGAGCAGACTGGGGTGACGGTGGAGTTCTTGGGCGGTGAGCTCACCGGTCAGACCTTCTCCGATCCCTCTGCGGTTAAGAAGTATGCCCGTAAGGCACAGCTGGGTCAGTTGTTCGAGTTCGATCGGGAGACTCCTCAGGCGGACGGGGTGTTCCGCACCAGTCCTCGGGGCTGGTTCACCTTCGGCCATGCTGTGTTCGCGTTGCTATTCTTCTTCGGTCATATCTGGCATGGGGCTCGTACCCTGTTCCGGGATGTGTTCGCGGGGATCGATCCCAACATGGAGGAGGAGATGGTGGAATTCGGTGTCTTCCAGAAACTGGGTGACCGCTCCACCCGTAAGGAGCCTCAAGCTCAGCAGGGGGGCTGATCCCTTAGGGGATTGTTCCGGGTGGACACCTGCGGCTCTATCCTTGGTAGGCTAGAGTCGCCCCTATCCAAAACCTTACTGACACAGGAGGATCGCTATGGAAGCTATCGCCTACACCTTCATTCTGTTCCTGACCATCGGCCTGTTGTTCTTCGCGATCTTCTTCCGGGAGACCCCCAAGATCAATCGCTAGAGACACGGCTCGATCGAGTCTGACTGGTGCAGCAGAGGTCTCCGGGCCTCTGTTTGCCGTTATGGGGACCGGATCAGATCTTATCCATCCGTTGCCAGGGCCGATCTTTGGACCTAAAATCGAGGTGCCTGTACCCTAGGGAGGATAAACCATGGAAGAGCTGTTTCAGTTACTACTGTTTTTAGGTTTCTATGCCTTCGGTTCCTATACCTTGATGGTGATCGGGAATCGGCTTAATGTTGCCAATGCCTGGTTGGCTTGGGTGCCCATCGCCTCCTCTTGGGTGTTCGTCAAGGCTGCGGGTAAACCAGGATGGTGGCTCATACTATTGTTTATCCCTCTGGTCAATTTTGTGATCGCTCTGATCCTGATATTCGCCATCCCCCCTCGGTTAGGCAAATCTGCGCTTTGGGGCCTGGTGATCTTTGTTCCCCTCCTTGGTGTTTTGTTTTACCAGGGCTACCTGGCCTTTACCTAACAGAGAGTTGGGATCCTGATGGGCTCTCCTCCCTCACTCCGGTTTGACAGCTCGTTCCATCAACACCTCCAGGGCTCGCTGCGGGGTGATCTGTCCCCGGAGGACTTGGCAGACCTGCTCCGAGATCGGCACGGAGATCCCTTCACGTTCCGCCAGATCCATGAGTACATGGGCAGTATTCACCCCCTCGGCAGTACCCTCGATCTCCTGCAGGATCTGGCCTAGGGATTTGCCCTGAGCCAGACCGAAACCGACCCGATAGTTACGACTTAAAGAACTGTTACAGGTAGCCAACAGATCCCCTAGCCCCGACAGGCCGGTAAAGGTCTGGGCCTCAGCCCCCAGATAGGTCCCCACCCGCACGATCTCCCGCAGACCTCGGGTTACCAGGGCGGCCTTGGCATTGGTGCCCAGATGTAGTCCCTCACAGGCTCCTACAGCGA
The DNA here is from genome assembly GCA_964429885.1 of uncultured bacterium. Lineage (GTDB taxonomy): Bacteria > Cyanobacteriota > Cyanobacteriia > Thermostichales > Thermostichaceae > CAYSEO01. The sequence goes on from CAYSEO010000050.1 coordinate 9,107, forward strand.
TAGCGATCACATTCTTCAGCGTGCCCCCCAATTCCACCCCCAAGGGATCGAGGCTGGTGTAGACCCGAAAGCGATCGGAGGAGAGGGCGAGTTGGACCGTCTGGGCAGCGGTGGGGGCGGTGCTGGCCACCACTGTGGCTGCCGGTAAGCCCTGTTGGATCTCTTTAGCCAGGTTGGGTCCAGATAGAACCACAACGGATCCAGGGAAGGCCTGTTGCCAGATCTGAGCAGGGGTACGGCGGGTTTGGGGATCCAGTCCCTTGGTGGCACTCACCCAGATCAAGGGAGGCAGGGGTTGCTGCGAGTGGATCTGTTGGATCTGCTCCACCACCGGGTTGACCCCAGCCATGGAGAGGGCACTGATCACGATCTGGGCTTCAGAGAGAGCTGTTGCCAGTGAAAGGGAGTTGCGTCGATCCCAGACCCGGACCCGATGGCCTTGAGCCTGGGCCAGTTGGGCCAAGGTGGATCCCCAGGCCCCAGCCCCCAGGATCGTTATGGTTTGTGGTGCAGGAGAGGGGGAGGACACCGAACCAGTCTCCGAATCCTGACCCCTTGATCCTACAGAATGCTGGGGTTTGAGTCCCCGTGATATGCTCGGGATCGCAACATTCAGATCTTGGGTCTCTATGGCGAGCTCCTCTCGTCTCCTGCAGTTGGCTCAATGGCTGGCGGGTCACTTCAACAACTTCGATCAGGCCATCGCCGAGCCCGCCTGGTTTGCCAATATTCATGTCTATCAATGTCCCCTACCCTACTCTGTCTTGGGGGGGATCGGTTTCTATGTGGAGCAAGCCTACGATATCGCCCTCGATCAGCCCTATCGGCAGCGGGTGATCCATCTGATGCAGGATGAGGGGGATCAGATCCGGATTCAGAACTACAGCCTCACCCACCCAGAGCGTTACCTGGGGGCAGGTCGGGATCTAGATCAGCTGAAACTTCTGACTCGGGCTGAGCTGGAGCTCCTCTCGGGCTGCATCACCGAGGTGGACTGGACTGGATCCTCGTTTCGAGGCCGCAGCATTCCGGGTAAAACCTGTCTGATCTGGCGTAAGAACCGACAGACTTATCTGCGCAGCGAGTTTGAGGTGACAGCCACCGCCTTCCAGAGCCTCGATCAGGGACTGGACCCGGAAACCGACAAGGTGGTTTGGGGATCCCTCTCAGGCCCCTTTCAGTTCATCAAGCGCGCAGACTTCTCCGCCTACCTACCCGCCCCTATCGAGGGATGAGATGAGGACTGGATCCCAGCTACCCCGCCCCTGGGTGATCGCCCACCGAGGTCAGGCTGGGTCGCAGGAGAACACCCTGGCTGCCTTTGAATGGGCCGTGCAGATCGGGGCCGACATGGTGGAGTTTGATGTGCGTCGCACCCGAGATGGCCTCCTGGTGATCCACCACGACGATCGGATTCAAGGGCAATGGCTTCAAGATCTGACCTATGCCCAGCTCCATGAGTACAAGCCTGTGCCCACCTTGCAGCAGACCTTACAAAGGCTCAAAGGTCGGATCCATCTGGATATCGAGCTCAAAGAACCGGGGTATGAGTTGGAGCTCGTAGAGCTGATCCGGCGTCATTGTGAACCAGACCAGGTGATCGTCACCTCCTTCTTACCCGATTCCCTCAGTCGGATCCGACAGGCTGATCCAGCTCTATCCCTAGGACTCTTGGTCAGGTCAATCGATCAGCTCCCATGGGGGGTAGCCGTTGATCTGGTGTTGCCCCACTGGCAGAGCCTGGCTCAGACCGACCTGAGTCGTTGGACCTCTTCTTTGCCGTTGATTCCCTGGACGGTTAACTCAGATCCCCTTCTAGTCCAATGGCTCCGAGTCCCCCAGATCTGGGGTGTGATCACCGATCGACCTCAACAAGCCCTAGCCCTCAGGCCGATTGAGGGTCAGGCGCCTGCAGCCGAGAGGCTTGAATGATACACTAGTCTTTCTCGACCCGAATCCACCGATCGACTTGATGAAGATTGTCACGAGAAGGTTGGAGATCGTAAAGTAACGTAAGATGAAGTCAGGATCATTGGCAATTTCATCCTGTTCAGGCCAAGATTGCCTCTAATGATCAGCGATACCTTGATCACCCCTCATGGCTTGGGAGTCCCCGCGAGCATGACCAAAACATCTAGTTCAGTCCATCCGGCGAGCTCCTCAGGTGTTACCTCAGTCTCTCGCAGCCCGGTCACCTCACGGGAGCGGGGGGAAACATCTCCCCGTCAATCTCGTTCGCTTTTTAACCGGATCCTGATGTTTTTTGGACAGCTGCTGCGCTCCCGATCCTCAACCCAGACCAAGTCTCGACGGCGGTCGCTTCACATTCGCTGGGTCATCCCTAGAAAGCTGGCCATTGGAGCCCTGCCCCAACCTGGGGATAGTGTCATGTTGGCCAATGCTGGGGTCGCAGCCATTCTCTCTCTCTGTGCGGAGCAGGAGGGGCCATTACCCAGGGATGTGGCGGGCAGCTTCTATTGTGGCCGCACCGTTTTGCCGGACAGTCATTACAGCTGCGACCTGGATCCGGAGCCTTTGCTGCAGGCAGTGGAGGTGATCCATCGTTGTATTCAGAAGGGCATGCCCGTCTATGTGCATTGTTTGGGTGGCATCGAAAGAGCTCCCTTAGTCTGTATCTCCTATCTCTGCTTGCACCGTGGCCTGGAGATCAGCGAGGCTTTGATCTGGATTAAACAGGTGAATGCTCGCTCCAACCCCACAGAGCAGCAACTGCAGGTTTTACATGACTGTTTGGCTCAAGCCAGAACTCGCTCAGCCCCCTAGGATGAATGCTGTCCTGAACCAGGGCCGGAGATCGTTCTGAAGTATCCTTTATGCTTATTCATCGATTGGGCGGGTCAGGATCTGGATCCCGCTTGAGGTCCATCGGAGCGCACCCGTCTGTTCTAACCGATACAGAGATCGACCCCTGTCTTGAAACCAGGACTCAGGTTGAGTCTGACCGAGGGTAACGCCGATCTGAGGTTGCAGTTGTTCCAACACCTCTCTGGATAGGGAGGTTTGTCCCCACCAGATACCTGTTGCTGAGCTGGGCAAAGGAGACAGCGACTCGATCTGAGCCCCTGGAGCAGCACTCCCCACCAACAGCCAGGTGTCCCGCTCACCCGTCTGAGCATCGAGCTGCAGGATCAAAGGACCTGTGCGTAAGGGAGTGAGGTTGAGGGGACCTTGAACAGGTAGAGCCTGTTGAGGCGTGGCGGTGAGGATGGGGATCCCTTGGGCCCGGAGTTCCCCCAAGGCTTGACCATAGGCGCCTGAGGCTCGGATCCCATCTCCATCCAGAAATTGTCGGATCGAGATCGATCGATGCAGCTCCCCCCAACCGCCATTGAGGGCGCCCTCTGCCACGGTGGCGATGGCCAGATCAAGGGAACGGATCCTCTCCCGCCGCAGGTAGGGTAGCAGCTCAAACCGAACGGTCTCCTCAGAGCCACTGTTGATCAAGATCGTCTCCTGGCGGGTTTGGATCAACAACACGGGCACCGGATCCGTGGAAAGAAAGGTGAGCTGCAGGGGTGGACCTGGGATCAGGTTGGGCAGACCGATCAGAACAGCCATCAGCAAGGCGGTACTCTGCCATCTGAGTTTCTCTCGCCAAGCGGCCCAAAAAGTGAGACAGCCCAGAACGGCATACAGCAATCCAGCTTGGATCCAGGAGACACCACCGACATAGTAGGTGGCCCCCGGCCAACTGGCGATCCAGCCCACTAAATTGATCAAGGGAGTCAGCAGCACCTGCAGGGGGGCAGCCAGCCAGGATCCCAACAGGGGACTGATCAGGCCCAGACCACAGGCCACAAAGCCGATCACCGTGAGGATCAAAATAAAGGGCAGGCTGATCAGGTTGGCGATCAGAAAGTAGTTGGCCACCTTGCCGAACACGAAGATCTGGAGGGGGAGGGTCCAGATCTGGGCGGCGATGGGTACGGCGACAGCGGAAGCTAGGGTAACGGGGAGCCAGTTGAGCCTTTGGCTGATGGGTTGGACTCCCACCAAAAGACCCAGGGTGGCCAGGAAGCTAAGTTGAAATCCCAGATCGGTGATCCAGTTGGGGTTCCAGATCAATAACACCACAGCGGCCAACAGCAGAATGCCCAGGGGTTCCACCTTCAGCTGCTGTTTCAGTTGCGGTTCCGTCAGGATCACTGTAGCGGCTAGGCCCATGACCGTGGCTCGGACGACGGAGGGGCTGAGGCCAGTCAGGAGAAGATAGACCCCCAAGCTGATCACGACGGTTAACTGCTGTGTCCGCTGGGGTGCTTGACGACAGAGGGCCAGGATCACGGCGATCAACAAGGAGACATGGAAGCCGGAGGCCGCCAACACATGGGATAGACCCACCTCCCGAAAGTCATCTTTGATGTCATAGCTGAGCTGAGCCGCTCGGGATCCCAACACCATGGAACTGAGTAGCTCCCCTTGTTCCTCCCCCAAGCCGCGAATCAGTGCCCCTCGGATCCGACGTCGCAGTGCCCATCCCCCCCACTGCCGACCGGGATCGACGATCTCCACCGCGTAGGCACTCAACCCTGCAAAAGCCCCTCGCTGCTGCAGATACTCCCGAAAGTCAAAACCCCCTGGATTCTGAGCGGTGCTGGGTACATACAGGAATCCGTTGAACCGTACCCGTTGACTGGGATGCAGATCGAGACTGGAGACAGTTTTCGGATCCAGGGTGATGTAAAGCTTGCCCTCAACGGGCTCCATGGTATCTTCAGAGACTTGATACTCCTGAGCTTCCACCCAGATCCGGAGACGCTGACTGCGGGTGGTTTGGGGATCGGTCAACACCTGGGCGATCACGGTGGCCCGAGGCTGAGGGGCTCGAAAGCTAATGTCTTGGGGACTGGGGGCTGGAGTCCGATAGGAGAGATAGACCCAGGCCAGCAACGCGATCAATCCTGTCGCCAACCAGGTTTTGGCCAGAGGACGCTGACGGCGAACGAAGCAGAAGATCCCCAAGCCTAAAGCCAGCACCATTGGCCAGATCCAACCCCACTGCTCTCCAGCGGGTAAGGAATGGGCTAACAATCCTGCGATCCAACCCAGGCCCAGTAGAAACGGAGACGCCATACCTGATCCACTCTCCGGAGGTGCCACCCAAACTCTACCTCTAAGTGTGGATCTACGGGAGGGCTGAGCTCTGGTGATGTACTTCTCAGTCTGAAGGTTAGGAGGCTTGGGATAGTATTATATGGCCAGTGGATAACGCGTTATGACAGCCACCACATAGCCGGATTATGGCGCAGCTTCTGTGACAAGATCTTCTGACATGGAAGGATCACAGGCTGCGGAACAAAGGATAGTGTATTATGCCGTAGGCCGTATAACTCCATTAAGTCGGGATTATGCGGCCTTGGCAGTTTGGGTAAGATGCAGTACGATACAAGTTAGACTCCTTATGAATTGAGCCGTCTTTCCACTCAAAACTGATCCACAGAGATGGGATCAGATACCCAAGGGCTGTCGGTAGTTACAGATCACTTTGCTCAGCAGGGTTGACGATCGCCCCAAGCTTCAAGTAAACATGGTAGGAGAGTTGGGCGTGCATGAGTCCCGTCTAACATTCACTGCACCCGGATCTGCAGATCTAAGCTTCCTGGCTTCGTTTTGGGATCCCTTGCAGACCGGTGAGCTCCCTCGTTGGGCACTCTGGCAGAATCAAACAAAATGGCAAGTAGCCGTAGAGAGGCAGAAATGGGAGTTGACCAGTATAACCTAAAGAATGTAACTGATGCCCATGACATATTGTTCGGGAGCCATTGGATTTGCACTGGTGGGCAAAAACGCCTCACGGACATTCTGGGCACAGAGAAGATCGAGTCCGGTAGTAGTATTTTGGATATTGGTTGTGGAAAAGGTGCAGCAGCTTTTGAATTAGCGAGATCCTGTAGTGCTTATGTTGATGGGATAGATCTTACTGAGGATTTCATTGAACAGGCAACAGAAAGCTGCAAGCGTTACTCTCTTGAGAATAGAGTTCGTTTTTACCACGGAGACATTCTAGATTTTCTTAGTGACAAGACTTATGATTTCATATTGAGCATAGATGTCTTTCTTCATATACATAACAAGATGGAACTATTTAATAAGATTGGATCATCTTTGCTAAAACCAGGAGGAAGACTTGTTTTTGAGGATTACTGTGTGGGAGCTGATAGTCATGAGATGCGACAATATGGAGATAAATTTGGCTACAACCTGATGAGTATAGATCATTATTGTGAAAAAATCAAGCAGGCTGGCTTTGATGTTGTCACCACTGACTTAACGGATAAATTCTTAACCTATTCCATGGAAGAACATGAAAAAACCAAGCAGCATAATTTGTCTTTTTTGGAAGATGTGTTTAGGGAAAGGATCTCACGCGTTTCCAAGGGCCAGCATCTCCTTGTACGTTTCCAATGTGCTCATAAGAATGAGAAAAATTGATTTAGTGTAATTGCATGGAACCTAACACACATCACTGTGCCGGAACGGCAAACCCATCTGCTAAGCTTGTTTCCATAGATTCCTTGCTGTCCGGTAAGCTGGGACGTTAGGCCGCGCTGAGGATTTTGGAATGGCAAATTGGTTAGAACCTCAAAAGTTGGCTGATTTAGAGGTATTCTACGAGCGAGAGTATGCTAATCCCTCCGATTTTGATGATGAAACCTTTCTGATAAATGTTGAAAAGGCTTTCTGGGCAACAAATTGCTGGTCGTTTGCCGAAGCTGCATTTGCAATCATTGCTCCGGCTTGTGCTCGGAGACCTCACTTAGCCCGACAGCTAATCCGGAATCCAATCGAAGCCCTAATTGTGGGCGGTCTGGAAAACTCTGCTGATATTGTTGCACAAGGGGTTGCATGCGCGACCAGATCGGACCACTACGTAGAGCCAACTGAAGAAGGTAAACAATGGCTGATAAACGTATGGCCTACGCTAGATTCACTAGCCCAGGAAGTTTTCGTGGAAGTCCTGAGGGAGCTTGATGATGAGGACTAGTTTTTCCAGATTCAGGAAGGACAGACAAGAGCTGACGCCATGACATTAGATCTCGTCTTCACTTGGTCGCACATCAATAGATCGTGCTTCGATGCCTAACCCAGCACTGTACCGGATCGCCCGATCAATGTGCTATGGTCGACTTGAGTTGATCTGACGACCGGTGAGTTTCCCCGTTAGGTCTCACCTCTAATAGGATCCCATAGTCAGACTTTGCTTTTCTTTAAGATCCATCAATCCAACAAGATATTTATGAAGTATCTAGAGAGGCATTTAGTCACCGTATACGGCAAACAGGCTTTCTTGGACTGGATTATCTCTGTCAAGCCCGAGCTTCACAGATGGGACCTCGAAATACTCAACTATGACCCCAGTGGTTATCTCATAGAGGTTGAGGACCAAAGTTGCCATGGAGAGATCCTAAAAGTACATTACCTACAGATATTCGAAGAAGAGCTAGGCAACATTGTAGGTAGGGATCAGTGGCCAGAGGACAGAAGCTATTCGGTGTTCTGCAGCTGGTTCTCAATCAGGTACCATACTTGTGTGGCGGATATGCTTCAGAGTGACTAACTAAGTCCTCATCATTCCTGAATTCTGCTACCATCAGAGTGCTGCAGCTCGGGTAGGCTCTGCCTCTCAAGACGCTGCATATTAAAACGATCCCCCAAAACCCTATGCACATGGGATTACAGCGTTATTGTGTCCCAATGAGCGCGCAGCAATCATGAGTGGCTAACACCTCGCTGCCGAGGACGCGGAGGCTAATGCACCAGACTTCGTTGGAGTTTTCGGGCCGCACCCTAAGCTCAAAAATGTTAGGCTTCGCCTTGCTTGAGATCCCGTAGTTGGCTAACTAAATGATGGAAATCCCTGACATCATTGGAAAGAATGTGATCTTCGTGGAATCAAGAGAAGCAGTCGCTGTCGAGATACTCAACATCGTTCGTGTCGACGATCAAATCAAAATAACATTGCAGATCGACATGCGAGTCAAGCACAAGCGTAGCTGGAGGGAAGAGCAAAAATATGTTCATAACGATAGGCCATGGGGCGAAACCTGGACTGTTTCATGCTCGGAATCCACAATCGTCATAAGTGAAGAACTTCTTCAGGGACCACAGATTGGATGGCAGATCTTCATCAACGAAAGAACATATCAACAATTTGCTGAACAAGATGACGAATGGACTGATGACTGGTTCTGACCTCCCGGACATGATAATGATGCCTGTGGCAGTGTTTTCTCTCCCAAGCTGCCTGCGGGGCCAATCGAAACGGATCCTGTCCAATCATGGAAAGCCCTGTATTCGTGGACTCCGTTACCCTGTCGTTGAGCCAGAGCGCACCAGAGCCAACCGCTCCGCCAGCGGGATCGCCATCAGCGCATCATAATCTCCCTGTCTCAGCCGGATCTGGAACGGCTTCGATAACGTCTCCCCTGGGTAGGTCCGAGGGAACTGATAGGGGATGATGTACTCGATCTTGGAATTAGGATTACCGCGCCTCACGCTTGCACTCCAGCTTGCCAGTCTAGGCAGGATGATAGCTCGCCCCAGTAGCCACTGAACAGAGCCCCGGATCCTCGATACCTGATCTCAGACCGAGACCCACCGGATCCCGTCACCCCAATTGAACCAGCCCCGACAGATCCCCTCACTCGGCCTCCAGATCCGTGGATACCCAGGCACATCTCGCCCAAAGATAGGTAATGACGCTTATCTCTGTAGCTAAACCGCAGCGGTAAACGATCGTTGCTGCTCAAGCTAAGATCCGTGCAGGGACTCAAAAAGCCACCTGTAGCGGCCAGTGAGGTTTAGGAAGCGGGCGGTGGGAATCGAACCCACGACAACAGTTTGGAAGACTGTAGTTTTA
>CAYSEO010000051.1:0-17940 GCA_964429885.1 uncultured bacterium
CCAGAGCACCGCCACCTGGGGCGCCTCGATCGCCTTGTTGGAGCCTCCTTCTAAGCCGATCCCACCGTCTATAGAGGGGATCCCGTTTCATTTTCCCTACACCGTGGTCTCCGAAGCACTGCTGCAGTCGATCTCCAGTCAACATCGGCTACACCAGGATGCCGCTCAAGCCTTTCAACAGATGCGGGCTGCTGCTCAAGCTGCAGGGATCTCACTGCGACCTCTCTCGGGATATCGTTCCTGGCAGACCCAGGCGTTTCTGTTTCAGCGTCAGATCCAACGACGGGGATCGGAGACAGCAGCCAAACGGTTATCCGCCCCTCCTGGTCATAGTGAACATCACACCGGCTATGCCATTGATATCGGCGATGGTCGTTCCTCCAGTACCGATCTACAGTTCAGCTTTGATCGGACCGCAGCTTTTCAGTGGCTGGCCACCCACGGTGAAACCTATGGGTTCGAGCTATCGTTCCCCCCCCAGAATCCCCAAGGGATCAGTTACGAGCCTTGGCATTGGCGATTCGTACAAACCCCTGAGGCTCAAGCGATCTTCGCCGCCGCCAGATACAATTCTGGGGCCTCATAGAGCAACCTGGGGCCATCGTTCAACTCATGCAGTTTGGTGTAAACTGTGTGATCGCATTTGATATGCCTAAAACCCTTGGAGTAATGTGCTGCCCGATGTATCAGTGGAGGTATTCCTCCAGCTCTGAGAGTAATCAACGAGAAGGGAGATCTGATGTTTTTCTTGATGGTGGATCGTCAAGATAACCCAGTGAATTCTCGTGTTCTAGATCTAGTGGCGGACTTTGTGGAGGTGACTGGGGAGGTGATGCGATACAATGATCTGATGGTATTGAGGGCCGATCCAAATGAGTGCGATTTGGTGTTGCCTTCACCACTACAATGCGTCCTTACAGCTTTAGAACTACCCCTCAATGATGGATGGGCTGCCTCTCAATTCTAGATCCTAAATCGTCAGCCCCGTCACCTGCATCTCTGGAGGATGCTCAATCGCGAACTGATATAGAATCGTTTGCTTAACGTTGATCGGCAGCGGAAAGTTCCACTCCAACAACCCCATCTCTCCCGGTGTAATCTGGGGCTCTGTTTTGATCAGCTTCACCTTGATCCGTTCGTGACGACTCATGGGTAACTGCTCCTTGACCTTGACCTGAGCGGTATGATCTCGCAGTTGGATCACCTGAATACGGTAACTAAAGGTAATCCGCCGTTGTCCCCGTAGCTGCTTTTTGTCCACCACTCGTTCGATCAGATCTCGCTCCACCTTGATCCCCTCATCGATGCCGAGTGCCACCTCAAAGGTCTGTCCTGGGGCCACATGTTCCAGCGGTGTGGATCCGACAAAGGTCTCCTCTCGGAAGATATTGGCCTTGCCAGGTAATAGGGCGACGCCATCCATGGGATTGGTGATCGTGGCTTGGAGGTAGGCGAAGGTCACCATTTTGGGCACGATCAGGTAATCCAATTCACAGGGCAGCTCCGTATCGAAGATCGTTACCTTATGGGGATCTCCATCGCTGGGCACGGTATTGGGATGGGTCAGATCAAAATGGATCACGCCCCCTTCTTGGGATGGGGTAGCCGCTACAGATTCGGCTTCGATGGCAGCAGGGGCAGGGGCTGAGAGAGCCATCGATCGGAGGGCCATAGCTCCTCCCTCTGCAGGACCAGATCCGGCATCAATCTCTGAGGCTGCTAAGGCCCCCCACGGAGTACTCTGGGAGAACTCATCCAGATACCAGGGCTCCAACTTGGGAGGTAAGGATCCAAGTCCGGGTTTGGCCGTGGAAAGGCTGAGCCGCACATCCTGCCACGCTTCACCCGTTCTCTGTCTCACACTGGCCAGGTAATTGAGGTTGATCAACTTCGCCTTGAGATTGACCCGCAGATCGTATAGAGGGGTCCAGCTGGCTCGGGGCACGGTGTAGCCCACCTCGACCTTGAACTCCCCTGCACTGGAGGGAGCCAGATCGATCACCACTTGATAGAGCTGTTGTTGACGAGGAGTGACCCATTGATGCAGTTGTTGGCGGAGGGCCTTGATCTGTTCCTCTAAGAGTTTGCGTTCCTGCTGTTGCTGCAGGATGGCGCTGGCATAGTCTTGATATTGCTCCCCCCCAAACATCAATAGATCTCGGGTTTGATCGAGACCAATGCGCTGATCCGCCAAGCCCCGCGAGAACCGCTCCACCGACTTCTCCAGTAGCCCTTGTACAAAAGATCGCTGTAGATCCAACGCCGTTAGCCCTACCTCCAAATTCTGCTTCTGCTGTTCCAGAGCATCGATCTCCTGAGTCAGCCGAGCCACCTCCTCTACCACAGGTTTAGGGTTGTAGATCCGATCCGCCTGAATGCCCAGGATCTTGACTGGAGTGGTGCCAGAGCCCTTCACCCGAATCGAATCTGGATCCAGGGTGCTGGGTAAACCTGTGATCCGGATCCCCCGTTCCTCCCCAGTCAGGGCCAGTTTGCCGGTACGGATCACCCGCGCCTGATCGCTGTAGAGAGTCGTCGCCGTCACCGTCGTCGGCACCACAGGTTGTTGGGGGTTAGAGGGAGCATCCGATGCTGTGTCCGTCATGCCAGTCTTGACCTGAAGATCTGGTGGCAGTGTAGCAGATCGTAACCCGCATTAATCTCCTTTCCTCTTCACCAGTGGCTCACCAGACCTAAACAGATCCAAATCAGTCGGTAAAATCTCTTGGCGAATCTCACGCAACCGAGCAATAGAAGTAGCAATCCGACATGATTCTTGGGATAGTCCTAGAGAGAATGGGCGTTGCGTTTGTAGGAAGCTAACTAGGCATGATTGATGATATGGATCTTTAAGAAGTTGGTGCCCTTGGCCCGCTGGACCGGACTTCCCCCTAAGATCAACACCTCATCCCCATGATCCGCTAACTTCCGCTTTAACAATTCCAACTCCACCCGACGCACCAGATCCTCGACCGTACCGATCTCTCCTGGCATCAGCAACGGCACCACCCCCCAGATTAGGTTGAGACGATGAAAGACCAACGGATCGGGAGTAAAGGCCACAACCGGCACCCGTGGACGTTCCGCTGCCGCCAATCGCGCCGTATAGCCTGTGGTGGTGTAGGTAGTGATACATCTCAGATTCAAGACCCGATCGATAGCGTTGAGAGCCTCACTGATGGCATGGGTCTCGTCATCCTGTTCCGGGAAGCGATTGTCGAAACTTAGGGTCTTCTCCACCTCCAAAGAGATCTTGGTCAACATCTCCACCGACTCCTGGGGATAGCGTCCCACCGCCGACTCCCCCGACAACATCACTGCATCCGTGCCGTCCAGGATCGCATTAGCCACATCGCTAGCCTCAGCCCGAGTGGGACGAGGGTTCTGGATCATGCTCTCCAACATCTGGGTAGCCGTGATCACTGGGATCCCACGGACGTTACAGGCTTGAATGATCTGTTTCTGCAACAACGGCACCCGCTCCGGGTTCATCTCCACCCCCAGATCCCCACGGGCCACCATCACCCCATCACATTCATCGATGATCGCCTCCAGATGGGTGATCGCCTGGGGCTTCTCGATCTTGGCCACCACCGGCGTGGTCTCTGCTCCCTTCTCCTTCAGCAATGCCTTCAGCTCCCGGATGTCATCGGGATGACGCACAAAGCTCAGGGAGATCCAATCCACCTCCTGTTCCAAACCAAAATTCAGATCCTGACGATCTTTCTCGGTCATAGACGGCAATCTCAGGTTGAGCTCCGGCAGGTTGACCCCCTTCCGACTCTTCAACTGGCCCCCCCGGATCACCTCACAGTCCACACCTTCTCCATGGATCCCCTTGACCCGCATCTCCAACAGACCATCATCCAGCAGGATACGGATCCCCTCCATAGCCTCCTCCGCCAGATGGGGATAATCCACCGGGATCGTCTGAGAGTTCTTCTCATTGAACAACTCCATGGGCACGAGAGTAAACACCTTGCCCTCGTCCAGGATCAAGGATCCCTCCGGTAGATGACCTACCCGCACCTTCGGTCCCTGCAGATCCTGCAACATGGAGATGGGGCTATCCAATTCCTCGGACACCTGCTTGAGGATGCGCACCGTCTCCGCGTGATCCTCGTAACTACCATGGGAGAAATTTAGCCGAGCCACATTCATACCCGCTTGGGCCAGTCGTCGTAGCGTCTCCAGAGAGCGACTCGCAGGACCTAGAGTAGCGACGATCTTGGTCCGTTTGGCTAAGGGATGCATGGTTTGACTCCTCCCACAGGCTCCATCATTCGTCCTCACGGTAGCACCGATCTCCGTAAGGTCAGGTAGTCCAGTTATCAAAACCCGGTTCCTTCCCAAACGGAGAGTTTCGCCGTGGCTACTCGGATGGGAGCCCGCTGCAGGATCCACTCTTTCCGTTGCACCAGAGAGATCAGCGACCCCGTTCAGGGTGCTCCATATTTAACAACTTGGCTAGGGCCATGATGTCCGCAAGGATAGAGTTCCCTCCAGCCCTATAGGGCTGTTGACTCCACTATTGATCTAGCTAGATGTCGAGAGAAGTAGATATCCCAATCATTGAGCGCTTTTTGAGCTTCAAGATGAGTCGGCTCAGCCCGAAATCCTGGATGAAACCCTTGGGCCATCGGAACAGCTAGATCGGTAACGGCAAACATCAGAGCATCCGTCACCAACGCTCGATCCGGTAGATGCTGTCTGTGGAGAACCTAAGAACGAGATCTGACCTAGACGTGGAACGGTAAAAACTGTAAAGTAGCCAGGATGGTTAACTATGATGATTGCTCCCATGGACTTTACTTATCAGACCGCAATTGAAACTGCCAACTTGGCTGTTTCTGCAAAATTCCAGAGGAACCTTTCAGATGTCGAGACTCTCATTTTAGAAGGGGCTTGGCAACGACTAGATTATGATAAGATCGCAGCTCGCTCTCAATACGCCACCAGTTATTTAAGTCAGGATGCCGCACCTAAGCTCTGGAGACTGCTCACAGATGCTCTGGGAGAGAAGGTTAAGAAGAGTAATTTTAAGGAAGCCCTGAAACGATATTGGTCACAACATATTTTGACTGAAGGGCACGCAAATAACTTGGAAAAGGTTCCTGAGATACTGCTATCCAGTGTTATTCCTCCATTACAGAGCTTGGCAGATCCGACTCAACCAAGCCAGATCTATATTGAGCGTCCCCCCATTGAGTCCGTCTGCTACACTACTCTGCTCCAGCCGGGTTCGTTGCTCCGGATTAAAGCACCCCGACTTATGGGTAAAACCTTACTGCTCAACAGCATCCTAGAACAGTTAAGTCAGGCTGGTTGTCTAAGGGTTTATGTGAGTTTACAGTTGGCTGATCAAGTGAATCATTTCCGTGATCTGGATCGATTTCTACGCTGGTTCTGCTTGAGCATCACTCGAGATTTACAACTGCCTGATCAGATGCATGAGTATTGGGATGAAGCAGGTATGGAGTAATGTTTTCAAGTGAGTAGGCCATCAGAGTAACGATCAGTTTACAAGTACTCTGGCTCTCCGGGGACAAGAGGTAAGATAGGGCTGCCCTGTATCCCTGTTATTCTCCAACCTTAACGATATCTTTACTCCGGGATATCCCCAGGTTGATGATCTCGATCGTTTTTGAGGATTGTGTCATGAATAACGCGCTTCCTTCAAGTCCTGGTTCTCCGACGGGAGGGGGGAGACCTCTTCTCGCAGCGGTAGGAGGAAATCTAGTCCTCGCCTCCACTATCACCCTCTCGCTGATCGGGGGCATGGTATTGGCCCTGTGTTTAGCTGTTGTTTTTATTCTCGGCAGTGATAACCCTGGGTTAGGGTTGGCGATCTCCATTGGGCTCACGCTGGTCTTTAACCTGGTCGTCTTCTTTCTCTCCCCTTTTCTGATGGATCTCACCCAACGATGGCTGTACCAAACCCGCTGGGTATCGTTGTCAGAGATCCAAAGCCAGAAACCTGAGACCGCTGAGTTGATCCAGAAGATCTGTCAGGAGCGGCAGCTGAAGATCCCTCGGTTAGGGATCATTGATGACCAAAATCCCACCGCCTTTACCTATGGATCGTTGCCCAATAGTGCCCGATTGGTGGTGAGTCAGGGACTGTTCACCTACTGTGAGGATGGAGAGGTGGCAGCGGTCTATGCTCACGAGCTGGGTCATATCGTCCATTGGGATTTTGCGGTGATGACTCTGGCCTCCACCCTAGTGCAGATCTGCTACCTGATCTACATTTTTGCCAACCGGATAGGTCGGCGAGCTGGGGATCAGGTCAAGGATGCCATGCAGACTGCGGCTCTGGTGGCCTACCTGTTCTACATTGTCGGCACCTATTTGCTGTTGTATCTGTCTCGAACTCGGGAATATTTTGCCGATCATTTCGCGGCAGAGTCTACTCGGGATCCCAACGCGCTCGCTCGGGCTCTGGTCAAGATCGCCTACGGGATCGTGGAGGAAGGACAGCGGGAACAGGAGCCCAGTCGTTTGCTAGAGGGCACGCGGGCACTGGGGATCTACGATGCCAAGGCAGCCACCTCCACGGGTACGGCCTACCGCATCTCCTCGTCTATGGATCAGGTGGGTCGCGTGTTTCTCTGGGATATGTTTAATCCCTGGGGCACCTGGATGGAGCTTAACTCTACTCATCCGTTAACGGGCAAGCGGGTGCGGGCTCTGGCCACCTACGCTGAGCAGTTGGGTCAGGCCACTGAGTTTGATATGGCGCGGGTGATCCAGGAGGGTAAGCAGCTGGATCGCTCCCGTCTCTATGGTCGTTTTGTGCTGGATCTGGTCTTGGGTGGAGCCGGTCTGATCGGTTTGGGAGTCGGATTGCTGATCGCCATCCTTTTGAATGCCACTTCAACCGGTATGGGGGGCTGGATGGTGGGCCTTCCCCTGATCGGATTTGGACTGGGAACGATGATCTATGGGTTAGTGGCCTTCCCTCAGTTTCAGAGCTCTGACACCACCGATATCCTGACGTTGATGTCCGATCCTTATGCCAGCCCGTTGCGAGCCAAGCCTGCTCGGTTAAATG
The DNA here is from genome assembly GCA_964429885.1 of uncultured bacterium. Lineage (GTDB taxonomy): Bacteria > Cyanobacteriota > Cyanobacteriia > Thermostichales > Thermostichaceae > CAYSEO01. Next base: position 7,055 of record CAYSEO010000051.1, read on the forward strand.
GGGAGCTGATCGGTCGTGGGGATGCGGGTAATCGCGTGGGATCGGATCTGAAGCTACAGGATCGGACGGGCCTGTTATTCCTGCGCTTCTCCTCTCTGTTCGGTGGCATCGGTAACCTGATCTTTGGCTTTGCCAAGGTGCGAGAGCTGATCGGGTCTCAGGTGGAAGCGATCGGTTGGTTCCGACGAGGTGTGGCACCCTATATGGATCTGGCCCGTCTGGAGGTCCAGGGTCGCACCATCAAGAGCCATCCTCGGATGGGTCACTGGTTGGGAGGCGGGCTCTGTATCCTGATCGGTCTGCTGGCGGGCAGCCTGGTGATGGCATTCTCAGGTGTGTAGTAGTTCTTACTCTGATCCGGGTTAGCCCTGAGAGTTCAGGGCTGTCTCGGATCAGGCTGTTCCCCTCTCGACAGAGTGCTAGACGGGATCCGATCCCATCACCGATCGAAATTAGACCTGTGTGGCCAGTTGTGCAGGACGAACACTGAAGTAGCGAGCTGCCGGATGGTAGGCCACCAATGCTGTTGTGGATTGCTCCGGATCCAACTGCTCACTCTCATCCATCCGGAGACCGATGCGCTCGGTATCCAGTAGCTCTAACAACAGATACTGATCATTGAGGTTAGGACAGGCAGGATACCCGAAGCTGAACCGCGATCCCCGATAGCCCTGCTGCAGGATCTTGCGGATGTCCGAGCTATCCTCATCCCCGAAGCCCAACTCATGCCGGATCCGAGCGTGAGCCCACTCCGCCAAGGCCTCCGCCAGGGTCACCGCCATGCCATGGAAGTAGAGATAGTCGGTGTACTCATTGGCGGCAAACAAAGCTTGGGCAAAGGCAGTTGCCTCGGGTCCCATGGTGACCGCCTGCATGGGGAAGGCATCGATGATCCCACTGGATCGCTCCGCATAGTAATCCGCGATACAGTAGCGCCGACCGGAGGTTTGCCGGGGGAAGTGGAAACGAGCTCGCTCCCGCAGATCCCCAGGGGGGGTTAGATGAGACACCGTGGGCAATTGATACCAAGCGGAATCCGAGTCCTCCAGATGTAGCAGCTGATCCGTAAAGGCGCTGGGATCGTAGAAGATCACATCATTACCTTCCGCCTGACAGGGGAAGTAGCCATAGATCACTTGCGGATGCAAGAGCTGCTCCTCCAGGATACGGTTTGTCCATCGCTCGATCACTGGCTCCACCTTCTCAGCGAGGAATTCCTCAAACTCCTCCCGGGTTTGATCCTTGGTCTTACGGATCTGCCACTGACCAGCGATCAGGGCCTGTTTGTCCACATACCAGAACACCTCAGACCAGGGGATCTGATCCTCGTTGAGTAGCTTGGTGCCCCAGAAAGGTGGCACAGGCCGTGGGATATCCGCCTCGATGGCCTCGGAGCGACGGGTATCCTCCTCTTCCGGTTGGGCTGGGATCGCGGGCTCTGCCTGAGTTTTCCCGTTGGTCTCCGCCCGATTCGACTGAGGGACGGAATCAGCCGAGGTCAGATCCTGGGCCGCCATCTCCGACTTACCATTGGATCCCTCGACATGGCCATTGCCCTGAGATCCATTCGCCTCGTCTAGGAAGCCCTGCAGATCATCCCAGTTGCCCACGGACTTGGCTGGCATCAGCTTGTCCATGAAGTGCAGATCTGAAAAGGCATCCTTGCCGTAGACTACCCGGCCCTGATAGGTCTGTTGACAATCGTCATAGACGAACTTAGGAGTGAGGGCTGCACCCCCCAGGATCACCGGTACTGTGATCCCCCGCTCGTTGAAGATCTGCAGGTTCTCCTTCATGAAGGCGGTGGACTTGACCAAGAGACCGCTCATGGCGATACAGTCCGCCTGACTCTCCTCATAGGCCTTGATGATATTGTCCACGGGCTGCTTGATGCCCAGATTGATCACCTTGTAGCCATTGTTAGAGAGAATAATATCCACCAGGTTCTTGCCGATGTCATGGACATCCCCTTTCACCGTGGCGATCACCACCAGACCTTTGCCCTTGCCGTCCACATCCGCCTTCTCCATGTAGGGCTCCAGATGGGCCACCGCTGCCTTCATGGTCTCCGCCGACTGCAACACGAAGGGTAACTGCATCTGGCCTGCCCCAAACAGCTCTCCCACCTCCTTCATGCCGTCCAACAGGTAGACGTTGATGATCTCCAGGGGCTCATACTTCTGCAGGGCCTCGTCTAGAACCTTATCCAGACCGATCCGCTCCCCGTCAATGATGTGGCGTACCAACCGCTCCTCCAGGGAGAGATTCTCATCGATCGCCTGCATCTGCCTGGCTGAGGCCCCCTCAAACAGCTGGGTCAGCTTGGTGAGGGGATCGTAAGTACAGATCCCCTGCTGATCGAATTGTCGCCGGTCATAGATCAGATCCCGACAGACCTGCTGATGTTCCGGCTCGATCTTGGTGAGGGGCAGGATCTTGCTGGCACTGACGATGGCCGCATCCATACCCACCTCACGAGCCTCATGCAGAAACATGGAGTTGAGAGCCACACGGGCGGCGGAGTTGAGACCGAAGGAGACGTTAGAGATCCCCAGAACGATGTGACATTCCGGTAGCTCCTCATGGATCCGCCGAATCGCCTCGAGGGTCGCTTTGCCATTGACCCGATCCTCCTCGATCCCGGTGGAGATCGGTAGAGCCAAAGGATCGTAGAAGATCTCATAGGGGGCGATGCCATAGGCCGTGGCTTGCTGGAAGGCTCGATGGGCGATCTCCACCTTCTTGTCAGCAGTCCGAGCCATGCCATCCTCATCGATGGTGCCCACCACCACGCCAGCCCCATAGATCTTGGCTAGCTCCAACACCTTGAGGAACCGTTCCTCCCCATCCTCATAGTTGGTGGAGTTGAGTAGACTCTTGCCCCCCGCCAGCTTCAGACCGGCCTCCATCTTCTCCCACTCGGTGGAATCCAACATCAACGGGATCGTGATCTGATCTCTCAGCCGGGACACCAGCTCCGTCATATCCTGGACCCCATCCCGGCCCACATAGTCCACGTTGACATCCAGGATGTGCGCCCCCTCCTTCACCTGGGATCGGGCCAGTGAGACCAGGGCATCCCAGTCCTCCTCATTCAGCAGGTTCCTCATCTTCTTGGAGCCGCTGGCGTTGACCCGCTCCCCAATGATCAAGAAGGAATTGTCCTGATCGTAGGGCTGAGGGTTGTAGATGGAGGCGGCAGCATAGATCCGCTCGGGGTTACGAGACTTGGGCCTGAGGGGCTTGACCGCATCCGCCAAGGCCGCAATGTGATCCGGTCGAGTGCCACAACAGCCTCCTACGATAGAGACCCCCAGATCCTTGACGAAATGCTCCAGATGGAACCGCAGCTGCTCCGGGGTGAGTTTGTAGTGGGCCTGTCCCCCCACATTCTCCGGCAGACCCGCATTGGGGATACAGGAGATATGGAAGGGGGAGTGTTTGGAGAGATAGCGAATATGTTCCACCATCAAGTCGGGACCCGTGGCGCAGTTGAGGCCCAAGACATCGATGGGAAAGGGCTCCAGGATCGTCAAGGCCGCCCCGATCTCGCTACCCACCAACATCGTGCCCATCTGTTCCATGGTGATCGACACCATCACCGGGAGCCGCTCCCCCCGAGCTTCAAATTCCTCAAAGATCGCCCCCAGAGCCGCCTTGATCTGCAGCACATCCTGGCAGGTCTCCACCAACAACAGATCCGAGCCCCCATCGATCAATCCCTTGGCCTGATCTCGGTAAGCCGTCCGCAGCGCCTCATAGCCAATATGTCCCAACGTGGGCAGCTTGGTGCCAGGCCCCATGGATCCGGCCACAAACCGAGGCCGATCTGGGGTGCTGTAACGTTGCGTCGCCTGCTTGGCGATCTCTGCTGCCTGGCGATTGATCTCATAGGCCAGATCAGAGATGTTGTACTCCGCCAACACCACCGAGGTGCCCCCGAAGGTATCCGTCTCGATCACATCCGCCCCCGCCTCCAGGAAAGAAGCATGCACCTGCTCCACTGCCTCGGGTTTGGATATCACCAGATACTCATTACATCCTTCTAGCTCCGGTCCACCAAAGTCATCCGCCGTCAGGTTTTGGGCCTGTAGGGAGGTACCCATCGCCCCATCGAAAACCAACACGGACTGCTGTAATCGTTCTAAGAAAGCATGAGAATGAGTCATTGTGTATCCCAACTTGACAGTCCACTACATCTACTTACACTTCCACTAATTTTAGCGGCTGATGTCCGGGTCCCCAGCCAAAAACCGGCAGGCAACCCCTGATCCCAAGCCAGATCGAGCCCAATTTCCAAGATCTTGGGGCAAAACCGTTGCTGTTTCCGAAACTGCGGGCTAACGTAGGAGGGATGTTTTGGTGTGAACGGTTACAGTTACCCGATCGGCCCCCACAGAGCCCCATTGACCCGTTCTCACGAGACCGCGCCTCTGCCTGTCGGTGGGGAGTCAGGGTCAGATCCAGGTGATGAATTGTTGGGGGTGGATGGGATGCCACACGAGGACTTGGACGGACACCGCCATCCGCATGTTAGAGATTTCCCCGTTTCCAACGGCCCCAGACTGGGTTAGATCGTGATCGCTCCTGGAGTGACGACGGTCTGACTTTTGTTAAGCTGTCACGGATTCGGAGGAAAGACTCAGGTGCCCTCTGCCCTCGGGCTGAACCGCTCCCTGACATCACCCCATGCTTCCGATGGGCTAGCACCAACGACCACCACTGACTGTGATCAGGATCATGAGGAACCCAGCATGACTCAAGCCAGGCAACTGCTGAAACCGAACGACACCGCCTTGGAGACGACGACGGTCCAAGGGGCGTCCACTGAGCTTCTTGTGGAGACTCCACCTGAGGGGGAGGGGGAGGAGACTCCCGATGCTGAGTCCGATGACGGAGAAGAATCGGAGGAGTCTACGGACGGGCTAAGCGGAGATCTGGATGGGGAGGCAGAGGGGGAAGAGGGTGAGGCCTCCCCTCAGGGGAAGTCTAAATCCCGCCGCCGCACCCCGGCCAAGAAGAAACACTACACGGATGACTCCATTCGGGTGTATCTGCAGGAGATCGGACGGATTCGGCTGTTACGGGCGGATGAGGAGATCGAGCTGGCCCGCAAGATCGCGGATCTGTTGGAGCTGGAACGGATCCGGGATCAGGTGTTTGACCGGGAGGGGCTCTGGGAGGATCCGGAGGAGGTGCCGGTGTCCTTCTGGGCCGCTGAGGTCAGTATGGCGGTGCCGGAGTTCAGCCGACGTCTGCATCGGGGACGACGGGCCAAGGAGAAGATGGTGCAGTCCAACCTGCGGCTAGTGGTCTCCATCGCCAAGAAGTACATGAATCGAGGGCTGTCGTTCCAGGATCTGATCCAGGAGGGTTCCCTGGGCCTGATCCGGGCGGCGGAGAAGTTTGATCACGAGAAGGGCTACAAGTTCTCCACCTATGCCACTTGGTGGATCCGTCAGGCCATCACCCGCGCCATCGCCGATCAATCCCGCACCATCCGGCTGCCGGTGCATCTGTACGAGACCATCTCCCGCATCAAGAAGGTAACTAAGCTGTTGTCCCAGGAGCTGGGTCGCAAGCCTACGGAGGAGGAGATCGCCACCCGCATGGAGATCACCATTGAGAAGCTGCGGTTCATCGCCAAGTCCGCCCAGTTGCCTATCTCCCTGGAGACCCCGATCGGTAAGGAGGAGGATTCTCGACTGGGAGATTTCATCGAGTCCGACGGGGAGACCCCAGAGGATCGGGTGGCCAAGGTGTTGCTGCGGGAGGATCTGGAGACGGTTCTGGATACGCTTACCCCTCGGGAACGGGATGTGCTGAAGCTCCGTTATGGTCTGGACGATGGCCGGATGAAGACCTTGGAGGAGATCGGCCAGATCTTCAATGTGACGCGGGAGCGGATCCGTCAGATCGAGGCCAAGGCGCTGCGGAAGCTGCGTCATCCCAATCGTAATAGTGTGCTGAAAGAGTACATCCGTTAGGGATCGCCTTTCCTGCCCCGAGGATAGGGATAGGATCTCCTCCACTTGGGTGGATAGGCCAGGTTGGCTGTGAACTGAGGTTCTCATTGGTGGTGATCTTGGGTAGGATCTGAGCAATGTCTCATCTCATCCCGGTCACCATCATGGATCAGGCGAACCAACATCAGCTGTTACTCAGGATCGTGGCGGGCTCAGCCTGGGTGGATGGTCATCTGGAGGAGGAGGAGGTTAAGTACCTGGAGCGGCTGCTAGAACGCTACGATCTGATGGATAACACCGAATTGAAATCCTTACTGCAGGAGCCGATCTCGGCGCGACAGACGGAGTCCTGGATGGTGGAGTATCTGCGGGATGCCACTGAGGATGAGCGGATGCAACTATTGGGAGCGATCGGCAATCTGTTGATCGCGGACGATCGGGTCTCTCCAGAGGAGCATGAGCTCTTGGATGACTATCACACCCTCATGTCTAATATCCCGCCCCGGATCGAGGCGGCTCCCAAACTGGTGTCGGCAGTGGGCCAGTTCTTTAAGAAGGTAGTGCAGGCGGTGAAGCCTTAGGCGAGCGCAGATCATGGCCAACGACGATCTATGGCTCTGGCTCGGGGATGTGCTCTCATTGCCCTGGGGCTTTGGATAAGGCGATCGGGGACTTCAGTGCGGCCCTACGGATCCGATCGAATTTCCTCAGTCTCTACCTATCCAGAGGCTGGGTGCGGGAGGCGGCTGGAGATCGACAGGGGGCCATCGAAGATTTTCAAGTGGTGGTGGGATCTCCGGAGTCCTCCAACTATGGGGTGCTGGTGGAGCAGGGCAACGCCTGGTTGGGCCTGGGGGATCCGCAGCAGGCTTTGAACACCTATGATCAAGCCTTGCAAGTAAACGGGGGACAGCTCAATCGCGTCAGCCGACGCAGCCACTACATTGCTGTGGTGATCCGCACCCAGTTGCACGTGGGGCGAGGAGGGGCCTATACCTATCTGGGGGATCTGGAGGGGGCTCAGGCCGAATTTGATCGAGCGGTGGAGCTGCGGGGCATTGCCAATCATCACTACAATCGTGGGGTGATCTGCTGGTTATTGGGAGATCAACAGCAGGCTCTGCAGGACTTTTCAGAGGTGATCCAACAGGATCCAGAATCAGCCCCAGCCTACTATTATCTGAGTGTGCTGCGGCATCAGTTGGGAGATCCCACCGGAGCCGAACAGGACTATCGTCAGGGGTTGGCCTTAGAACCCTTTGCGATCGCATTCTATGGTGCAGATGGCTATTACGGTCGGGGGTTAGCTCGCTCGCTCCGGGATGATCGACAACAGGCGATCCGGGATCTGAAGTGGGCGGCACAGTTATATTCCTTTCGGCAGGCCAGAGCCTTACAAAACCAGGTTCTAGGGGAGATCGAGTGCCTTTCTGATCAATAGATATCAGATCGCTTCAATCCTGATCTAGAGTTAAACTAAACCCAACCCGCTCCCAGTGATCCCGATGGTTTCTCAACGCTCCTCTCACCCTGATCTGATCCACTATCCTGACAGTGATGGCCAGCCCATGTCAGACAACACCCTTCAGTATCGCTGGATCGTGACCCTCAAGGAAAATATCGAGGATCTGTTGGCTGAGGATCCCAACGTCTTTGTAGCCGGGGATCTATTGTGGTATCCCGTGCAGGGGAACATAGGGATCCGCCAAGCTCCCGATGTCATGGTCAGCTTTGGCCGTCCCAAAGGAGAACGTGGATCCTATATTCAGCACCGCGAGGACAATATCCCACCGCAAGTGGTCTTCGAGATCCTCTCCCCCGGTAACACCCAAAAGGAGATGGCTCGCAAACTGGCCTTCTACGATCGCTATGGCGTGGAGGAGTACTACATCTACGATCCGGATCGGAATCGGCTACGGGTGTGGACCCGATCCTTGGAGACAAGTGAGTTAGTCGGAGGGGATCTAGTGGAGCAATGGACCAGTCCTCGGCTGGGGATCCGGTTTGAGGTGGTGGATCCAGAGATGCGGGTCTATCGTCCTGATGGCACCCCATTTGAGAGCTTCAGAGAGGTGCGACAGCAGGCAGAGGCGGAACGGCGTAGAGCTGAGGAATTGGAACAGAAAGCGGATCGGTTAGCCCAACGGTTACGGGAGCTAGGCATTGATCCCGAAACCCTATAGGGAGATCCCAGGGCTAGATCCTCTCAGAACATTCCCACCCGCTCCCCTTGTCAGCATGTAGTATGCTGTAGTATAACTACGAAAGAGCTCAAGAGGCCCATGATGGTGCATGTTCGTTTTGAGGGTCGCTCCTATGACCTCATCGAGGATCAGCTGGGTCTGATCTTAGGGATGTCCGATGATCAGATTCGTCTAACGGTGGCTTCTTTTCTGGATACCACACCGGATCGGTTGAAGACTTATGTGATCGATCGTCGTCCCAGTGGCGATGTGATCGTTCGCCCCGAGGCCGTCTATGGCTGATGGGATCTGAAGATCCTACCGTTTTGTGCCGCGCCCCAAGCCAAAGAGCTTACACACTTCTCCACAACCCAGGTGCGTAGAGGAAGGCTACGCTGCAAGCCCGGACCTGAAAGCGGGTACTCGGCTCTTTAAACTTGCGCGGCCTCTTTTCAAGGAGGTGTTGATCATGACCGTAATGACTCAGACCGAGCGGGATCTGCGTCTGGATATTCTCAATAGCCTGCTCACCACTCCCCACCGGCAACTGCAACAGGTGGCCGAGCTGCACACCACCTTGCTGGGGCTGGATCCCCTGTTCTACGGTCATCTGGCCGTCTGGTATCTACAGGAGGGGGATGTCCGGGATCACAAGGAGGTGTTCCTGGGTAACCTCCTGACCAGCGAGCTGGCGGAGCACCGGGAGGCGGGATTCATGTTGCTGCAAGATCTGCCTCCCTATCAGGTGAGTCGGGTGGTGGACTTCATGAAGCAGCTGCGGGGGAAGTTGCCCCGTTCGGCTCGGACAGCGGTGCGTCGCTATCTACGGCGGCGGGAGTCTGATCCAGTCTTCTTCGATCGGGCCGCCCTGCGGGGTCGTAAGGCGTTGAAGCACCTCTATGCCTCCCTACACATCAAGCCTAGCCCCCGTGCTGATGCCATTCTGTTCAAGGAGGATCCCCCCACAGACAGTCTGGCCCATGGGGTGAAGCTGCTGGCTCAGGCGGAGACCTCTCTGCAGCAAGCGGAGCTGATCGTCACCCATCGCATCCCCTACCCCATCGCGGTGGGAGCCCTGCGACAGATCACACCGACGGTGTTGGTGGCTCTGATCCAGGCCATGTCTCCCCAAGAGGTGATCAACAGCCTCAAGTCCCTCAAGGCTCGGGGTGCCATGGATCACTCAGAGGTGAAGCAACTGATCGAGCAGAAGCTAACGGAGGGAGCCCAGTCCGATCGGGTGTCTGCCTTCAAGGCCTTGAAAGCGGCTGAGGTGGCCGGGGTGCAGGTCACTTTGGGGGCTCAACTGGAGCAGGTGGTCAACCAGCAGATCAGTAAGCGGGGTCAGATCACCCGATCCACGGCTCTGTTGGTGGACAAGAGCGCCAGCATGACCCAAGCCATCGAGGTGGGTAAGCAGATCGCAGCCCTGATCTCAGGGATCACGATCGCTCCCCTCCATGTCTATGCTTTTGACTCCATCGCCTACCCCGTCAAGGCTGAGGGAGCCCAGCTCACGGATTGGGAGAAGGCCTTTCGACTGATCCGGGCGGGCAACGCCACCAGTCTGGGGGCGCCGGTACAGATGTTGCTGAAGCGACGCCAGTCGGTAGAACAGATCATTGTGGTCACGGATGAGGGGGAGAACACAGCCCCCTACTTCGTCCCCACCCTGCAGGAGTACACCCAGCAGCTAGGGGTGCAACCCCAGATCCTGATCGTCAAGGTGGCCCATGCCAGCACCCTGATCGAGGAGCGGCTACGGCGGGAGCTGATCCCGTTTGAGACCTTCACCTTCCGAGGGGATTACTACTCCCTGCCCAACCTGGTGCCCATGCTGTCTCGACCCAGCCGTCTGGAGTTGCTGATGGAGATCCTGGAGCAGCCCTTGCCCACTCGACCCGATCGATCCTAGACCGATCCCAATCCCGAACCGCTCTTTCGTCAGGGTTGCCTGTGATGGAGCGGTTTTCTGGTAGCTTAGGGAACAGTATTCTGTGGCGCAGTCAGCCAAGATCGGGGCCGAACTGAGTGGTTAAGTCAATCGGCACAACTACTTGGGTCTACATGGATAGTCTGTACAGACATTATTGCCGATCCACTTATCATGGCATCGGGAGTGTCAGGAGGCAGCGCTGATGTCCGATATCCGATCTGAGACCCAAACCCAAGGGGCGAAAAATGTGCTGGGCGGAGAACTACAGACCTGTTGTACTTCACCCATGACGGGGTTCTATCGTAATGGCCGATGTGACATTGGGCCTGAGGACCGGGGTGTCCATGGGGTCTGTGCCCAGATGACCGAAACCTTCCTCAACTACACCCGCGCCCAGGGCAATGATCTGAGTACCCCTAACCCTATGTTTGGCTTTCCAGGGCTCAAGCCTGGGGATCGGTGGTGTCTCTGTGCCTCCCGATGGCAGGAGGCCTTGGCAGATGGCGTTGCTCCCCCTGTGATCCTAGCGGCCACCCACGCGGGGGTCTTGGGGATCGTGCAGCTGGATGATCTGAAGAAGCACAGTGTGGAAGCCTAAACATGCAGACATGGGCGGGTGGACAGGAGTTGCGGGTGACGATCGTGGGAGGGTCGATCGGGGGGTTGGCGGCGGGGCTGGCTTTGGATCAGGCTGGCTTGGAGGTGGAGGTGTATGAGAAGTCCTGAGCGAAGATGCAGGAACGGGGGGCGGGTCTGGTGTTGCAGCCGGAGTTGGCGGAGCTCATGGAGCGCTATGGAGGG
>CAYSEO010000052.1:0-17851 GCA_964429885.1 uncultured bacterium
GTTTCTTTCGTCTCGTTGGGAATCACTTGGCCCAAAGAGATCAAGGTGGCCACCAGATGGACATCGGGCTCCACCGCCTCCAGCATTTCTGGTTGCAACAACATTTGATGTAGATGCAGGCGCTCCAGGGCGTCCTGCTGCATGATCTTGACCACACTGGAGGGGAAATAGGTGCGAATATCTCCTAACCAGCGGGCTACTCTAGGGGAAGAACCCCCCAATCCGCCGCGTCGCTCACTCTCATAAAGGGCTTCCAGGGACTGATCCATCTTCCGATCATCTTTATCAAAGATCTCTCCCTCACTGAGACCCTGACCCGATCCACAAATGCCATCTGCTGCACCACCGCCGAGGATCAATCGCCACCGCCTGAGTCGTTCCTGGGTCATAGCTGTACTCCTAAAAGTTGGGCCAATAACGGTAAGGTCGCGTTCCCTCGGGCTTCGGCTTCTGGATCGATCTCTTCTGATTGGGAAGGGCTAGCGGGCTTGATCTGGCCCTGTTTCACTAACTCTCCCATCTGACGTCGTTCTGGAGCCGGAAAGGTGGAGAAGGTCCGCCGGATCAGCGGTAAGGTGGCGGTAAAGTCATCTGCTAGCAGTGAGGTGATCCAGTGATCTAAGACGGACCAAAGGTTTTCATTATGGAGTAGTAATAAACCACTTCCTCGTAGTAATCCATCGATCCAGGCGGCGGCAACAGCGGGATCATTCGTCCGGGATAGGGTGAACTCTAAGCGACGAGCGGATTCCTCTCCATCGATCTCCCTTGCATCCAGTAATAATCGACAACAGCGTCCCGCTAACAACCCATGTAATCCCTGTTGATCGCTGAGGTGTTTGAGGACCTTATGCCATTCCTGTAGATGATCATCCTGTTGGAGCAATCGTAAAGCTGTGTTGACGGCTATGATCTGATCGAACATAAGATGAGCTGCGTCATCATCCAAAGAAGCACAACCACTGGGGAGACCGATACAGATCCGGGTCACTAAACCCTCCACAATAGGGGTCAATGTCTGAGTATCTGTGTTGCGGACATCGCTATAGCGGAGGATATTAGCTAACGAAGGTAGGGAGTTCATTAAATGAGTAATGTCGCTTGCGATCGCAGCCTCGGCTTGTAAACGCACCATGAGTTGATCCACAGCCTTGGGCAGATTCGCCAATATTACTTGATCCAGTAATTCTGTGAGATGAGGTAGATCCGGAGCGTTTTGGATCCGATCATAGGTTTTGCCCAGGGAGGCCTCAGCTACCGTATTGCCCCAGATCCCGGCTTCGATCAGGCGAACCACAAATTCCGGATGCCATTGCAGTCGCCAGCCCTCCTTAAAGGTGCCCGTGCCACTAAGTTGCTCAGGTTGTCCCCAGGGAACACCCAGAAGAGTCAGTCGGTGCAGAAGTTGCGATCGCTCCAGATCGTTGGGCTTGCGCAGATCTAATTCTAAGGATTTAGAAGTAGGATCGGGTTTGAGTCGTAGGCGTTTCTGTTGGCGTTGTAGATCTTGTTGGAGCGGAACAGCAGGGGTTTCATCTGGGACAACTCCGAGGCGATTGCTGACGATCAGTCGATCATGAATGAGCTTTAAGGGAGTGGGATCACCAAAACAGAGGACAGTGCGAACCGCTTCATTCAGTTCTTCTAAACCAGGGCGGGGTTGATCTCTTAGGGCTGCCAAAGTCTCTGCCAAACGGACAGCCTCGATGGCACTGGCGGAGGACGCATCCAGATCTTCTTGCCGTAACAAACGGGCTACACGGGTGATCCAATGAACCGATACCTGACGGGGATGGCTCCATAGATGATGATACCAACCGGGGGAGTAGATCCCGGCTCCATAACCGCTGGCAAAACTAAGGCGCTCGTAGGTCCAGGGCACCCAGGTGGAATGGGTTTTCACTTTGGGTAACCCTTTGAGTAGTTTCTGATCGGCTTTAGCAGGAGGCAGATCTTGTAAGACAGGCACATGCCAGGCCCCACAGATCACGGCAATGGTTTGAAAGCCTTCTTTTTCTGCAGTTCGGATCGATTGCCGCATGTAGGCTTCCCGGAGAGATTCTCGCTGATCAGCCCAAGAAGACAGGGATGGAGGTGTGGCTAGGGAGGTGGCTAATTCCGTCTGTAATGCCTCCACTTCCTGGCGGAGAGCCCCCATGGCTTCAGCGATCCCGATAAACACATCGGTGCTGTCCTGTCGTTGTTCCACCACATGCTCCCACCAACTTTCCCCATCAGGGTAACCAGCCGATCGAGCCAACCAAGATAAGGGATCCTGTCGGATCGTTAGCCACTCTAGAGCAGGGTCTGATTGGCCTTCATCTGTGATGGGATCATCTATTTCGTCTATCGATTCCTCTGATTCTGAACTGAGATCCTCGGTTTCCTGATCGGATTCAGACTCCTGTTCTGCTTGGGCTCGCCATTGTCTTGCTAAGGCGAATTGATGGGTTTGAGGTAGATCTATCCAGCGCACTGGGATCTCGTTTTTCAAGCCATATTGGATCGCTTGCCATTCGGGCGAGAAGACAGCCAGTGGGTAATAAACAGCGTCCTGGGAGTCCTCCGAGGTGTACACCAACAAGGCCACCGGAGGTTTCATCCCCGCGTGGGCCGCCAACGGGATCGCCTCCTGAGCATCCGCAGGTCCTTCGATCAACACCAAGTCAGGCTGCAGATCCTTGAGGGCTCGGGCCAGACTGCGGGCAGATCCGGGGCCATGGTGACGAATGCCAAAGGGATGCACGCTCATGGGATCCTCCTAGAGCACCTCGCGGCAGGCGCGATACAGATCTTGCCAACCCTCCCGCTCCTTGACCACGGTCTCCAGATATTCTCGCCAGACAATGGCATCTTGGACCGGATCCTTGACCACGGCCCCCACCACACCGGAGGCCAGATCGGAGGCGGATAGACTGCCATCCCCAAAGTGAGCTGCCAGGGCCATGCCGCTGCTGACCACAGAGATCGCTTCTGCCGGGCTGAGGGTGCCGCTAGGGGATTTGAGTTTGGTGCGCCGATCTAAGGTGGAGCCATCTCGCAGCTCCCGGAAAATGGTAACCACCCGTCGGATCTCTTCTAGAGCGGGTACCTCAGCCGGTAATTCCAGGGCGCGACCCAGACTGGTGACCCGTTTCTGCACGATCGTCACCTCCTGATCAATACTGTCCGGCACAGGCAAGATCACCGTATTAAAGCGGCGTTTGAGGGCACTGGAGAGATCGTTAACCCCTCGATCCCGATTGTTGGCGGTAGCGATCACATTGAACCCTTTGGTGGCCTGGATCTCGGTGGTGAGCTCGGGAACGGGCAGGGATTTCTCCGACAGGATCGTGATCAGAGTGTCCTGGACCTCGGAGGGCACGCGGGTGAGCTCCTCGATGCGGGCGATCTGGCCGGACTCCATGGCTTTCATCAGGGGACTGGAAACTAAGGCCTCCATGGAAGGTCCTTCTGCTAACAGGCGCGCATAGTTCCAGCCGTAGCGGATCGCCTCCTCACTGGTGCCAGCGGTGCCCTGAATCAAGAGGGTGGAATCGCCACTAATGGCGGCGGCCAGGTGTTCAGACACCCAGGATTTGGCTGTGCCAGGAACCCCAAATAACAACAGGGCTCGATCGGTGGCCAGGGTGGAGATGGCGATCTCCATCAGACGTTTGTTGCCGATATATTTGGGGGTGATCTCAAAATTGTTATCCAGTTTTCCACCCATCAGATAGAGAGAGATGGCCCAAGGGGAGAGCTTCCAATTCGGCGGGCGTTGTCGATCGTCAGCTTTGGCCAGTTCCGCCAGTTCCTCGGCGAATTGTTGTTCCGCGTGGAGCCGTAGCAGGGCTGATCCAGTGTTAGCGGGGGGCTTGGTTTTGGTGGATTTGCTGGTTTTGGTAGCCATGGTGATTTAGGAGAAGGATTGATGGATCTGTTGACGAAAGTCTAAGAGACTGGTCAAGTCCTCTACAGCTTGTAGATAGTAATAGTTTTTAGCAAAGGCCCGCTCCAGATCTTGACGGATCTGCTGTCGGTGATCGGGATGCATATAGAGGCCGTAATGGAGTAGGTTACTGCGAAATAGGTAGTCTGCCCTGGGTTGTCCCGATCGAAACCCCTGGCGACAGGCATTTGTGAACTGTCGGGTGAGCTCAGAATTCCAAGGGGTTTGACAATTGTACAGCACAAATTGAAGGATCCAGGAATCTATGAATGAGTCAGGCTCTGACTGAAGCCATGCTACACAGAAGCTTTGCAGTTGATCTCCAGGGAGCAGACTGACCAGATCCCTCACCCTTTGGGACCCTTGACGATCCAGCTGGTGTACGGGCTTTTGTGCCCCCTCCTCCAAGTGCCAGACCATCGTCAGGAGCGGCTGCACCCAGTCAGGATCTTGAAACCGATAGGCAGCTTTCCCCCAGGCTTCTAGACAGAGATCGATCCATTTCGGGTCGATGGCTTGCAAGAGTGACTCGATAGATAATTCCCACCGTTCGCACCACTCCTGTGGCGGGATCCGAGCCAGCATTTCTAATAACCACCAGGCTTTCTGCCCTGATCGAGATTCAGGTTTCTCCTGGATCCCATCCTGTTCCATCTCAGGGGTAAATTCACTGGGTAAAGTGATCTCCAGCCTAGGATCCCCTTTTCCAGATCGGGTCAAACTCAATAGGGGATCCACTCGCTCTCGCATGCGTTGGCAAAGTGCAGATCCGGGCAATCGAGATAGCAATTCAGCAGCTTCTGCCCTGACCTGTTTACTCCGATCCGTGGTCAGGATCTCCGTGAGCCAGGGTTCATCCTCAGCTGATAATGTTTCTCCCAGAATTTGTAGACAGGTGGATCGGAAATCAGCCGGATCGGTTTTCCAGGTGGTTTGGATCCATTGCCGCACCTGTTGAGGATCCTGGTGACTGAACTGTTTGAGCAAGGCTAACCGTTGCTGTGAGCTGCCCGTCTGCCACTCATTCGGATCTAAGGTTTCCGATCCACAGGCATATTCCCAGGCCCGATTGTGACTGGCTAACCAGTGACCACGCTTGCCTAACACAGGCAGGATCTGATCTCGTATTCCCCTACTTTGCCTACCGTGATCTAATAGGGTCGGTAATAGATCTTCTGAGACCCGTTGTCCGGCTTGAGTGGCTAACCGGAGCCATTCGGGCAGCACCTCTCGATGGGTTCCCTCCAAGATCATCCCCAGTAATTGTTGAGCTCGTTCAGAACAAAGAGGTCGATCATCCAGATCGCAGGGATCAAGGTGGATCTGGGATGCGGAGGAGGGACTCCAGCTGGCCCGTCGGTAGGCCGTGAGCACACCCGCAACTTTCAGGAGATAGGCTTCAGGCGGGGCTGTGTCTAATTGAGAGATCAAGGTTCCCAAAGGCGATCCGCTGGGTAGATTTAAGGAGAGAGCTTGGCGTTCACTCCCTACTAGGGCCGTTTTGACTGTATCCTCCCAGATCTTCATGGACTCACCCCATAGAATCGACCGGCTGTGAACAAACTTAAGGGTACGAAAGATCGCTGTTGCCATTCCCCAAATAGAGCCACAGGATGACCTCCAGCCAGGGCAAATAGCTCCCATAGTTTCCCACAAGTTGCCGGGATCAGCAAGCGATCTCCTGCGTGATCACAGACAACCCACTGCTCCCCCTCTCTAAGGATCCGCACGTCCAACAAGGGCATGGGAAAGATCTCCAGCCAGGGATGAATGGTGAGGGCCTGTTGCCAAGCTTGCAATCCCTGAGCGATCGTAGGATAGCCGCAGCCCGAGCCCATCTCAATAGATTCAGGTGACCCATGGCGGGTTTTGATCAAAGCTCGTTGGGGATAGGCACTGGGGAAAAAGACCAGATCCGCATCCAATTGAGTTCCTGGGATCAGACTGACATCGAAGCGTTGACCGGCAGCCGCAAAGCTTAAGATCAGAGCCGCTTGTTGCTGATTCTTTCCCCAGATCCAGGTACGTTGTACCCGTAATCTCTCCTCCTCAACCACCCGTTTCCCCAAGATCAGCCATTGATCCCGTTGCCCCTGAGCCGTCTGATCCGTCAGCAGATCCTCTTGTTTTTGGGTCCATCCAATGGCCGTCCGAATATCCGCCTGAGTTGTGACCGGCAGAGAATCCAACCTTTGGTATCCCTCCAACAGCAGATATATTGCTCCTAACCGTTCCATCAATCGCTCCGGCCATTGCGGATCCCCTGAGTAGGGAATACCGGCGATTTCTCGGATCTGGCGAGCCAATCCTGGGGCTTGAGCATCCACCAACCGAGCCGCAGGCGTCTCCCAAAAGCTGTAGGATTCCGACTGCACCGCCGCCAGTCCCCCACGCACCAGATCCTGGAGCCATAGCTTCAGATCTTCCACCCCCGCACTCACTTTGGTCTCCCGTTGGGCAGCACGTTTGGCCTGAGCTACTGGATCTTTAGCCGCCGTCTGCTTCTCTGCCTTAACCTGCTGGCGTTGGCCCCGTTTCTCTAACCATTGGCTTACCCATTCAGGCGGATCGGCACTGGGGATCGTTGCCGATTGATCCGCATAGATCAAGAACAATCCCAGAGCATGTTTACAGGGAAACTTACGGCTGGGACAGCTACAGTTAAAGGCGGGCTCCTCGAGATCGATCTGAGTGCGATAGGGCTCTTTGCCACTGCCCTTACATTCCCCCCAGATGGCTTGATCAGAGGATCCTAGACTTTGCCACTTGCTAGGGTTGGCGAGCTTCTTGCCGTTTTGAGTCGATCCGCTGTCAGGGGACAGGGCCAGGACTTGCTCAGATGTCCAGCTAGGGGGCATGGCCTATCGACCTCTGGGAATACAGCCTGATCAGAATTTACAACAAGACGGTCAACCTGATCCTGATAGAGGATCTTGAGTCGTTCTGGTCGGTCTGACAAACGGGGTTGAGCTATACATTGAAAACACCTCTGAACAGAGATCAGCTTCTTTAAGGGATCACTTCAACCGGCACCAAAGCTGTCTCCCGTGATCCATCCCCCAGCTGACCCGCCGCGTTGTAGCCCCAACAGCGAGCCGATCCATCCGCCAACACCGCACAACTGTGCCCCTGTCCCGCCGTGATCCCCACCGCCGTCTCGATCCCTTGTACCTGCACCGGAATAGAGGAGCTTTGAGTCCTGCCATTGCCCAACTGCCCCAACAGATTCGCCCCCCAACAGCGCACCGATCCATCCGCCAATACCGCACAACCATGGAAACTCCCCGTCGCGATCGCCACGGCCTCCGTGATCCCATTCACCGGCACGATCCGACCCTGACTGGGCAGACTACCATTGCCCAACTGACCGAACTCATCCGATCCCCAACAGAACACCCGACCATCCCCTAGGCGCCCACAGGTAAACATCTCCCCTGCTGCTAACTCCTCAACCCCCTGAATACCGATCCGCTCTGGTTGAAAGGAACCCGATCCCAGCAGGTAAGATCCCCAACACTGCACAGCCCCCTGTTCAGATAGCAGACAGGTATGCAGAGCCCCCGCCACCACCTGAGCACCGATCAAGCCCGTATCCACCGGCTCATGGACTCGCGGACCCAGCCGCACCTCCCCTAGTTGCCCCTGTAGATTCGATCCCTGGCAGAACAGCATCGAGCTCCCCGCCAGAAAACAGCCATGATGGCGACCCAAAGCCAGATCAATCCCCTCCGGTATACCTGAGATCTCAACCGGAGCTCTAGAGGCCAAGGCTACCGTTTCCCCTAAAGCCTTACCATCCGATCCCCAGCACCAAGCGCTGCCCTGCTCCGCGATCCCACAGCTCTGAGCTCCTCCCGCTACCACCTGCACCACAGCTCTCAACTCCGGGATCTCTAAGGGCTGCCCTGCTCCAGACGATCCCACCACTCCCAGTTGTCCCTGAGCATTAGATCCCCAGCAACTCACCCGGCCACTCTCTCGCAGCCCACAGGTATGCTGATCCCCAGCGGCCAACTGGACAAACCCTGCTGGCTCCGCCGCAGATCCTGGCCCAGGAACTAGCGATAACAATAAGCCCATGATCCCCAGGGATCGGGCCTGAATCGATCCTGTCATTTGCCTCACTCCTACCTCACCCCAACACAGATCCGGGTTGAGAGATCCTATCCATGGATTGAGAGTAGCAAAGCGGATCGGTAAGATCGCCCCAGCTCAGGAGTCGATCTGAGTGGCTTCCAACAGAGATTGCAGCTGTTCCAGAGTCTCCTGGGCGCTCTGGGCCTGTTCTGAGAGGGATTGGACCACGGTGGCGCTGGATTGAGCCGCTGAGGCCGTGTTGTTACTCTTGCGCTGGATCCGATCCGCCAAGCCCCGGATCCGACTGCTGGCCTCTGTGGTGCGACCAGCTAATTTGCGGATCTCTGAGGCAATGGCCCCAAAGCCCCCTACCGAACTGCCCGAGCGATTGGCCTCCACCGCCGCGTTAAACGAGAGCAGCCGAATGTAGCCCGCCACCTCCACGATCAGATCCGCAATCGTATTGATCTCCCGTAACTCATTGGATAGATCCTGACTGCCCTTAGCGATCTCCTCCGCCAGACTACGCACCTGTTCCACCCCCTTAAAGGTGGCCGCAAACGTAGACTGCCCCTGTTCGGAGAGTAGAGAAGAGATCTCCAGGATCCGACTGTTAAGGGTAGCCAGCTCATCGGAACGGGATTGAGCCGCCTGTCGCTCCACCTCTAATGCCAGATTCTGAGCCAAGATCTCCGACTTCTGCCGCTCCAGATCCTTGGCGTACTGTAAGCTGCGATTCTTCTCCTGCTCCAGTTCCCGTAACACCGAGCGCATCTTGGTCTGCTGCTGCTCCAACTTCTTCTGGGTGGAGAGATGCACCTGGGACTGAGCCACCAATAGGACGGGGATATCCAACAACCGATACTCCCGATTCTCCAGTTCCACCACGATCGGATCGTAAATGGTCTCCTCCGAGCGCTGGAAGGCCAAGGTGGCCGCCTCGATCACCTTACATTCCCCCTGCAGTAGGATAAACTCTCGTTTGTGGAACTCCACCATAGAGCTGATCGGTCGCTTGAGGAACACATCTAATCCATAGGGCCGGGTCAACATCCATTCCAAGATCGCTCGTCGAGTCAACATCCCTTGGATCTGACCTTCGTGAAGCACCACGACGCCACAGAGATTACTGTCATCCTCCAGTCGCCGGACGATATTTTCACAAGGGGTCTCCTGGCTGACCTGAAAATCCACCAGAGTCAGATCTTCGAGCTTGGCTTCGTTGGAGAGCCTGGTTGCGTTGGAGAGCTTGGCTTCGTTGGAGTACATGACCACCACCGGGGAACAAACACTAGACCACCCTGCACCTGTTTTAACTCGATCGGCCCAGCCCCATACCGTTAAGGGTCTATTAAGAGACAACCTCAGGATTCAGATCGAAGCGATCGACCCTGTGATCTCTGATCTCTAATCCGATCGGCAGTTCAGGTGCAACGGCACAGGTCAAGTGTAAGCGGTTTCCTGAGCCCTGACCAGATAAGTTGATCACTCCTCCCAGTGGCTAGTGGTCTCCAGATCCCTCACAAGCTCAGGGATACTGTCCTCAGCTCTGGCAAATGGCCTCAACCTTAAGCTCAGATCGATCTCGACAGATCAGCAGAGCGTCCCCCAATTAGGCCAACTCTCCCAGGCAGGTAGGTCCATCTAAATAGGTCACCGAAATGGGTCTACACGATAGCCAATAGGGAGGATATCCGTACCCCTAAGGGGGAGATCCGCAATAAGAGGAAAGGTCCTATGAAATGGCGACTGCGAGGCTGGTCCAGGGGAAGGAAGTCAGCTCATTCCTTTGGGGGAGGGAGATCAAGATCGGAGTCTTGCTATAGTAAGATCAGTTCAAAACTTGAAAGGTAGTCTCGATCTCTGCATAAAAATGGAGGGTTTGCGAAGATGCTATTGCACTGGTCTATTGTCATCTTGATCCCTGGCATCATTCTGATGATCTGGTCTCAGACCCGAATCCAGGGCACCTACCGCCGCTATGCTCGGATTCCGTCCAGTCTGGGGATGACGGGGGCTGAGGTGGCCCACACGATCCTCACCCAGATGGGGATCACCGACATTAAGGTGGAGCAGGTGCCGGGGGAACTCAGTGATCACTATGATCCGAGAGCTAAGGCCGTGCGTTTGTCCCAAGGGATCTATGGCTCCTCCTCTCTGGCTGCGGCAGCTGTGGCGGCCCATGAATGCGGTCATGTGTTGCAGGATAAGCGGGGCTATCAGTTTATGAACCTCAGATCCTCCCTGGTGCCTGTGGCCAATATCGGGGCTAACTTGGGGCCTCTCCTGGTCCTGATAGGTCTGATCTTGGGGGCAGCGGGACTCTACCAACTGGGGATCCTGTTGTTTGCTGGAGCCTTGGCCTTCCATGTGGTCACCTTGCCGGTGGAACTGGATGCCTCTCGTCGTGCCCTGCAGCTGATCGATCAGTTGGGGATCCTACAGGGAGATGAGCATCGGGGAGCCAGAGCCGTATTGAATGCAGCCGCCTGGACCTATGTGGCAACGGCGGTTTACTCGGCCCTACAGCTGGCTCAGTATCTGCTCCTCGCAGGGGATAACTAAAGATCTCAATCCCAAAGGACAACCAATCGCTGTCGATCGGGATCCCCTATGGTGTCAGCTCACTAGACTGTTGATCCCCGTACTGGGGCAGCCAAAGCGGGTCCTGATGAGGCAGCATGGAGCCATACGGTGGCCCTCGATGTCACGCTACAGTCTACCCTCTGTCTGAGCCTGTGATCAGTACCTCCTCCTCTCGGCCTCAAGCTCGATCCCGATCCTCGGAAGAGCCCCTTCAGGCTCGCCTATTGGCCTATAAGATCCTGCAGGAGATCGATCAACAGCGGGCTTATAGCAACATTGCCCTGGATCGGGCCTTCCGGCGCACCTCCCTTTCTGCTCAAGATCGCCATCTGGTGACAGAGTTGGTCTACGGTATCACCCGGCGCAGCCGTACCCTGGATGCCCTGATCACTCATTTCTGTGCTAAGCCTGCCACCCACCAACACCCGGCCCTGCGTCGGATCCTGTGGTTGGGCTTCTATCAGCTGTGTTTTCTGCCCCAGATCCCCCACTCTGCTGCCATCAACACCAGTGTGGAACTGGCTCGCTCTGTGGGTCTGGGCAAGCTGACTCAAGTGGTCAATGGGGTGTTGCGGACGTTTCTACGCCAGTGTCCTGATCCCCATGCCCTCGATCCCTTACCTCTGGATTCCCAAGATCCCATGCAGGATCTGGCGATCCAGGAGAGTTTTCCCGACTGGCTAGTACAGATGTGGTGGGATCAGTTGGGTCCAGAACAGGCGAAGCAGTTATGTCGCTGGTTCAATCGGCGGCCCCATTTCGATCTGCGAGTCAACCGTCACCGCGCCACGGTAGAACAAGTACAGACGGCGTTACAGGAGGCTGGCATCGCAACCCAATCGCTCCCTGATGTGCCTGGTGCTCTGCGCTTACCTCAGGCGGTGGGAGATCTGACGCAGCTACCGGGGTTTGCGGAGGGCTGGTGGAGTGTCCAGGATGGGGGGGCTCAACAGGTGGTCCAGCTCCTCGATCCCCAGCCGGGAGAAACGATCCTGGATTGTTGTGCGGCTCCGGGGGCAAGACGACTCAGATCGCGGAACAGATGCAGGATCAAGGGCAGATCTGGGCGCTGGATCGTCATAGCGGACGCCTCAAGCGGGTGATCTCTAACGCCAAGCGTTTACAGCTCAATAACATTCGGGTTAAGACTTTGGATCTTGTCGATCCCGCCTCTGCTCAGGATCCGCAGCTGCCTGAGCTGGGAACGGTGGATCGGGTGCTCTTGGATGTGCCCTGCTCTGGATTAGGAACGCTGCACCGTCATGCGGATGCCCGTTGGAACCAGCGACCCGAGACGATCGTGGATCTGATCAAACTGCAGTCCCAATTACTGGATCGGTGCTCCCCTTGGGTCAAACCGGGTGGGATCCTGGTTTACTCCACCTGCACATTACATCCCGAGGAGAATCATCGACAGATCGATCGGTTCTTACAACGATCCTCAGGCTGGCAACTGGCTCAGGATCCGGTCCAGATCTGGCCCCATCGTCAGGATCGAGACGGATTCTTTATGGCCAAGTTGGCTCGTGAGTCAGGGTAAGCGCTTGTGATCCACCACAGGAAGCTTAATCGATCAACAGCTCAAACTGGATATTGCAGCGGGAATAGTGAGAGGGGGTGCCGATCACCTTCTGAAATCCCAACTTGTAGTAAAGATTGATCGCAGCCTCCAGCCGAGTATTGCTATCGATCACCACCTTCGTCGCTCCCAACTCTCTAGCCTTGGCAATGATCTTCTGCCCTAGCAAAAAGCCGATATGTTTACCTTGAGCTTTGGCCGTGACCCCCATCTTGGCCAACTCGTAACAGGTCTCGTCTCGCTTCACTAGAGCACAGGTGCCCACGATCTCTCCCTGGTAGCGGGCCATCAGGATCGCACCGCCTTGATTCAAGATCGTCGATTCCGGATCCTCCAAGTAGTAGCGATCGAAGTCCTCAATGGTGAAAAACTGTTCGATCCACTCATAATTGAGACGCTTGAAGTCCTCTCGAAACTCCGGCCCATAGTCGAGGATCTCAACCGCCTGACGCTCCCGCTGTTTGCGTTGCTCCCGCACCCGAGTATGGAGATCCTTTTGTTCGAGTAAATGCTCCACCTCCTCGATCGCCTTCCACAGATCGTATTGCATCTCCGATAGCAACAGATCCACCGCCTGTTGAACATCTTGCAAACACTGCTCCTCGAATCTAGGGATCAGCTGCCGACCCTGATCAGTGAGGCTGACCCGATGGACTCGACCATCGCTCGCATCCTTGCTAGTTTCCACCAGTCCCGCCCCCCGCATTGCTTTGACGATCTGACTCACAGCCGGATGAGGTTGACCGATCTGTTGGGCCAGAGTGGAGATGGAGAGGGCATCCTGGCGAGACACCATAAAGAAAATGGGGAACCAGTGGGGCTCCAGATCCACCTCATAGAGAGCAAAGGTCTTGGCCGCATCCTCCGTCAATAGACCACTCAACCTGCGTAGACGACTCCCCAGGGCTAACGTGCCCGCCTGCTGAAAGAAATCCATAGCCGCCCTCCCTAAAACCAGTTACGTAAATAATTACGTAAATTAGTATAGATCTGGCCATGCCCCCTGACCAGCGTCTAATCCTCATAGGGTTGAGGGAGAGGGTACTGCAATGTGAGGTCCCAAGCATTGCTGCAGGAACCTCAGAAGCGATCTCTAGGTTTGGTTAGATCTCAGCGATTACTCGCTCAGTTCTGCATAGCCAAAGGTGACATTGAACTGACGGCACCAGATCACAGCGGATTGAAAGTCCTCAACATCTACATCCTCGGGGATCTCAAAGCGCTGGCTACCGCTGAATCTATCCATCATGCCCAGGTTGATGTAGTCCTCCTCGGCATAGCTTTCTGGGGTGGACTGACGGTGCAGCAGCACAAACAGATCCGGGCCACGACTCGTGCGGAAGTCCTCGCTCAGCTCCAGATACCGCGTACCCTCTTCCTCCACGATCTTGAAGGATCCTTCGGTATTCTTATCTGCCCTCACAAAGTCACCCTCAGCGGCAAAGGCGGGTTGGGTCTGGAGAGGCAGGATCGAGCTGCTCAGGGGAGCTAAGGTGAGTAGAGAGGCCAAACCTAGGGTGGTGATCAATAAGCGTTGCATGGAAATCTCCGTTGTGTCTACAGGTGGCTGATGTGTGTGGAATTCATATTTCGATCAGCCTTGTTTGAAGCTCATGTCCTAAGACTATCCTGATTTCACTGGCCCCATCAATAGGTTTTTCTAAATAGAGAATAAGAATTGAATACGCAACAACTCATGGGATGGCGGTACTCTCTCAGATCTTCCAGATCCCTGAGTCTAGAGGATCTTAGCCTGCTCCAAGACCTCTCTCAGTTTATTGATATCGACTACGGTATCTTCTCTATCTAAAGCAGGATGTTTGAGAAGTTGGCACAGTGTTTGACTGCGGCAGACCTCCCCCAACAGGGCGAAATAATCCAGATCCCGCTGCTGAGCAATCACCCAAAAGTAGGGCAGGATGGTGGAACGAGGCAGGATCTCTATAACCTGAGTACCAGGCTCACAAAAGACGATGTTGGTAAGTCCCGCCCCATGGATCGACAATACTACGGCAGCAGATCGCATCAAGGCGGCCTGTTCAGGAAGGGTGAAGCGCTCCAGCCTAACGCATTCAAAACCCAGGGGAATTAGCAGATCGATCAGTGCTTCCTCATTCACGATCCGTCGCCATTTCGCTCCCTGTCGACTAATATAGATCCGCCGGAATTGAGGGACTGGAGGTTGATCGAGGAACAGATCCCTGAGGACCTGAGATCCCCAATGGGTCAGATGGCTGATATGTCCGGCCAAGCTGGGAACGATCAACTGTTCTGCCTGGATGTGTTGGTTTTTAGGCTCAGCAGTGTTCAGGATCTTGGTCTTGGGAATCTTCAACCTGGCCAGGGTGAGATCTTGAAAAGCAGTTCCTTTATATCCATGGATGAGAATATGATCGATCTGGTCAAGATCAATAGGATCGCTAGCTTGGATCAGGGCTAGACAGGGAAGAACGTCCACCATCCAATGGAAATAGTTCATCGCCCCTAGCGGTAATACCAGAGCTGATCCGGAGAGGATATGGGGTTCAGGTAGGGCCGGGAGAGAGAGGATTGGATGTTGATGGAGTAGATCGAAGAGGTAAGGTCGGTCCAGAAAGCGAGGGGTAGGGAGACGGGAGCTCAGATCAGCGAGCAGATGGTGATCTGGGGTGAGGATAGCACTGCCATAGTTGGCGTAGGGATTGTTGAGGTAACCCCGCATGTGGGCTCGACCCTGGTTGAGAATGGTAATGAAGGTTTCTGGAGAGGAGATCTGGATACCTCTGAGCTGTTTGAGGATCTCAGGATCTGGGCTGCGGGGAGATTTTAGTTGGATCAAGTGCTCAGGGTGAATCGGAATGAATTGTCCTTGACGAGGATGTTGGCGGATCCAATCCTGAGCTTTTTCATAGCCACCGGTGGGTAAGCGATCGGGTCCGGAGGAGGGGATTGAGCGACTGGGGTTAGAAGTCGGGGGAGAGCTGACGGGGTGAGCGGGGCTAGGTCGTTTGAGGAGTTGTTTCAGGGTCTGATCTTGTGCAAAGCTGCGTTTGGGGTTGAGTAGGAGCTCGAAGATCTGGCTGTGGTTGGGACGATATCGACAAAGAGCCTGGAAAAAATCAGCATCTTGTTGAACGGCTTGACTGAGATGGGTGAGGGCGGTATCCAGATCGCCGATCCGTTGATGGACATCTGCCTGTAGAGCGTGCAGATCCGGATCTGTGGGGGAGATCTGCAGAGCTTGATTGAGACAGCAGCGGGTGGCCTCGATCTGGGTTTGGGACAGCAGACAATGGGCCAGTTCAATTAATGGAGAGATCCAGTCGGATTGAAGTTGAAAGGCTTGCCGAAAGTGTGCCTGAGCAGCCTCGATCTGGCCGGTGATCTTCAGGCAAACTCCTAATTGATGGTGGGCCATGGCGTGATCGGGATCGAGGGCTAGTGCCCGTCCTTCCAGATCGATGGCGGATTGATAATCGCGCACTTGCATCCGGATCGTGCCAAGAGCATGGTAGAGCGTCCCATTCTCCTCGATCTCCAGCAATTGGCAGAGGATCTGTTCCGCCTGAGGCAGATCGCCGCGCTCTTGATGGGTATGCGCCTGCTGCTGCAGCCATGCCGTCAGGTGATCCCAAAGATGCGTTTGATCAGGATTTGGGGTGGCCTCGATGGTGGTCTGCCAGATCCATTGGGCCGCTAGGACCTGGTTCGAGAACAGTAGACAGAGACCCTGGTACCACTGATGCTCAATCTGATGGGGGTGGATCTGGCTGAGCTGCTGATATAGAGTGCGAGCCTGCTCATATTGACCTCGCTGGAGATGATGGAGGGCTTGCTGTTCCAATGTCATGGATGGGCTCTCCAGATCAGTGGCCAACTCTCGTGTCCCATTGAACGCTAAACCTCAGGGCCTTGACCAGAGAGACGGGACGGGTATCCGAAAGTCGCGCTCGGGAGTGAGCCGCTATAGTGGTATGACCTGTACTCTCCTCACCATCACTCGATCATGGAGCCCTTCATAGATTACTACCAGGTTCTAGGTCTGACCCCCGAGGCGGATACCACCCAGATCAAACAGGCTTTCCGGCGCTTAGCCCGTCGCTACCACCCAGATGTGGCAGGTCCAGGATCCCTAACTCGGTTCCAGCGAATCAGTGAGGCCTACCATGTATTGAGAGACCCCGCCAGTCGCCAACGGTTCGATCTACAATGGCAGGCCCAAAGAGCACCCCAGCGAAACCCCCAACGATCCCAACGTCAATCCACCCCTCATCATCAAGATCCCCAGGTGGTGGTCAACCGCCGCTACTCTTGGGAGCGAGAGGGGCAGCAGCAGGTGATCGAGCGCTCCGTGAAGGAGATCAAACGCATCCTCAGATCTCAGCTCTATACCCAGGCGATGAGTCAGGCGGAGGCTCTCGCTCGACAGTTCCCCCGTTCTCAGGAGGCGAGCCATATCCTGGCCCTCTGTTACTACCGACTGGGCAGCACCCTATTGATCGAAGGAGATCCTCAACAGGCTCGGATCTATCTCAACAAAGCGCTGGAGACGGAGCCCCACAACCGGGAACTGGCCTTCGAGGTCCGGCGCGATCTGGCCCGTTTGGGTCAGCCTTAATCGGAGCTTCAGGAGCGATCCGGAACAAGCAGAGTTGATCAATCACACTCCAGGGTCTCACGGGTCGCCCTGCCGGTGGTGGGGTTGACGCCCGAGGCTATCTCACACAGGGTCGATAGGGTATCTCTACGGATCAGGGCATTCGTGAAATCCGCACCCTCGATCTGGGCCTGCTCCACCTGAGCCAGCCACATCATACTGTTCTCTAGATTGGCATTGCGCAGATCAGCACCTCGCAGGTTAGACATATCTAGGGTAGCCCCTCGCAGATCGGCTCCCTGCAAATTGGCCCGAGACAGATTGGCTCCAAACAGGTTCACACCCATGGCCTGGGTCTGACTCAGATCGCTGTCCCGCAGGTTGGCCTTGAGAAAGGTAGATTTAGTAACATCCTCTCCGACAAAGCTACGTCCCTGCAGATCTCGTTTGGTGTAGTCCTCGGCGTGGGCGGGTAGGGAGACCAGACACAGCAGCATCCACAGCACCACACTCAGGCAGGCCAGGAGCGTACTCACCCGTTGCAGCAGTTGCTTAACGCTCATCCCCAGAGAAGCGGCAGACATCCTCAGATCCTTTGTTACAGAGCTTAATGTAGTCTATTCTGACACCTTTTGGGAACGGGACCACGCCTCAACCTCCTATCAACTTCCTACGCTGCAGATAGGACAATCTGGATCTCCTCTTACAAGCTAAACAAGGCTCGTGTGATCCACAGGGTGCCCATACCGACCGATAGCGTCACCAGCGCATTCCGACTCCACCCAGCCGCCCCAGCCGCCAGGATCCCCGCCAGCAACCGCTCATTAGCTAGGGACAGATCCACTTCCGAGCCTCCCCCCAAGATCGCGGGCCAGATCAGAGCCGACAACACCGCCGCAGGCACAAACCGCAGGGAACGGCGAAACCAGTCCGGCACCGTGATCCGATCCAGCAACAGGATAAAGGACAGCCGCAGCGCCAGGGTGATCAGGCCCACGCTCAGGATCACCCCCCAAACCTGAACCGGGTCAGAGGGACTCAAGGTCCCCACCCTCCCCCCAGGTCCCCACACCGAGCCCGCTCCGCGCCGCCCGGCCGAAGC
>CAYSEO010000053.1:0-17493 GCA_964429885.1 uncultured bacterium
GGCGCTTACATCGGGCTCAGGAAGCGGGAGGAGGATCCCCAGAGACCGAGCTGATCGCTGCAGAATCCCCCTTTGTCCAGGTGAGGAAATGAAGAGAGCAATTGTATCATGGGCTGAGATTGACGATCTGATGGTGCAGGGTTGTGGCTATTCAACTGACTTCCGGACAGCGGATCTCACTGAAAAAGGAGGCTCCAGGGATAGCAGCCTTGGTTTTTGGCTCGGGCTGGGATGTGAAGCGGAGCAGCAATTGGTTGACGAGGCTGTTTCAGTCTGATTTTGATCTGGATAGCGCCGTGATCTGTCTGGATGGGCAAGGCCAGCTGAAACGGGGCACTGACGTCGTCTACTATGGCAATTTGAGGCACCCTTCTGGATCCATTGTTCACCTGGGGGACAACACAACAGGGGATGAAAAGCTGCAAGCAGAGGATAAGGAACAGATCGTAGTCACCCTGCCAGAAGTGCCTCGCGAGATCGTTAAGCTTGTGTTTGTGGTGACGATCTATGAATGCTATCCCCGTCGTCAGACCTTTGGCCAAGTCGAGAATGCCTATGTTCGTTTGGTAGATCTGGAGACGGATGTGGAGGTAGCCCGATATGAGCTATCCGATGATGCCTATTCCAATTGCACCTCGATCGTGCTTGCAGAGGTCTATCGCCAGGAACAACAATGGCAGGTGGCTGCAGTGGGTCAGGGGGTTAAAGCGAGTAGCTTACAGGAATTGGTACAGCGATATACCGGATCCACCCCAACCTGATCAACACACTACTCCTCCACCAGGATCAAATTCTGAGGGGGAAAGTAGGCGATCAATTCCTCACCAATGTCATAGCCTTGTTGCCGGATATCGGCATTCATGATGCTGGCGGTTAATCGATGATCAGGTTCCGCCTCCAACACATATTGATTCTCTGCCCCAGTGTAGATCAGATCCACCACCTTGACCTTGATCTGATTGGCGATCATGCCAAAGCCCTCCCGAGACAAACGGATCTTCTCAGGGCGAATAGACAACCGCAAAGCTCCCTGATCGGCGGTGACTCCAGGCACCATCAACTGACCTAGATCGGTCTCCACACAATCTAAATGACAGGCAGATCCCGAGATCAGATTACTGGCCCCAATAAAGGCCGCCACAAAAGCATTGGCCGGTCGTTCGTAAACCGTATCGATGGGTCCCATCTGCTCGATCCGTCCCTGCCGCATCACCGCCACCCGGTCACTCATCACCAGGGCCTCATCCTGATCATGGGTGACGAAGATAAAGGTCATACCCAGATTTCGTTGCAGATTACACAATTGCACCTGCAGCTGCCGCCGGAGCTTAGCATCCAGGGCCGACAAGGGTTCATCCAACAGCAACACATCCGGCTCATTGACAATGGCACGGGCCAGGGCTACCCGCTGTTTCTGGCCCCCCGAGATCTCTTGGGGTAACCGTTTGGCCATCCCACCGATCTCCACCAGCTCCAGAGCTTCTCGCACCTTCTGCTCAATGATCCGAGGCTCGAAGCGGCGCATTTTGAGACCAAAGGCGACATTCTCCGCCACAGTCAGATAAGGAAAGAGGGCGTAGTTTTGAAAGACGGTATTGACGCTGCGCTGGTTGGCTGGCAACTGACCCACATCCTTGCCCCGGATCAGGACCTGCCCTTCATCGGCTAGCTCCAAGCCCGCCAGGATCCGCAGTAGTGTCGTCTTGCCACAACCCGAGGGACCCAACAAGCTGAAGAACTCCCCCCGTCGGATCTGGAGATCGATACCATCTAGGGCAACCTGATCGTCGAACTGTTTGCGGAGGCCTCGCAGATCAACGTCGATCTCGATGGGCTCCTGGGCGAAGGGAGACGGGGAGCTGGAGGTTGTGGGAGCAGAGGTTGCCAAGGGGAATCTCCTGATGAACAGTCGGTAGCTTTCCGTTGACACTAGCCTACCTTGGAGATCGGGGTTGGCATAGATGGTGTCTGTCTCAGGAGGTAACCGTTATTGAGAACACCATTGAAACTGAGTAGGGGGCAATGGCCTATATCCCCATATAGCCACTAGGTCCCAATCGATCTCTTCTTCAACGATGCAAATAGCCTCTCTATCCATCTCACTGAGATATTGACGATTAGTATAGAAGCTAGGATCAAAAGTCTCAAAGTGAGTGATCTTCGACGTGTTATCCCAATGGGCAGGAAGCGCGATCTCTGGCA
Source organism: uncultured bacterium (assembly GCA_964429885.1). Lineage (GTDB taxonomy): Bacteria > Cyanobacteriota > Cyanobacteriia > Thermostichales > Thermostichaceae > CAYSEO01. The sequence continues at coordinate 2,203 of CAYSEO010000053.1, forward strand.
GGGGCAATACATCAGGCAGCAGCATCTTCATACCGAGCCAGCTAGCCAGATGCTGGAAAGTACCCTGAATATCGGAGATCAGATCTTCGAAACGAACCACAGTCCACCACTGAGGATGTTGCTCGACGCAAGCCAACCATCCACTATAGAGGTGATTATAATTCCTACATTCATGCCTTAAATCTGACAATTTAGCTGCTGATAGTGGCCTGTATAACTTGGAATCTAGAGGGTACAGCAGCAATCCTTTGATCCGCATCATGCTATTGAGCCATGCATAAGGATCTTTGATAGACACGATACAATATAGCGAGTTTTCGGCGAGTATTTCCTTAAGGGTTTCTGCAAGCCTGAGGATGTAATCCAGCTGCTGACCATCTTCTTTTTGGGTCGTTTCTGCAGGTTTCTCCAGGGTCGCTTCGATAATCAGATCTTGGGCAGAACGGGACCAATCAATCTCTCGTCGCAAAACCAGTTGGGTTGGGAGGCTATGTTTATCACCCAAAATATGCATCAACACATGTAGATCGTCAAATTGACGTTCCAAGAGTAGTCTCAGAGCATTTGTCCCTGTGCGTTTCGCACCGTATTGCTTGACGAACATCTCAGCGTGGAAGGACCCGTAGCAATAAGAACGTTGTTCGGTTACTCGACTCGGAAGAAGCTTTGATCCTCATCTTCCAAGCCAAGGCTGGAAAAGATCATCCCACAGTCTAGATCCTCAGGTCCCGACATGCAACCGGGGGCAGTCTCGGGCTGATTGGAGGTCAGATCACTGCCAGATACCAAGGCCGTTAGATCCGCGATCACCACATCCTGCTCCAGATCAAAGTCCTCGAAGATGATCTGAGTTCGATTTGGGTTGCTGCATGCGGTGGGCTGCTGTTCTCCCTCCGGAACCTGACAGCCGGTGCTGCCCAAATGGATCAGAAATCCACTGGCCTCGCTGTGAGATTCGCCATGTTCCCCATGAGATCTGCCATGGTCACCGTGATCTGCGCTTGCCTCTTCAGCCTCAGCTCCTTCCTCCCTATCCATCATGGCCATGGTCGGTTCCAGATCGATGCGGACGAATTTATAGCCCCCCTGCCAGTTCCACCACATGGAGGTCAGATTCAGGGGTGAGGGAGCCAAGGTGGCATCGGCATGATTGAGATCAAAGGGTACACCTAATGTGAACTGAAGTCCCTGATAGTCTCCTGCGGGCACCGATCCCACTACCTGATCTCGTGTCTCGGGCGTTCCGTTGGCACAGGGACCGGATCTGTCCTCAAAATCCAATAGAGCCACAGTCTCATACTGCCATTTGCCATCCTGTTCCAGCTCCAGAGGCACCACCTCACCAGAGGCATCGATCAGAGATATATCAGAAACATAGAAACGGAAGTCAGTGGCCATCACCTCAGTATCCTCAGCACCTAAGCCGGAGTAACTCTCTCCGCAGGCAAAGTCTTGATCTCCTACCTTGGCCTCAAATCGTAGGGTGATCGCTTGAGTCTCTTGACCCAGCGCTGGGCTGATCTCTAACCCAGAGACAAGCAAAAAACCTGTTGCTAGAGTCCAGGCAAGAGGAGAGTGGGTTGTCAGTCTTAGCATGGTGTCGGCCTCTCAAGCAATGTAGTTAGATCTGTAGCCCCACATAATACCTGGGGAGCTTGTATCCTAGATCTAGATCAAGATAATGACCAGATCCTCGAATACAGAGCCCTGGGATGTCAATAGACAGACTGTCAAACGAGTTACTAGCAGTCTCATCACCATCTCTATCGAGGCACACAAATCGTTTTTGTAACTTGCTTCTCCAAAAGATTCAGGAAAGACCCTAGGATCTCCCCTACCTCCCAGAAAGAATCAAGGCTGTTGACTACCAACCAGATTGAGCTTGAGAGTAGACATAGCTGGCCACATCTTCGATCTGGTCAGGTTTCAGACGTCTGCCAAAAGCAGGCATCGCATTCTTACCATTGGTGATCTGGTAGGCAATGGCCTCGATGGAAAACATATCATACTTCTCCAGAGCCTCCTGGGACAAATTCTTATTCTTGATGACCACATTCATGCCACCCCGATGGCACTGAGCACAGTTCCTATTGAACAGCTTCCCACCATTCTCCAGATCAGCGGCTTGAGCAGGAGAGCACAGGCATGATCCCACCAGGAACAAACCCAGGAGGACCAAGGTAAACAATCGATTTAGCATAGATGAAACGAGCTTTGGGTTAGGTTCAGAGCCAGAATCTCAGATCGATTCGAGAAAAGCAAAAGACAGGTTGTCTAACTTAACAGAACTTTATTCTTGAAGTTAGAGAGGCCAATGACATCGATCCTATAGCCTTTTTCAAGGACGCTCCCTAGGAAAACGAGGCTTGCTCACCCGGTTCCAACAGTAAAATGACATCTGTTTCCGGGTTATAGCTGTTCGGGGCTCCTAGTATACAACTGCTGCTGTGATGAGGGTTCAAGATCACAGTATCCGGCAGATCCAGCCAGGCATTGGGAAACACAGCCATGCGGGAACGGGGTGGGTACTCATCAGGCTCCGGAGCGGATGATGGGTCTCAAGCCGATTAAATCGCTAAAATCATAAGGTTCTATGTTCACTCCCTCGGTCTAAGATGATCTCTGCTGCCCCCACCGCCAAAGCCTCCGTTGCCCTGCTCCATCTGGGCTGCGAGAAAAACCGTGTCGATACCGAGCATATGTTGGGGATCCTGGCCACCCATGGCTATCAGCTGGAATCCGATGAGACCACCGCTGATTATGTGATCGTCAACACCTGTAGCTTTATCGCCGAGGCCCGTCAGGAATCCGTGCGCACCCTGATGGAGCTGGCAGTCCAGGGCAAGAAGGTGGTGATCTCGGGTTGTATGGCCCAACACTTTCAACAACAGCTGCTGGACGAGATCCCTGAGGCAGTCGCCCTGGTGGGCACCGGCGATTATCATCAGATCGCCCAGATCATGGATCGGGTGGAGCAGGGTCAACGGGTCAACGCCGTTACCACCGATCTGGACTACATTGCTGACGAGACCGTCCCTCGTTATCGCACCACCCCTGCCCCCATCGCCTACCTGCGGATCGCTGAGGGGTGTGATTACCGCTGCGCCTTCTGTATCATCCCTCACCTGCGAGGCAACCAGCGCTCCCGCTCCATTGAGTCCATCGTCACTGAGGCCCAGCAACTGGCCGATCAAGGGGTGCAGGAACTGATCTTGATCTCTCAGATCAGCACGAACTATGGCCTGGATCGGTATGGAGAACCTCGATTGGCAGAACTGATTACGGCTTTAGGAGAAGTATCGATTCCCTGGATCCGGATGTTGTATGCCTACCCCACTGGCCTAACCCCCAAGGTCCTGGAGGCGATCCGTTCTACCCCCAATTTCCTGCCCTATTTGGATCTCCCTCTGCAACATAGTCATCCCCAGATCCTGCGGGCCATGAATCGACCTTGGCAAGGACAGGTGAATGACCGAGTGATCGAGCGATTACGGGACAGCCTTCCTGATGCGATCTTACGGACAACCCTGATCGTGGGATTTCCAGGTGAGACTGAAGAGCATTTTCAACATCTGTTGCAGTTCCTGGAGCGCCATGCCTTTGATCATGTGGGGGTCTTCACGTTCTCCCCAGAGGAGGGCACAGCTGCCTTTTCGTTACCGGATCAGACCCCGGAGTCCATCAAGCAGGAGCGGTGGGAGCGGATCATGGCCTTACAACAACAGATCTCATTTCAGCGGAATCGAACTCAGGTGGGTCGGATCGTACCCGTGTTATTGGAGCAAGAGAACCCCAGTACAGCGGAATTGATCGGGCGCTCCCCTCGATTTGCCCCTGAGGTGGATGGTCAAATCTACGTCAAGGGGAGTGGTTCATTGGGATCTTTAGTTGCGGTTCGGATCACCCAGGCAGAACCCTATGATCTGGTGGGAGAGATCGTTGTTCCTCCTAAGTCATTTAATTGGCATGGTCGTTAGCCATGTGTTTGGCTTGGAACTGTTGGTGAGCTTCAGATCCGCTATGATCGAATCTCAGATCAATATGAGCTCTGCCCGCTATGCTTCAGTATGATTATCCTTGGCAGGATCTCCTCCCCTCTGCCGAGTTACCTGGATCCGATGATACCCCCGTAGACACTGAAGGACAGAACACGATCCCCAATCTGTTGCTGGCGGCGCTCCTATTGTTGTGGGCCGATCGGTTGGATTGGTTCTTTGCTGTGGATATGGGACTTTATCATACGGCTGGCCAGGATCCGCGCGTGCCTGTGGTTCCTGATGCCCTCCTCGCTCTAAATGTGCCTCGACGTAGAGGAGAGACCTGGCGATCCAATTACGTGATCTGGGAGGAGGGAGTGCCGCCCATCTGGGTGTTGGAGATGGTGTCTCAGACTTACAATCAGGAGTACTCGGATAAGCTCGCTCTCTATGCTCAGATCGGCATCCTTTACTACGTGATCTACAATCCTTTGGGGTTTAGTCCCAGACGGCGACCTTCGGATCCCTTAGAAGTCTATCGATTAGTGGATGGAGCCTATCAGAGAGTGGCAGGAGATCCAGTTTGGATGCCGGAGATCGGGTTAGGAATTGGTCAGGGGAGAGCGTTGCATGGTGGGATCGAGATCCCTTGTTTATTTTGGTTTGATCAAGAGGGACGACGCCATCCGATCCCAGAGGAAGCATTGAGGAGAACCACAGAACAGCTGGAACTGGAGCGACAAAGGGCCAGCCGAGCTGAGCAACAAGTTGAGCAGGAACGGCAGCTCAGAGAACGGGAGCGACAGCGAGTGGAACGGTTGGAACAACTGTTGAGAGATCAGGGAATCGATCCGGAAAACCCATAGCACAGTGATCCAGCTTCCTTCATCAGATGGATTTAGGCATGATCACTAATTGATCTGTCGATCCTCTTACACCTGCTGACGGATCACAGTGATCGGGAATGATTCGTGAGCTGACGCTTCAGTCAAGGTAAGCGATAGAGGGACCGAATGTGTCTTATATACATCGGATTCCCGATTACCATACTCTTGTTTCCTAGATCTGGCGAGCTCGTAAGGCTAACTCCCGTAGGGTTGGTGCAGGCAGTTGGGCTACAAGTGAGTAGATGTAGTTTCGATCCTCCCATAATAAGATCCCAGGTTGATGGGGCTCTTGAATGTAAAGGATTCTGGATCCCGCCCGAGGAAATTGAGGATCCTCCTGCCGTGCCAACACATAAAATGATAGGATCACCTCTTGACTATATTGAAAAGAGAACCGCGCCCCCCGAGTTCCCCCCAGATCACAAGGGCTTCCCCCGATCAGTTGACTCTTTTGGGTCAGCATCTGAGGCAGATCCTCTGGTAGTGATACCTGATCTTGCAACCATTGAGTTAGCACTGAGACCTGATTGGATCGATAATCAACGGGTCCTTGCGCTTGGGTGATCGATCGGAGGTGATCAGACAATAACTGATCTAATCCCTCCCAATGGTTGGCTAGGATCACGTCTGAGGGCAATATCATCTGGCTGAAGGGATCAGAGGCGACAGGGAGCTGCTCCTGGTTGATCTCCTGATCCAATTGAGTTTGCAAAGACGCGATCTGGTCTTGTAATCGGTGTCGCTCGATCCCCAAAGCAACTAATAGGAAGGTTAAGCTCGTCACCACAAGCACAGACCAGGGGATCCGGATCTCAGTTTGTCTGGAGGGCGGAGGATCCGAGATCTGCAGTAATCGGGAACGGAGATGGGTAGGAGGGGACGGGAGAGGTAAGCCATAGGGCAATAGTTCTAGGGTCTCCCGCAGCTGTTGTGTTTGCTCCACAAGCTCTGGATCCTGCTTAAGGATCTGGTGTAACTGCTCAGCCTCATCCGGATCAAGGTTGCCCAAGACATGACCTGCCAATAACTCTTGAATCCAGTCCGGATCATGAGGAGTATTATGGGAGTGAAGATGGTTCATGGTCTCACCTCTGTTAGATCTTGTAGGTGTTTGCGTAAGCTCAACAATCCTCTCCGGCTCCAGGCTTTGACCGTGCCTAAAGGAGCATTCAATTGTCTCGCAATCTCCACCTGACTTAATCCCTTATAGTAGGATAGCTCCAGCACTTGCCTATGATTGGGGGGCAGTAGATCCAAAGCCTGACGTACCCGTTCATGACGTTCCTGGGCCAAAAGATCATCGGTCAGGGAAGGAGAGGGCGTCGGGGACAGGATCTGAGCCCAACGATTTAGGAAACGGGACTGGCTACTGCGGGAACGTAACCGATCGATGGCGCGAGAACGGGTCAATGTTGTTAGATAACTGCTGAGCGATCCTCGCCGGGGATCGTAATTCTGGGATCGCCAGAGGGTGAGAAACACCTCCTGAGTCAGATCTTCAGCCTCCTGAGGATGGGACAACATCGCCAAAGACAAACCATAGACCAGGCTGCCATAGCGATCGTAAAGCCGTGCCAGAGCAGAGGGATGATCTGCCCGTAGAGCCTCAGCCAGTTCCGCGTCTTCTGTCATGGCCAGGATCGCCATCGTTCTCACCACGCATCATCCTTTATACGGACCTCCCCTCAGGATGGATGCACCGGATCCTGATCTTCTTTTTGGGAGGGATCTGCATCCAAGCTTACGCCTGTCCCGTATAGGAGATGAAGTCTGTCGGTGATGGTGATGAAGAAACAGATCTTGTTAACCCTCGGTCTGGCAATGTTTGGGATCAGTGGGATCGCTCCTTTGTTGTTGGCCAACTCCCATGGCCCTCAGGATCCCCATCGGCAACAGCAACAGGTCAGTCAACTGCTGGCCCAGCTTGGGGAAGCGGAGCTGCTCGGAGACTCCCCCACCTTAGGCGCAGAGGAGCCGGTGCTACAGGTGATCAAGTTCTCGGATTTCCAGTGCCCGTTTTGTGGTCAGGCCCATCCGTTGTTGAAGCAACTGATTACAGAACATGGCGATCAGGCACAACTGGTATACAAGCACTATCCGTTGACCCAGATCCACCCGGAGGCGATGCCAGCTGCTCGTGCCTCTTGGGCTGCTCAACAGCAGGGCAAGTTTTGGGAATACCAGGATGAACTCTTCAACAAACAGGGGTTTTTGGGGGAAGCACTCTACGTTTCCACGGCGGAGAAACTGGAACTCGATCTCGAGCAATTCAATCAGGATCGTCAAAGTCGCGCAGCCAGACAGGCAGTGAATCAAGATCTGCAGTTGGGCCGTCGTTTGGGGGTTCGGAGCACCCCGACTCTACTGGTCAATGGCACGTTGATCCGAGGTGTTCCCTCCTTGCAGGACTTTGAGACCTTCCTGGCTCAGGTGGGTAATCCGTAAATCAGACCTGTTGATCTTGCTCTGATCCTCTAGGGCTAAATGATCGGATCCGCTATGATCGAGCTGGAGTGCATTTTATGTTCTATGCTTCAGTATGATCACCTCTGGCAGAATTTACCCACCTCTGCCGAGCTCCCCGGATCCGATGACACCCCTGTGGATACTGAAGGACAGAACACGATCCCTAACCTGTTGCTGGCGGCGCTTTTGTTGTTATGGGCCGATCGGTTGGATTGGTTCTTCGCTGTGGATATGGGACTTTACCATACAGCTGGCCAGGATCGGCGCGTACCTGTAGTTCCCGATGCTCTGCTGGCTCTGAATGTACCTCGGCGGAAGGGGGAGACCTGGCGATCCAATTACGTGATCTGGGAGGAGGGGATGCCCCCCATCTGGGTGCTGGAGATGGTGTCTCAAACTTACAATCAGGAGTACTCCGATAAGCTCGCTCTCTATGCTCAGATCGGCATCCTTTACTACGTGATCTACAATCCTTTGGGGTTTAGTCCCAGACGGCGACCTTCGGATCCCTTAGAAGTCTATCGATTAGTGGATGGAGCCTATCAGAGAGTGGCAGGAGATCCAGTTTGGATGCCGGAGATCGGGTTAGGAATTGGTCAGGGGAGAGCGTTGCATGGCGGGATCGAGATCTCCTGTTTGTTTTGGTTTGATCAAGCAGGACGACGATATCCTATTCCTGAGGAAGCGTTAGAGAGGACGAACACGCAACGGGATCTCGCGGAGCAACGAGCCGAGCAGGCGGAACAGCAACGGGAACAGGAGAGAGAACGAGCCGATCGGGCAGAGCAACGAGCTGAGCAAGAACGACAACGAGTGGAAAGGCTGGAACAATTTCTCCGAGCTCAAGGAGTTGATCCACAAGATTTATAGTTCCAAATCTTGACCTGTTGCTGGCGCCACTTTCGTTGTTATGGGCCGATCGGTTGGATTGGTTCTCTGCTGTGGATATGGGACTTTAAGTAGATCGGCAAAATTGCTTTGACACGCACTATATAGACTGTATAAACGTTTTTGCTGATCTACTTATCATACAGCTGGCCAGGATCGGCACGGACCTATAGTTCCCGATGCTCTGCCGGCTCTGAATGTACCTCGACGGACGGGCTGAGCGAGCTGAACAACGAGCTGAACAGTTGGAGCGATTGTTACGAGAGCAAGGGATCGATCCCGATCGTATAGTTGAATAGAAGATCCGATTTTGTCCTGATCCAGACTGCTAAACCCATATCTTTTCTCTCTTATGAAACCGATCTCAAATGACTCTAAACCGATTTTAATGGGAGAACTGATCCTGGATCAGTTTCCCTCAGGAGTAACTGTTCTCGGGGGTGCCCCATTCATCGTCTCCTGGCATCTGCAGGGGTTCGGGGTTTCCCCTCATCTGATCAGTCGCGTGGGTCAAGATCCGGAGGCCGACCAGGTCAAACAAGCCATGGAAAATTGGGGTCTGGAGCCTGGGGGCATTCAGATCGATCCGCTCCATCCTACTGGCACCGTTCAGGTCACTCTGCAGCAAGGACAGCCCACGTTTGAGATCTTGGCCGACCAAGCTTATGACTACATTGCTTTAGATCCCGCCTTGGCGAGCCTGTCCCAGATCTCGCCCTTGTTGCTCTACCACGGCACCCTGGCCACTCGGATCCCCTCTGCTCGTCAGGTGGTGTTGGATCTGCATCAGCGCACGCAGCTGCCGATCTTTCTGGATCTCAATCTGAGGGATCCTTGGTGGGATCGAGATTGGATCAAGCAGGTGTTGGCTCAAGCCCGTTGGGTGAAGGTGAACCAGTCGGAACTAGCGGTGGTATTCGATCAAGCTGAGATCCCGGTCTCTCAGGTGCCTAAGTATGCTCAGGAGCTGCAGCGGCACTGGGGCTATGAATTTCTGATCGTGACCCTCGGTGAGGCAGGAGCGGTCCTGGCGTTGCCGGATGGGATCTTGACTCAGCCTGCACCCTTGGTGGATTCCCTGGTGGATACAGTGGGGGCTGGGGATGCCTTCAGTGCCGTGGCGATCTTGGGGATCCAACGAGGTTGGGGTCCGGAGCAGATCTTGCAACGGGGGCTGCAGTTTGCCTCCCAGATCTGTCAGGTCCCAGGGGGCACCACGCGGGATCGACAGCTTTATGCTCGGTATCTGCAGGAGTGGGAATCCTAAAGAAAACGTCTGGATCATTACAGATGCCGGAGCGGCTGTGATATACTTTTCGCCTGTGCCTTGATCGGGAAAGTCCGGTGGGATCCCGGCACTGTGCCGCAGCTGTAATCGGAGTTTGGATCCTTGCGATCCGACCGTGAGTCAGAATGCCGGTTGAAGGCGCGATCCGTTTGTCACTCATCCCTGCGTTGCACAGGGGAAAGGATCTTGATCTCAATGAACACTTTGTCCCATTCCCATCCCCCACTCGTTTTGCTAGGCCATGGCACTCGTGATCTGGATGGGCGTCAGGCGTTTCTGGACTTTGCCGATCGGTTTCAGCAGTATGATCACTCCCGTCCGATCGTGCCCTGTTTTCTGGAGTTGACGGAGCCTCTGTTACAGGCAGGGATCGATCAGTGTGTGGATCTCGGACATCAGGAGCTGACGGTATTGCCGGTGCTGTTGTTTGCGGCCCGCCATAGCAAATTTGATATCACCAATGCTCTTGATCGGGCGCGACAGAAACATCCGCAGCTGACAGTGCATTATGGACGTCACTTTGGTGTCTCGCTCCATTGGTTGACCTTGTGGCACAGGCGCCTGGAGCAGATCCAGCAGCACAGTTCCATCCCTCCTGAGGAGACGGTTGTGTTGTTTGTGGGTCGGGGCGCTTCCGATCCGGATGCCAATGGCGATGTTTACAAACTGGCCCGTATGTTGTGGGAGGGGAGCGGCTACAAAGGGATTGAGATCTGTTTCACGGGCATCACCCATCCTCGTTTGGAAGCTGGGTTTGAACGGGTCTGGACCTGGCAACCGAAGCAAGTGATCGTGCTGCCCCATCTATTATTTACTGGGGTCCTGGTCAAACGGATCCAGACGGTCGTAGATCAGCAGAGAGCCCACTTTCCCCATGTCCCGATCCATCTTTTATCTGAGATCGGCGCGGATCCGGCCCTATTTGAGTTGATGAAGGAACGGGAACAGGAAGCTCGCCTGGGACAGGTAGTGATGAACTGTGATCTGTGTAAGTTCCGGCGGGCGGCGAGTCTGATCCACGGATTGGATCATCACCATCATCACCACGACCATGATCATCACAGTCACGATCATTCCCACGCTTCAACTGCTGTTCAATATCATGGTGTACCAGATCTCTATCCTCAGCCCGAGGATTATCACCAACGGGCCTGGCAGATCCCCTAAAGGTTGAGCTTGACCATGACTGAATCTGAGATCAATGAGACAGGTCAAGACCGATCTCAATGGCGGATCGTTGGGGATGCGGTGGCAGATCTAGAAGATCAGGCTGCGGTATGGATCGGGCAGTTGTTAGAAGGTAAGCCTTACGATCCCCCACCAGGACCTCAAGCGCTGCAGGTGTTGAGCTGGATCGAAAGGGATCTACTGCCTCGTCTGCGGCGCACTCCGGATGAGATCACTCACTTGCTCCATGGATTGGCAGGAGGCTATATCCCCAGTGGATCCTCGGGGGCACCGACGCGGGGTCGACTCGATGTTCTACCCACTGGTCGCAATTTCTATACTGTGGATATTCGCGGCATCCCAACTCAAACCGCATGGCAACTGGGCTGGCGGGCCGCAACTGAAGTTGTCAATCGTTACATCCAAGAAGAAGGCGATTATCCCCGCTCCCTCGGGTTATCGATCTGGGGCACCTCCACCATGCGCACAGGAGGCGATGATCTGGCGGAGGCTTTGGCTTTGATCGGGGCACGACCGGTGTGGGATCCGTTATCCGGACGGGTGATCGATGTGGAGATCCTGCCAGTTTCAGTTTTGGGCAGACCTCGGGTTGATGTCACGTTGCGGATCTCTGGGTTATTTCGAGATGCCTTTCCCAATTTGATCTCTTTGTTTGATCGAGCGGTGCGATTGGTGGTGGATGTTGTGGAACCTGAATCGGAGAATCCGATCCGAGCTCGGGTGCACCAGGAGCAGTCTCATTGGCGCTCCCGAGGGTACTCGGAGGAACAGGCTCAGGATCGCTCCTGTTGGCGGATCTTTGGCTCTAAACCAGGGGCCTATGGGGCTGGATTGCAAGGTCTAATCGAGGGCCAAAACTGGACCACGCAGGCGGATCTGGCGCAGGCTTACCTGAACTGGAGTGGCTATGCCTATACCGGACAGGGTCATGGCCAGAGTGCCCCCGAGGCATTACGACGTCAGCTAGCCGATCTACAGATCGTGTTGCATAACCAGGACAATCGTGAGCATGATCTGTTGGACTCCGATGATTATTATCAGTTTCAGGGGGGTATGGTGGCGGCGGTGAAAACCTTGAGCTCTCAGGATCCGAAGGCTTACTTTGGGGATCATTCCCGTCCCCAACGGCCTCAGGTCAGACCTCTGCAGCAGGAGATCGCTAAGGTGTATCGCTCGCGGGTGATCAATCCTAAATGGATCGCGGGGGTCATGCGCCATGGTTATAAGGGGGCCTTCGAGATGGCGGCGACCCTAGATTATCTGTTTGCTTATGATGTGACGACTTCTAGAGTAGAGGATTTTATGTATGAGGGGATCGCCACTGCCTATCTCTTGGATCCTCAGGTGCAGGCCTTTGTACGAGAACATAATCCCTGGGCTTTGCGAGATATGAGTGAACGACTATTAGAGGCTCAACAGCGGGGATTCTGGCGACCTCACTCCCCCGAGCTCCTGGAACAGTTAGAGGAGATCATGCTCTCTGCTGAAGCCAATATTGAGCAGCGATAAGATGAAGATCAATAACCAGACTCTCCCTAAACAGATAGGAGCTCCCATCCAAGTAGACCACCAAGATCAAAACGCTCTCAAATCATTCCGCTGCCTTGGCCATGGAGATCCCCACCCGGATCACCAACAGGGCCATAGCTGTAAACACAAGAGAGCTGGGCAGCAAGCCCGAAAATGCGATCGATACCACCCACTGACTCCTGAGGCGCTCGATCACCATAGGGCGTGATTGTGAAGACGAGATGAGCCCATCAGTCAATCCGGAGGATCCAGAGGGTACAGTTTAGAGATGGGATCTCCGATCCCGGCAACCTCCCTTCGCACATTTAGCTTAGGTACACACCCATGCCAGAGGAACCCCTTAAGATCCTAAAGCAAGGAGTCGATGTCTGGAACGCTTGGCGTCAGGGCCACAAAGATCTGCTCATCGATCTGAGCTCCACAGATCTCAGTAACATGGATCTGAGGGGGATTAACTTGAGTCGAGTCAACCTGCGCTTTGTGGATCTGAGTGAGAGTGATCTGAGCACTGCTAACTTAAGAGATGCGGATCTGCGATTTTCCTCCTTAAGCTCTGCAACTCTGCAGGGGGCCACCCTGAAATCCGCCAACCTGAGGGATGCTAACTTAAGCGATGCCGATCTGAGTCGGGCCGATCTGCGATTTTCTAACCTGAGCTCTGCTGAGCTGATCTCGACAACTCTCACCGCAGCTAATTTTAATTCCGCTAACCTGATCTCCTCTGATCTAAGCTTTGCTGATCTCCATGATGCCGATCTCAGTTCCGCCGATCTCAGTTCCACTCACCTTAACTCCGTCAATCTGAGGGGAGCCACTCTCCTAGAGACCAAACTGTACGGTGCCGATCTGACTCGGGCGATCCTCACTGGGGCCTGTATTCAGGACTGGTCGATCGATGCCCAGACAAAGCTAGACTTTATGGTCTGCGATTATATCTATCAGAAAGTGGAATGGGATCCTGAGCAACAGAGTGTCGTCTTTCGAGATCGTTTACCTGCACAGGAAGATCAACTCCTCACCCCCGGCGATCTGATGCAGTGGGTACGTAGGACCCATATCATCACGATCGATCTGGTCTTCGACTCCATCAACTGGGGAGCCTTCCATTGGGCCTTCACTCAAGTCCGATCGATCTACGGCAATGACTTTATTATGATCCAGGGTATCGATACCACTCAGGAGGGAAGTTTGGTGATTCGGATCAACGCTCCTCTCGGAGATATCCAAGATCAATTGAGGTCGACCTATGATCAGATCCTGGCCTCAGAACCCCGTCTACCCGCTGAAACTCAGACAACATCCTATACTCAGATGGAATGGATCGTTGAGGTGCTCGCCAAGCACTGCCAGGATCACAGCAATCTCTCAGAGTAGATTGGGGCTGGGATCCGCTTCAAGATTCAAGCTGGATCCGCTCATACACCTCATTCAACCGCAACCGACACCCGATCGACCTCAACTCCACCTCCGACCCCAGATCCGCAAACTCCGACAACAACCAATCTCCCCCAGGCTGCCGCACATATCGCTCCACAGAACACCGATCCTGAGCGATCAACACATACTCTTGCAGAGATCCCACCGCTCGATAGCGCCGAAACTTCTCCCCCCGGTCATAAGCCTCCGTAGACGGCGACAAGATCTCAATGATCAGCGTCGGATTCAGCAACGTATCCAACTCTCCATCCCCATACTCCGCCTGATCACACACCACCACCAAGTCAGGATAGGTATAAAAGCGAGCCGGATCCACCTGTACCCGCATATCCGAGGGAAACACCTTACAAGGCGTTGATCGCAACTGACCATGTAGACTCGCTAACACATTCACCACGATCAGATTGTGACTCTCACTCGCCCCCGTCATCATCACGATCTGGCCCTCGATGAACTCATGTTTAGACTCCACCCGTCGTTCCAGAGCCAGATACTCCTCAGGGGAAAACCGTCGCTCAGTCTGGGAAACCATCCGATCACCTGCTGCCACTGTCTCCATAGTACCGATCTCCTCTCGCTACACTGAGATCAACCGAAAGTGAGATCAACCGAAAGTGAGATCAACCGAAAGACCACGTTAAAGAGTTTACATCCAGCATTGGACTTGCGTTCTTCGGTGTGAATCTGGTCAAAGATAGGTGGATCTTTTAACCCTGATTAAACTGAGGAAAGCGTCGCTCCACAAACCGAAATAGCATAACCCAAACCGGCAGCAAGGCATTCAAGATCATCAACCGCACCAGATGGCCTGCCGTCACGATCTCCACACTATGATCTAGGGTCAACGCCACCAACACGATCTCCGTCGCCCCTCCCGGTGAGGTCACCAACACACAGGTCAGCCAATCCCAGGGAGTCAGCACCATGGCGATCCCCGCCGCCACCGCTCCCACGATCAGGGTCAGAAACACCGGGATCGTCGCCCGCATCACCACACTGCGCTCCAGGATCGGACGAATCCCCCAATACTCCCCAATGGTGGTACCCAACATCACTTGACCCACAACTCCGATCAAAGGCGGCGGCCCAAAGATCAGATCCGGCGAGATCAGACTGACCAGAGGATTAAAGATCATCCCCGCCACGATCGATCCAAAAAAAGGAGCTGCCGGGATCCGAAACCGTTGCACCAATAGGATCACCCCCGTCATCAGGACCAGGGTGGCCAGGAGTTGCAGCAGAGCCAATGGACTCGGATCCAGCATCAAGCTCTCCCCCAGATCCGCAGAGGAAGTGGAGATCCCTAAGGTGAGTCGGGCCAGCAGCGGTACCCCCAGCACCAACACCGTGAGTCGCATCACCTGCACCAGAGCCACCAGAGCCACATCCCGACCATAATCGGCAGCCACACTGGTGATCACCGAGGCGATGCCAGGGATCGTGGCCAGTAGCGCCGTCAGAGTATCCGTCCTGTGGATGCGGGAGTACAGAAAGCCGATGGCACAGCAGCTAGCAACGATAAACAGAGTTAGGAATATGAAGAGGGGTAATCGAGCTGACAAAGCTCCCAGATCCGCCTCAACCACGGAAAACCCCACCGTCACCCCGACTAAGGATTGCCCCATCAACC
>CAYSEO010000053.1:17503-17821 GCA_964429885.1 uncultured bacterium
CGCGATAGGTCATCAGCGCATCCTGTAGCCGCTTGCGACAGAACTGCAACACGAGGATCCCAGACAGAATGCCCCCGAATAACCAGCCCGTTTTCCCCACCCCCCCATAGACCAACATTCCTCCCAAAAGCGCCGCCAGTAGCAGCTCGATACCCAGGATCATCAGACGCCGCTGCTGGGGATAGGGAGGAGGTGTGATCGGTTCTAGAGACAGGGGAGTGGGGGGATCTGTAGAGATAACAGGGTAGATGACGGAGAGAGAAGGATCAGCAGATGTTTCAGGATCGATGCAAGGGATCTCCACGGGCTGCCATGTAC
>CAYSEO010000054.1:0-17732 GCA_964429885.1 uncultured bacterium
GAGACCACCGATCGGCGGGTAGCTCTGGTACCCAGGTCATTGGAGCAAAGCAAGTTACACTCCAGTGACGCCATCAACTCCCTGTATTACGTCGTCAAGGGAGAGTCCACTCAGAAGATCCAGGGACTGATCAAGCAGATCGGGCGCTATCGGGAGATTCGCGGGGCCTGCTAAGCAGAAACTGAGGTTCGGTTAACCTTTCTTTACATCTGTTTGCGGGATGATACGATCAGATCACCTGCGAGTTCACCTGCAAATTAAGGTTCGAGCCATGTTTTTGTTTGCCAAGAAAAAGACGGAGATGCCTAAGCCGGATCAGGCTCTGCCAGGGCGATCCGAGTCCATGCCGGTGTCTGATCGACACTTTGTCAACGGCAATGCCTTAAAGCCCGAGGGACGGGTCAAAGCCCTGTTCGGGTTGGGCTGTTTCTGGGGTGCTGAGCGCAAGTTCTGGCAACAGGAGGGGGTTCACTCCACCGCAGTCGGGTACGCGGCAGGCTACACCCCCAATCCCACCTACCAGGAAGTCTGCTCTGGCCAGACGGGCCATAACGAGGTGGTGATCGTGTTCTACGATCCCAATCAGGTGAGCTATCAAACCCTGCTGAAGATCTTTTGGGAGAGCCATGATCCAACTCAGGGCATGCGCCAGGGCAATGATGCGGGCACCCAGTACCGCTCTGGGATCTACGTTTACGATGAGGAGCAACGGCGGCTGGCGGAGGCGTCTCGAGAGGCATTCCAACAGGAGCTGACCCAGGCAGGCTATGGCAAGATCACCACCGAGATCTTGGATGCGCCGGAGTTCTACTATGCTGAGGACTACCATCAGCAGTACCTGGCCAAGAACCCTGGTGGTTACTGCGGTCTAGGAGGAACGGGGGTAAAGTTCCCGGAGATGGCTCTCAGCGCCTAAGCCTCAGATCCGCAACGACGGATCCGTAATGATAACAGGTATCCGATCTCCCTTTGCTTCAGAAGGGGATCTAGAGGCCAGGTGGAGACATCTGACCTCTACTATTCTTAATCTTTAGTCAAGGCATAGATTAAAATCTATAGATAGTCCAGCCTAAATAGACTATATTTGATGGTATGGTACATCTATCCTCTAGGGAAGCCGCCTGGGGCCGCTTATCCGTGATGATCTGCGTTTCCCCTGGAGACGGATCTGGGAGAAGTGTAGGACAATGGAGTCCAGATCAGAGCTGCGGTCGTTTCATAGGTCTGAGAGAAAGAGGTAAGCGATGGTAGAAGCCTTTGTATTTGCAACGATCTTGTGCGGCTTTTTCGGCATCCTCTTGAAGAAGAATCTGATGATGAAGATCCTAGCTATGGATGTCATGAGCACGGGGGTGATCGCCTACTATGTGTTGGTGGCCTCCCGCTCCGGTCTGATGACCCCGATCGCGACGGAGATGGAGTCAAGGGTCTATGCGGATCCCGCACCTCAGGCGGTGATCCTGACGGCTATTGTGATCGGTTTCTCGATCCAGGCGCTGATGTTGGTGGGTGTGATGAAGTTGGCTCAGGATCACCCGACTTTGGAAGCTGATGAGATTGAGAAGAACCATACTCCTGCACCATGAATTTTCTCTCTGCGACTGGTGGTGAAGCCACTACGATTCTCTGGCTAGCCCTGCCGCTGATTATCGGCTTTGTCGGCTATCTCTTACCCCGCCTCGATCGGTTCCTGGCGGTGGGGGTGGCGCTCCTGTCCCTAACCTATGGGCTATCGAGGGTGCTCGACACCTCCTCGTTGACTCTGCACCTCTTAGATCAGGTGGGGGTCACCCTGGTGGTGGATTCCTTAAGTGGGTTTTTGATCCTGACCAATGCCCTAGTGACTCTGGCGGTGGTCTTATACAGCGGTAGCAGCTCGGGGCACAAATCATCGTTCTTCTATACCCAGATCATCATCCTGCACAGCGCTGTCAATGCAGTGTTCGTCTGTGCTGACTTCATGAGTCTCTATGTGGCCCTGGAGGTGATCAGTATTGCTACATTTCTCTTGATCGTCTATCCCCGTACGGATCGATCGATCTGGGTAGGCCTTCGCTATCTATTTGTCAGCAATACCGCCATGTTGTTCTATCTGATCGGGGCGGTGCTCGTCTATCAGGCGAATCAATCCTTTGCCTTTGCGGGACTGTCTCAGGCTCCGGCGGAGGCGTTTGCCCTGCTCTTGTTGGGCTTACTGACCAAGGGCGGCATCTTTGTCTCGGGGTTGTGGCTGCCGCTCACCCATGCTGAGTCGGAGACGGGGGTCTCGGCCCTGTTGTCCGGATCGGTGATCAACGCGGGGGTGTTTCCGTTGGTGCGGTGCGCCCAGATGGGGGCGGATCTACAGCCTTTATTGGGGATCTTGGCAGCAGGTAGCGCCGTTTTGGGGGTGATCTACGCCATCGTTGAGACGGATACCAAAAGACTGTTGGCCTTTAGTACGGTCTCCCAATTGGGATTTGTCCTCACAACACCAGCTGTTGCAGGCTTCTATGCTCTGACCCATGGTTTGGCTAAGGCGACTCTCTTCCTGTTGGCGGGGAATTTACCCAGCCGAGATCTGATCCGTTTGCGTCAGACTCCGATCCGCCGCTCCCTGTGGATCGCTGTATTATTGGCGGCACTTTCTATGGTGGGGTTCCCTTTCCTAGCTGGGTTTAGCTCAAAGTCGTTGGTCTTGAAGGATCTGCCTCTCTGGCAAACAGTGGTGATGAATGGGGCGGCTGTGGGCACGATGATCGCGATGGCTCACTTGATCTTCCTCCCCGTAGCGAGCTCCTCTGCGCAGGATCTGGGTAAGCGAAAGGTCGGGTTTTGGTTGGCGTTGATCCTGTTACTGGGGGGGTTGATCGGGGCTAATTTTGTGGACCTCAAAGTCTACACTATTGCCAATATCCTGAAAGCTTTGCTCACCATCGGCTCGGGAGGATTGCTCTATATTCTGGTGTTTCGACGAACTCAGATCCGACTGCCCCGCGTTATGGAACGGTTTGAGCATTTGGTAGGAGCCATGAGTTTGATGTTGATCCTGCTGTTCTCTTTGGTGCTGTCATGATCGGATATCTGGATCTATTACTGCGATTAACCATCTGGTTCCTGCTGACGGCGGATCTGAGCTGGGCCAATATCTTGATCGGGATCAGTGTCGCCCTGATCCTACCTCGGGGCTATCCTACGGCCACGGTGCTACGGGATTGGCTACATGTACTATGGGAGATCTTGATCGCCATCCCCCAAGCCTATTTCGAGGCTCTAGAGATCATGGTTCGTCCCCACAACCAGGAGGATATCACCATGGAGCGGGTCAAGCCAAATCGGACTCCGGGGTTGATCTTTCTAGATATTTTCCTGATCACTTTTACCCCCAAGACGATCGTCCTTAAATATCACAGAAATGGTTGGTATGAGGTGCATCGAGTGGTGCGGAGGAGGATGCCGTGAAATTGCTTCTATTGGCCATGATCGTGGCTTTGCTGCTGCCGATCTATGAGGCTTGCCAGGATGAGGATATTTGGCAGAAGATGCTGGCATTTGCTAGTATTGCTACCAAAACATCGGTGATGATCTTGGTGATTTCGGTGTTACGGGATGACTGGATGATCGGTGTGGTGGGGGTGTTGATCTTGAGTGTTGGCAACGCGGCCCTGATGTTATTGGCCCATGTATTGAGACGGATGAATGATCTATGATTGAGACCTTGAGTTATATCCTGATCGGGATCGGTGTTGTCTTCTGGTTCTGGGGAACCATACCGTTATTAGGCCATCGTTCTGTTTTGTTTAAGCTCCACAGCCTCTCTGTGGGTGACACTTTAGGGTCGATGAGCCTAGTAGTGGGTTTGTTATTGAGGATCCCCCGTGAATGGCCTCTATTGCTGCTGGCTTTGATCTCGTTGGCGATCTGGAATACGGTATTGGGCTATGTCTTGGCCTACTGTTCCACTAGCGTTGGGGCCGATCATGACTGATGAGTTCTATATCATTGCTCTGGTGGTGCTCCTGCCCATCACAGCGACCTTGTTGGTGTTTCAGACCAGTCCCTATCAAGCCTTGGTGATCCGGGGCATTTTGGGGGCGGTGGCCTCTTTGATCTATGCGTTGCTGGGGGCGGCTGATGTGGCCTTGACAGAGGCACTGGTGGGGACCATGCTGTCGATCACCCTCTACGCGGTGGCGGTGCGATCCTCTATGAGCCTGCGGTTGGGGGTGCTGGATACGGATGACCTGTCGGTGCCCGATCCCTATGAACCCTTGCTGACTCGGCTCCGCAAGATCCTGGTCCCGCAACACATACGCTTGGAACAGATCACCTATCCGACGCAGCAAGCCCTGCAAACGGCTCTGATCGCCAAGGATGTGCATGCCATCTGTGTGGCCCCTGACTCAGATCTGTTTGCCTCTCCAGGACATCCTCCCCTCCAGCTCAAGACCCGTGTGCATCGTCTCTACGATCTGATCCAGGCAGGTTTACCGGAGCAGCAGTCCCTGGGTGTGGAGTTAACCTATGTCAATCCGGCTCAGTTAGATCAGACGGATCCGCCAGGACCGAGTATCGTGATCCCAGAGTCAGTGGAGGTGGGCGGATGATCTGGGTTTACCTGGCGGCGGGGGTCGCTTTTGCCATCAAGATGATCCTGCTACCCAATCCGGGGGTGGATTCTGAGGAGCTGTTGTTGGTGGAGTCTGTGGTCCGAGATAGTGGTGTGCCCAATGCGGTTTCGGGGATCATCTTTCGCAATCGGTTGTATGACACGATCTTTGAGGTGGTGGTCTTTACCGTCGCCATTATGGGGGTACGGTTCCTGCTGTCCAATGAACAACCCTCCTGCACCATCCATCAGTTTACCGATCATCCCTCCATCATATTGGCTCGCCTGGGGGCAACGATCGCGGCGTTGATCAGTGTGGAGTTGGCGATCCGGGGACATCTGAGTCCTGGCGGCGGATTTGCGGCAGGGGTGGCTGGGGGCACGGCGATCGGGTTGGTGGCGATCACGTCCTCGGCGAAATCGATGGAGTCTCTATACAAACGGTGGCGGGCGGCAACCTGGGAGAAGGTTTCGGTGTTGATCTTTATCGGCATCTCGGTCCTAACCTTGATCGGTATCGAACTGCCCCATGGCGAGATCGGAGCTCTGGTGAGTGGCGGATGGATCCCGGTGCTCAATATCCTGGTGGCGGTCAAGGTAGCCCTCGGATCCTGGGCGGCGGTGTTGATCTTTATCCGCTATCGCGGGCTGTTGTAGGGATCAAAAGGATCAGATCGTGCTTTGGGGATCCGAATTGTTCTGATCCCTAGGGAGTTCTCGATCGGCAGAGTCCCTTTGAGTGCGTGAGTTTTATGTGGCTAACATCCAATAGGTTTGAGATCCCTGCACCTGTTTCCATTGTTTACGGGTCATCAACAGATAGATACTAGGCACAAAATAGAGAGCCATGAGTGTGGTTCCCCCTAAACCTCCAGCAATACAGATCGCCAAGGGAGGCCAGAACCCTGTGGCATCAAACATCAGCGGAACAAATCCCATTAGAGTCGTTACGGTGGTGGCCAGAATATGACGGGTTCCCTGTTGAACCACACTGAGGATCGCCTGTGGATCCCCCAGTCTTGCTCTGGGATCCTCTCGTAGCGCTGCCAGGATCACGATGGAGTCATTGATCGCCAATCCCATCAGTCCCAGACTGCCCAGAATAGCAGTGAAACCAAAGGGATAACCGGAGAGAAATAGAGCCCCCACACCTAAACCCACAGAACAGAAGGCGATCCCCCCGATCAACGCCGCCAGTCCAAAGGAATTAAAACACAGAACCAATGTGGCCACCATCAACACACTTAAGATCCCGACTGTGGAGAGGAGATTGACCACCGCTGTCCCTCGGGCATCCGCCTCGCCACCCAAATCTAAGCGATAGCCAGGGGGCAGATCATAGTTCATTTCCTCTAACCGATCCTGGAAACGAGATAGCACCACATCCGGCAACACCCCTGCTGTGATAAATGCCTGCACCGTATTGAGCCGCTGTTGATTTCGACGATTGATCTGGGCGATGTCTGGGATTAGATCAATAGATCCTAACGCGGTCAGAGGGATCCTTTGATCATGACCAACCAGATCTAAAGAGGCGACTTGATCTAACTGACTTCGATCCTGAGCTGAAACTCGTACCCGGACAGGTAATTCCTCAGTTCCCTCCAAGATGGATCCACCGATGGCTCCTTCCAAATAGGCATCCAATTGCTGAGCCAATTCTGCTTTAGTCAAACCTGCCTGCCGGACCTCTTCCTCATCTAAAGCCAGCTCCAACTTAGGTAAGACCTCCGTCAAACTGGCGCGAGTATGGTTGACATCTGGGATCCCTGTGAGGATCAATCTGATCTCATCTCCCAACTGCCGCAAGCGTTCCAGATCCGGCCCATAGATCCGCACCTCCACTGGAGCAGGAAAAGGCGGACCCTGTTCCAATTGCCTCACCAAGATTCGTACTCCTGGAAAGGTTTGATCCAGTTCCTGTTGGAGAGTTTGGATCAATGCTGAGATCCCTAACGTAGAGTCCAGTTTGACAAGACCCTGGGCATAATAGGGAGATCTTTCCTGTCCTCCCACCACGTTGTAGTAGAAGCTAGGGGCAGCGTTGCCCACAAACCAGTACACCTCCGAGATCCGCTCGTGAGCCCGGATCAGATCCGTGGCCTGTTCCACATCGGCGCGGGTTTGAGCCAAAGAGGTTTGGGTGGGATGTTCAAACTCGATGTAAAACTGATCCCGTCCAGCAGGAGGAAAGAACTGTTGAGGCAGGGCGGGAAAGGTGAGAAAGCCAGAGATCGGCAAGAGCGACACCAGGGCGATGGCGATCCAGGGACGAGAGTAGGTGCGCTGTAGGGTCCCACGATAGATCTGGGCCAGTCGAGGATTGTTGAAACCATCCTGCCACCAAGCGGGATCGGCAGGGGCCACGCTCCAGCGGTTCAAACGGGCCACTAGGGCCGGTAAGATCGTCAGGGCCAGGATCAACGAGCTGGTCAGAGCCAGGATCACCGTCACCCCGATCGTGCCTGTGAACTCGCCAACGCCACCGGGAGCCAGAGCAATGGGCATAAAGGCCAGCACCGTAGTCAGGGTGGAGCTCAGCAGAGGGATCGCCAGATGTCGGACGCTATCCGCTACCGCATCCCCCGGATCCATACCCCGTCGCAAGCGGATCTGCACCTCATCCACCGTGATAATGGCGTTATCGATCAACAAACCTAGAGCAATGATCAAGCCCGTGATCGAGATCTGATGTAGCGGTACCCCCATCAACTTCATCGAGCCCAAGACCATCAGCGTGGTGAGAGGCAGAGCCGCACCCACGATCAACGCCGATTTCCAACCCATAACCACCAGAGTCACACCGATCACCAACACGGCACCGATGAACAGATTGCCCAGCACCGTATCCAGGCGGGCTTCAATATAGCGACTCTGATCCAAAACCATCTTCACCCCCACCCCTGCAGGCAAACGATCCTTAAAGATCTGGACCTGTTGGCGAGCCCATTCCGCCCATAGATCCACCCGTACTGCTGACTCCGTGGTCGCGGACACCACCACCGCAGGCTGATCGTCCAACAGCGCTAGCTCTACCATCGGCTGAACAATGCCCTTCTCCACCCGAGCGATATCGCCGATCCGGGCCACCTGTCCAGTGCCATTCAATTGAATTGGGATGCTGCGGATCCGTTCGAGAGAATCCAACTCCCCCTCCACCTCAAACAAGAGGGTGTTGCGATCACTGCGCAATTGACCTGCGGTTACTTTGGCATCACTGGCGAAGATCGCGTTTGAGAGAGCTACAGGGGTGAGATCCAAAGCCGTTAGATGCACAGGATCGATCTCAACCCGGATCTCCTCTTGAGGATCCCCGAATAGCTCCACCTCCCCCGAGCCAGGCAGTGCTCGCAACTGATCTTGAAGCTCCTCCGCTAAGCGTTTTAAGATCGCCCAATTAGGGGGCTCGGCTCGCTCCCAGGTGACCCCAACGATCAGAGCATTGGCAGAAACTAACGCTAACTCGAACTCCGGATCTGAGGCTCCGGCTGGTAGCAGGGGAAGAACATCATCCAACTGATCCCGCACCCGAGACCAGGCATCATCCACATCCCGCACCGTCTCCTTCAGCTCCACCTCCACCACTGAGATCCCCACCCGTGAGGTAGAGGCCAGGATATCGATCTGCTCGATCTCCGAAAGTTCCTCCTCGATGTTCTCCGTCACCAACGCCTCCACCCGTTCCGCACTGGCCCCTGGGAAGATCGTGGTTACTGTGGCATTGCGAACTGTCAACTGCGGATCTTCTAAACGAGGCAAACTGAGAAACGAGGTTAATCCCCAAACCAAGATCAAGATCAGGGTCAAGATCAACAACTGCCCATTACGGTAGAAAAGATTGAACATGAGATCCTCCTCCGGATCGAGTGGCTAGACATAGAACTTGATCTTCGGGGTAATTTCTTTAAGGATCTACAGTCACCCATTGGCCAGATACGATCCGTTGCACTCCATCCCTCACCAATCGATCACCGGACTGGAGGGTGCCTCGGACCAACGCCTGGTCTGTCTCCGTGTGAATGACCTCCACTTCTTGACGGGTAACTTGAAAGACTTCAATACTGGGATCCTGTCTGGGAGGCTGTTCCCCAACGGCATCTGCAGATCTCAGGGTGTAAACCGACCAGAGCCCTCGCACACTGGGAGCCAGAGCCGTCGTTGGCACCCAAAACCCTTCTGAAGACGGCACCGTTTCCTGGAGCTGTAATCTGACCGTCTGACCCACTGTCACCGCCGCTCCGGGGGCTACCCTCAAGATCACCGTCACCGTGCGGGTAGGATCGTCCACCTCGGGCAGGATCCCTGTCACCACCGCCCCATAGGTTGTACCATGAGCCGTGATCTGATGTTGACTGCCCACAGGAACCGCTGCCTGAGCCGAGATCGGGATGCCGATACGAGCCTCCAGTTCCCCATCCTCCACCAAGCGCAACACCGACTGACCGGCTCCCACCACAGTACCCTCATCCATGCGCCGTGCCCCGATCCGACCGGCAAAGGGAGCGATCAACTGACTCTTGCTCAACTCCACATCGATCTCCGCCACCTGAGCCTGCAACTGCTGTACCTGAGCCTGCTGGGCCGCGATCTGTTCTACTCGCGTTCCCGTCTCCAACTCCTCTAGCTGACTCTCCGCCCCCCGTAACCGAGCCGCCAGAGCCTCCGCCGCAAAAGCCACCTCATCCAACTGCTCCCGCGAGATCGCCCCCTGCCGATACAGATCCTGCCGCCGCTCCTGCTGCAACTGGGACAGAGCCAACTGCTCCTCCAGATCCACCACTGCCGCTCGGGCTGCCTCGATCTGTTCCGGCCTCGGCCCCTCCTGTAATTCCTGCAAGCGAGCTGCTACCTGATCCTGTTGAGCGACCATCTGCTGTCGCCGAGCCTCCAAGGTGCGAATATCCAGCCGAGCCAATACCTGTCCCGCCTGGACCCCATCCCCTTCCTCCACAAGAACTGAGATCAGCTCCCCCGATCGTTCAAACCCCAGCTCACTGGCCCGTCGTGCCTGGATCTCTCCGGTATAGAGTCGCTCCACTTGATAGGATTCCACCGCCTCTGCTACCACCGTGGACACCGGCAAGAGCGTGATCGTGGGTGAGGTCTGCTCCTCCACAGGCTCCGCTCCCAGCCAGCCGATCACTCCCACCCCACCTAAGCCCAGAGTGAGCAGTATCCCCCCGATCCCGATCCAGGGCCATCGTTGGCCCGATCGAGGACGAGGATCTCGTTCCAGGACAGATCCGGTCTCTTGAGGCAGGGCCGGGATCGCACGGTGCTCAGACTCGATCTCATGGGATAAGACAGGTCTGGGGATCTCACGGGTCATGGGGTGATCTCCTGGATCGATCGGTATGCTCAATCAATGGGATAGAAGTAGACGCGAATACTCGAACAGACACCTAGCAAACTTGTTGAGTATATAAATCATGGTATAGGGTAGATCTGAAAGCTGTCAAGAGACGATCTGCGCTATGGCGATCTCCCACGCGATCCTGGTGACCCTATCCCTCGGCCCTTGTAGTGGCTACGATCTGGCCAAACAGTTTACGGAGCGAGGCACCTCACCGGTGGGGTGTTTCTGGCAGGCAACCCAGCAGCAGATCTATCGGGAGCTGGGCAAGTTGGAGACGGAGGGCCTGATTGTGGCGGAGATGGTGATCCAGGAGGGACGGCCCAATAAGAAGATCTTTCAGGTGACAGAGGCGGGGCAGCAGCGGTTACAGGAGTGGATGGCGGATCCCTCCCAACCCTCGGCGATTCGTGAGGATCTGTTGGTCAAGGTGTTGGGGGGACATCTGGCCCCAATCTCGGTGCTCCGGGGGGAATTGCAGCATCGACGGGATCTGCATCAGCGCACCCTGGAGTTCTATGGGGAATTGGAACGATCCCATTTCCCTGATCCCCAGCGGCAGTCTTTGGCGGAGGGATTGCAATATCTGACCTTGCGACGAGGGATCCGGTATGAGTCGGATTGGGTGGCTTGGTGTGAGGAGGCGCTGGCCTGGTTGGAGACGGTTGGGGATCGGTGGCCGGAGTCGTCGTGAGATCTTGAGAAGGAGGCTAGATCCCCTGTTTGGGGAGACTCTGAGGTATATGAGAAGTCAGATATATGATTTTTACTATCTTGCGTTACAGGCCACCAGAAGCTATATTAAATTTCAGATATATGATTTTTCCGATAGGTCTTGTGATGACTCAGACCGGTTTGCCTGACTCGATCCTGCCTCACTACGGCACGGCTGCAGTGGGTGCAAGTCGTTTCCCTCGTCCCGAGATCGAGACACGAGCCCTCGACGCCATGACCCGGACCAATGGGTTACGTCTGTTTGGGCTACGGCGGATCGGCAAGTCAACCCTACTGCAGTACTGTGTGGATCAACTTCGAGAGAGAGGGATCCATGTCATCGATATTGATGCACAGGGGATGAGCTTGGAGACGGATCTGCTCTATGGGATCTTGGCGGAGCTTCCGAGTGAGACTCTTCAGAGCCGGATATTTAAGGCGATCTCTAACTCAAGTGTGCTGCCTCAGGCGATCCGCACAGGGTTTGAGAAAAAGACGGGGATCACGGGTGATACGATTGAGTACTTCAGAGCGTTATCCAGTGTCATTGGTACAGAACTCAAGCGTCCGGGTGTCGATCAGATCGCTATTGTCATCGATGAGTTTTCTTTTCTTTGCCGTACTATCCTCGAGGGTGATCAGTCAGGGCGTGGGGCTCGTCGGGTTGAGGTCCTGTTGGCTGCTCTGCGGGGGTGGCGTTCCAATGGGGTACGCATGGTGTTATCTGGCTCGATCGGCTTAGCAGCTTTAGCACGACGCTACAAGGTTGATCTGACTCACAACAACGATCTGAAACCGCTGGAACTACCTCCGTTTTTTTTGCCAGAGGAGCGTTGCGTTGCAGTTACTTTTGTCTCTGCCTTGGTGAAGGGAGGTGAGATTGAAGGGTGGACGGATCTGCATACAGAGAGTCTTTTGGATGAATGTACGGCTTGGTATCCAAGTTTGATCCAACAGGCCTTACCTGAGCTTAGTCCAGGGGGACAGGCTGTTAGCGTGGATGAGATTCCAGATCTGTTTGCTACAAGCATCCGTCTGGCTTTGGATGAGAATTTCTTCACTCAGTTTGATCGGCGGCTCAAATTTTATGATGAGCTGGATGATACGATTAGTCCTTCCTTTAAGGCTCTCTGTGGTGCTGCTGTCTCAGCGAAAAATCCTCTATCGGGTCAAGCTTTGGCGGAGGCTGCTCAGGTTGATCTGAATGCGGAGACTCTGGCAGAGGCTTTACGGATCTTAAGAGAGGATGGGTTTCTAACGGTGCGGATCGATCGAGAGGGTACACAGCAATGGTCTGTGGCTTCTCCTTTGGTGACAGCTTGGTGGCAGCAACGGTGAGGAGGATTATCTGATGGTTCGAGGTCGTATTGTTGAGACATTTAATACTCACCAGATGTCTGATGAGGTGGTGCATCAACTGCAAACTGCCCGCGATCGGGAGGTCAGACAGATCATGCAGGGGATCCGGACGGAGCTTAAGAACCCGGATAAGACGCGGCAACATTTTGTGGTCTATGGTCCACACGGATCGGGCAAGTCGTTTCTGATGCGGTTGATCGATCTGCAGATCAAGAAGTTACAGGAGGTAGGAGAGGAGATCCGGTTTGTGTTGCTGCCTGAGGAACAGTACAACATTCGTAGTGCGCCTCGGTTAATCCAGATCATTGCAACTCATCTACGGGGGGCTGGCTGGTCAGAGACGGGCTATCGCATCGATCTGGGGCCTGAGGAGGAGGTTTGGCAGAAATCGGTTAAGGATCTGGAGACTGCCATGGATCAGGTGTTTGGATCGGAGCGTGGATTGGTGGTGGTGGTGGTTGAGAATTTTGATCAGTTGCTCGTGAAGATGTTTGGGGCAGGCACGACGAAAGGGAAGAAGATGCAGGAGGGGCGAACGGCAGAGGAACGGTTGCGTCGATTGATCAGTCAGAAAGGAGTACGATTGATGCTGATCGCGACAGCTACAGGGACAGTTGATCAGGATTATGATCGACCTCTATTCCGAATCTTTCGAAGTGTCAATCTGAAGCCGTGGACTCCGGATGATTATTTGGCGTATTTTAATCGCCGTCGAGCTCTTGATGATCAACCTGAGTTGAGTGATCATGAACGAGCTAGAACATTGGCGATCTCTCAGTTCACGGGTGGAAATCCACGACTAGCCCAGCTGTTATACGATACTCTCAATGCAGAGAACATGCTTGATATTACTAGTGTCTTAGATGCATTGGCAGATGAACTGGCGGATTACTACAAAGGTAGGATAGAGGATCTACCTGAGACTAGTGCCGGACTCTTGGATGCTCTGATCCGAGGCGGAGAACCGGAATCACAGAGCGGTCTAGCTAAACGGGTGGGTGCAGATCAAAAAAGGATCGCGGATAGCTTTAAATATCTGACTACTGCTCGGTTGCTGAGTGCCTCAAGAGAGACGGGTGGAAAAGCATTGCTTTATCGTGTCAGTGATCGGTTATTTGTCTATTTCTATCGTCGTCGGTACGGGGATCCGGACGCTGCTAATCCTTTGGTGCGTATCACTGAGTTACTGGAGTCTTTCCTTAGCAATGTAGAGAAAGAGGATCAGGCTCTTAATCATTTAGAACAAGGAGATCCAATCGGTGCACAAGTTTACATAGATCTTCTCTCCTCAGGCAGAGGGTCCCGTAACTATAGTGATGGGGGAGTGTATAGAGCGCATTCCATGCTGATAGATCTTCTAGATGAAGAGCCAAGCTTTCTCTCTTCCGATGAAGTTCAGAAAGAAATAGAAATACTGCGAAACGGGCCAGAAAAAGCATTTGTTGAATGGAAGGATAAAATATCTTCTATGAGCAAAAGATTGAGTGTTGACGCCCAAGTTGCTCTGCTCTGTCTGATGGCGATCGCAGCAGCCCGAAGTAGACTCACCAACAAAGCTTCTAAATGTCTAAGACAAGCCCATGATCTTGCGATCGAGAGTCAAGATCCTGACTCGCTGATCTTGATATTTAGAGAGATGAGTATGTTTTCATGGCATGTGGATAGAGACAAGGAAACATCAGTTGACTTCCTAGATAAGGCTGGAAAATTAGCTAGATCTTCAACCAAGCAAAGGCGTCTCCACATGGCGCTATCAGCATTATCATTTGTTCAAGGTTACAGGGGCGAATATGAAGCATCAGTAGCAACCACAGAGGAAGCAGTGGATCTAGCTATTCAGATGGGAGACTTAAGGTTACAAGCTCAGAGTTTGCGTCACAAAGCCTATAGTCTTGGTCAACTTAACCAGCATCAGGAGGCAGTGGCTACGGCAGAGGTTGCTGCGGACCTGGCTGCCCAAGCAGGAGATATAAGGGAGCAAGCTATGTGTTTGCGTCATAAAGCCTATAGTCTTGATCAGGTAGGTGAATACTATGATGCAGCTATTGCTGCCAGTTGTGGATTAACCTCAGCTCTTAAAGCTGACAGTTTATTTGAGTCTAGCCAATGCCTTTTCCAAGCTCTCATTTCGGCAGGTAAATCGCCGTTTGAAAAAATCATGTCGCATGTAGACTACTATTTAATGTCCACGAAAAGCCAAAAAGAAAACGGATTCACCTATAAGAATACATATCATCTCATTCTTGCGACAGAACAGATCTGTGGATGGGAAAATCTGTTCGATCTCATTATAAAGCATCAGGATTTTTTTTCTAGGCTTTTGTCATTTTATGGCCTCTTCTTTGGGCTAGGGAGGCTCTGGGCAGAGAGCTTGGAGGTAAAAGATCGACCAGGATTTTATTCGTATGTTGCTGAGTCATTACCGATCATCGCAAAAATCATGAATCTGTTGCCGATCCGGCTTCCTGGAAATGAGCCCGTAGCCGAACACCTACAGAGTCTGATCGGAGGACTTACTCAATTCTGCACCGATCCCGGAGTCCTCAGAGATCTAGCGGATCTGATCCGTGAGGTGTTTGGATCCGATGGAGAGGCCCCAGCCCAACAATTAGAAGCCTTTGCCCACTTTCATGCCTCAGGCCGCACCGAAGCCTCCTTAGAGAAGATGGATCCCGACATGGCCACCGCCATCCGCCGGATCTGGAACCTCAGCGAACCCGAAGACGTCCTCCGTCAACGCTGGCAGGATCGGCGCAAACGCGGACGCTAGCCCCCAGAACAAGACCGGAGTTAAGGTGCTACTCTGAGGTCAATAAGGTCGTTAACATCCACCCATGCTCTGGCTGATCGGAGGGACAAGCGAGGGAGTCATGATCGCCGAGCGTCTGACGCAAGCTCAGTATCCCTGGATCGTTACCGTCACCACCCCAGCAGCCGCCCAATCTTACCAAGTCTTGAACGGACAGGTGCGAGTTGGCCCGTTGACCCCATTGACCTTACCGGAATTCCTTCAAGATCAAGTGATCGATCTGATCATCGACGCCTCTCATCCCTTTGCTGTAGAGATCTCGCGGTTAGCCATGCGGGTATCGACAGAGATGCGGATCCCCTACCTGCGCTTTGAACGAAAGCAGTTGCAATTATCGCCCGCCACACAGGTATTACCAGATCTAATCAGTGTGATCCAACCTCGCTATCTACGGAATCGCCGGATCCTGCTGACGGTGGGGATCAAACCTCTGGCCCTGTTTCAGCCCTGGTTGGATGAGGCCGAGATCTGGGCGCGGATCCTGCCCAACTCCTGGGATCAGGCCATGACTATGGGGTTCCCGGCGGAGCGTCTGATCCCCATGCGGTTACCGATCACCCTGGAGCAGGAGAAGTCTCTCTGGATAGAGCTGGATGTGGATACTGTGATCGCGAAGTCCTCGGGTCTACCAGGGGGCCTAGAGATCAAGCAGGAGGTAGCGGCTCAGTTAGGAGTGCGTCTGATCGTGATCGAACGGCCCCGGATCCGGTACCCTCTACAAACCGATGATCTGGAGGCAGTGATCGCGTTCTGTACAGCCCATTTGCCCTAGGCGGTGAGCTATAGTTTGGGACAAGCTGATCCCACTCTGATGCTTATGACTACTGTTAATGTCAGTGCCCCCCCATCTACGGGCCGGGTCCATCTGTTACCCAATGCTCGACTCAAGCAACTGAATGACCGTTCGGATCTCAAAGGTGGGATCCAGTTGTTAGGACATGGGTTGGTGATCCTCTTGAGTGGATCGGTGTGGATCTGGGGGTTGATGTCAGAGCTTTGGAGTGTGGCATTGCCCGCGGTGTGGATCTATGGGCTCGGTTTGGCCACACTATTTGCTCCGGTTCATGAGTGTGTCCATCGCACCGCTTTCGCCTCCCGTTGGCTCAATGATGGGGTAGCCTGGATAACCAGTTTATTCTCCTTCTATAACAGCACCTTCTTTCGGTACTATCATCGCTGGCATCATCGCTATACTCAGATCCCCGGCAAAGATCCAGAGCTCAGTGATCCGAAACCCCAAACTCTAGGTCAGTATCTCTTGGAGATCAGTGGTGGGTACTGGTGGATCGGTAGGTTTCAGTTCTTCTCCCGTGTGGCTTTGGGACAGATCGATCGATATCCTTTTGTACCCGACTCCGCTAAAGCTGAGGTGATCCGTTCGGTGCGGATCCAGGTTTTGATCTATGGGATCGGGATCGCGCTGTCTATCGGTCTAGCTTATCCCTGGTTTGTGATCCTGTGGCTATTGCCCCTGATCTTGGGTCAACCTGTACTGCGATTCATCCTGTTAGCGGAGCATACCGGCTGCAGTTACGACGACAATTCCCTCACCAATACCCGCACCACCCTCACGATCTGGCCCGTGCGTTTTCTAATGTGGAATATGCCCTTTCATGCGGAACATCATCTCTATCCCTCGATCCCCTTTCATGCTTTATCCGCAGCCCATCAGGATCTGAGATCCCACTGGACCCAGATCGAATCCGGATATGTGCAAGCCAACCGCCAGATCATCATGGGTCTTGTATCCTCAATAGAATGATCCTTGCTTGTGACCCTGTATACCATTGCTGATCTCCGGCGAGCGGATAATAAAGCCTCAGATCCAGAACCGGAGCCCCCATGTCCACCCCTCTGTCCGAGATCGCCCGTGAGCGACAGATCCGATACTTTCTGATCTCCTTCACCGATCTATTTGGTGCACAACGATCCAAGCTGGTACCCGCAGAGAGTATTGATACCTTGGCCAGGGATGGAGCTGGATTTGCTGGATTCGCGGCCTGGTTGGATATGACCCCAGCCGATCCTGATATTCTGGCGATTCCCGATCTCGATCGTCTCTTCCAACTACCCTGGCGATCGGAGGTAGCCTGGATGCCTGCAGATCTCTATACAGTAACCGGAGATCCCATCGAGCAAGCCCCCAGATGGGTGCTCAAACGGGTACTAGATCAGGCCCAAGCCGCAGGATTCCGTGTCAGAACCGGGGTGGAATGTGAATACTTTCTTTTGTCTGCTGAAGATCTAACGCTCTCCGATTCTCGAGATCAACAAAGCAAACCCTGTTACGATCAACAAGCTCTAATGCGTCAGTTTGAGGTAATCCGAGAGATCTGTGATGCCATGTTGGGGTTGGGCTGGGGACCTTACCAAAATGATCATGAGGATGCCAATGGTCAGTTTGAGATGAACTGGACCTATGCCGATACTTTGGTGACCGCTGATCGACAAGCCTTCTTTAAGTTTATGGTCCGATCCATCGCGGAGAATCATGGTTTGCGAGCCACTTTCATGCCGAAGCCCTTCTCAGATCTAACTGGCAATGGTTGTCATACCCATCTTTCCGTCTGGGATCTGGAGGGTAAAACGAATCTATTTACAGATCCCAAAGGCGAGCTGGGATTATCATCCTTAGCTTATCAATTCATCGGCGGGGTCCTCCATTCCGCAGAGGCGCTTTGTGCCTTTAGTAATCCCACCGTCAACTCCTACAAACGGATCAATGCCCCACCCACCAGCTCAGGAGCCACCTGGTCCCCTAATACCATCAGTTATGGGGGCAATAATCGTACTCATATGATCCGGATCCCCGATGATCAGCGCTTTGAGCTCAGATTGGCCGATGGAGCTGCCAACCCCTACCTATTACCGGCAGCCCTGATCGCCGCTGGCTTAGATGGGATCTAACA
>CAYSEO010000055.1:0-17588 GCA_964429885.1 uncultured bacterium
GCCAGACCTTGGCTGATGCTGCCTGGACCTATCCCGAGGCCAAGGAGAGAGCCAAACATTTTCAGGGCTATGTGGCTTTCTACAAAAATAAAGGGGTGACGATCGAGTCCTGATTAGAGAGGGGCGAGGGTGGTTCAGATTAACTTTAACCCTCGTCATAGCCACCCCATCGATCTCCCAACCCGCTCAGGGGCAAACAGATACGCTGATCGATGCTCAGTGGCAAGAGGCTGGCCAACTTTCTCTGCCGCTTGAATCCCATGGGATGGCAGTTTTAGGTCAATTTGTTTATGTCCTGGGTGGATGGAATGACACTGCCGGGCCATACTCAAATGTTTACGTTACCTCTTTGGATCAGGATCCTGTTCTGGATGAGTGGGTAGAAACCACAGCGCCCATGCCCTCCAGATTACAACATCATGCCGTGATCACCCATGGGGATCATCTCTATGTCTTGGGTGGAGACAATGGCTTTGGACCAAACAGCAGTGTTTCAGATCAGATCTGGCGAGCCACACCCAATGCTCAAGGAGACATCACCGAGTGGGTCGAAGCTGGGCAACTGCCTCAACCCCTGACGATCCATGCCGTCACAACTCTTGAGGATCAAGTCTATATTCTGGGGGGAACCCGTACGTTTGCCCCAGACTCCCAAGTCCTCGATGCTGTCTACACAGCCCCCATTTCTGCTGATGGAAGCCTTGGAGAATTTCAAGAGCTCTCCCCCTTTCCAACCCCGATCGGATGGTCAACATTGGATGCTGTGGATCGTCACCTCTTTGCGATCTCAGGCAAAGTCGAGTTTAACCCCACCCAATTGACCGAAACCATTTGGGCCGCAGAAGCTAGCCCCGATCATCAGTTATCTCCCTTTGAGGCAAGGGGTATGACCATCCCGCGCGAACGTCATACCGCAGTTGTCCTGGATCGAACCCTAGTTGTTATTGCCGGTGGAGGAGACACTGGGGTGCTTGCTGCGGTAGAGGCGGCAGAGGTGGATCCACAGGGCACTCTGGGTCCATGGATGGCGCTGTCTCCCTTGCCAGAACCTCGGTACGCTCATGCCGCCTTTGTGTATGACAACTCGATCTATGTCTCGGGAGGATTCTTGCGCTACGGCAGTAATGAAACGAGCTCACAGATCTTTAGGTTGTCCATAGATGAATAGATCCGAGCAACTCATGAAAGCGCCGATTCAGCAAGATTGGGATGTAAAGCTCTGAATCCCAGGATCTGGAAATACTCAATCGGTGCTCTAGGCCAGGTGGAGATAATGAAGGCTGAACAGCTGATCTGGATCGGTCCAAACAGCCTTAGTCTGAAATCCTGCCTGGGCTGCCATCTGTTCAAACTCAGCCAGACTGTACTTGTGGGAGAACTCCGTCTGGATCACTTCCCCCTGCTGTAGTGAGACCCTTTGATCACAGACCTGGATTTGTTGATCCACTAAGCTGATCAAGCCCATCTCAATCCGCCCCTGCTCAGAATTATAGGAAGCCTGATAGCGAAACTGTTGGGGATCAAAGGTTCCGCCCAGCTCACGGTTGATCCGAGTCAACACATTCAGAGCAAACGCAGCGGAGACCCCCTGAGCATCCTCATAGGCCGGTTCCAGGATCGAGCGGTCTTTCTTCAAATCCACCCCAATTAACAGATCTCCATGGGGTTGCAGGATCGTGGCCGCGTTCTTGAGAAAGGCGATCGCCTCCTCTGGAACAAAATTGCCGATGGAGGATCCAGGGAAGAAACCGATCTTGGGCTTATGGGTGAAGGAGAGATCTTGGGGCCAATCGATGGGTTGACTGTAGTCCGCGCAGATGGCGATCACGGTCAGATGGGGATAGTCCTGGGCGATCCGGGAACAGGATGACTGCAGATGATCCTTAGAGATATCCAAAGCCACATAGGCGGTCAGATCCGGCAGATTATCCAACAGGATCGGCACCTTCTGACTGCTACCACTGCCGAACTCCACCAATACCCCATCCCCGATCAGAGCCGCTAACTCCTGGACATGGGTCTTGAGAATGCTGATCTCCGTGCGGGTGGGATAGTACTCGGGCTGCTCACAGATCCGGTCGAAAAGTTGGGAGCCGGCCTGATCATAGAGCAGTTTGGGGGGCAGGAACTTGGGAGTCTGCTGTAGGGCGTGGAGCACCTCGCTTTGCAGATCATCCAGGGCAGGGTGCAGATCGAACAGGGGAACAGTCATGGATTGGCTCCTAGGCGAATGCCGGTGAACTGCCAACGGGCGGCTGGGGGAAAGAAGTTGCGATAGCTGAGGCGCATGTGACTCTGGGGGGTGGCACAGGATCCGCCCCGGAGGACCATCTGATTACACATAAACTTGCCGTTGTACTCCCCGATCGCCCCAGTCCAGGGCTGATAGCCGGGGTAGGGTAGATAGGCGCTCTGGGTCCATTCCCACACATCCCCAAAGATCTGATCGGGCCGGGTGGATCCGGTCGCTGGGGCAGGGTGTAATCGATCGGTATCCAGAAAATTCCCCTGCTGCGGCACCAGAGAGGCTGCGATCTCCCATTCCGCCTCCGTCGGTAACCGATGCCCAGACCAGCGGGCGAAGGCCTCCGCCTCAAAGTAACTGACATGACAGACCGGCTCCTGCGGATCCACCGGCTGCAACCCCGCCAAGGTCATGATCCACCACTCTCCGTTGATCTGTTCCCAATAGAGGGGTGCCCGCCATCCCTGGGTCTGTACCGTCGTCCAGCCCTCCGCCAGCCAATGCTCCGGATCCTGATAGCCCCCAGCCTCGATGAACTCTAGATACTCACCGTTGGTTACCAACCGGGAGGCCAACATAAAATCCTGCAGATAGACCGAATGACGGGGGGTCTCATTATCGAAGGCAAACGCCTCTGATTCAGCCTGATCCCAGCCGAGCTGATGCAGTCCCCCAGGGTAGTCCAACCACCGCTCCGCCGGGGAAGAACTGGGCTGTGCCTGGGTTAGATCCGAACGATAGACCGGTCGTGTGGGATTAGAGGCCAAGATATGCTTCAGATCCGTCACCAACAGCTCCTGATGTTGCTGCTCATGATGCAAACCCAACCGGATCAGATCCTGGAGCTCCTCCACTGGCAATAACTCCGCCATGGCCTGATCCACATGGGCTCGGTAGCGATAGATCTGGTCTACGGTGGGTCGGGAGAGCAGACCTCGTTGGGGACGGGGATGCCGATCTCCCACAGCTTCATAATAGGAGTTAAATAGATACCCAAAGTCCGGATCAAAGATCTGATAGCCTGGCAGGTGAGGCACCAACAGAAAGGTCTCGAAGAACCAGGTGATATGGGCCAGATGCCACTTGGGTGGGCTGACATCCGCCATAGTCTGGATCACATAATCCTCGATCTGCAAAGGCTGACAGAGATGTTCACTCACAGCCCGGATCTGGGGATAATCCGAGACAGAGACCGAGGGGGACTGTTGGGTGGAGGAGAGGGGGAGCGGTGCTGATGACATAGATCCTGATCTGTTGGGCATCAAGACAGGAGGGACAACTGGAACGGAATCCAGATCTAAACTTAGATGAACTGGATTCCTATCCTGAAGGGGGAGCAGTTAGACTCAAAGACTCAAATCAGACTCACGCACAGGGAATCAAAGGACAAAGCTAAGATAGAGGTTAACCTCTACATCAACTTGAGTCTGGATCACTTCTCTGAACGTAGTGCATTCTGTAAAGTAAGTCAATGATAGAAAGATGAGGGGATCCTGATGGATCTCCTAGCCTACTAAAGATAGTAGCTGCTCAGATCTGTCAAGACCGATCTCACTAGAGGATCAATTCAAACAATTTAACTTGCGTCATCTTCTCTATATCTGAGGGCTCCGTCAGTTCTCCCCATGGAGGGATGACAGCAGCTCCAGGGTAACAGGCTATAGAGCACAGTAGGACTCGCTAATGGGAGTTCGATCGGATAAACTCCAGGAAATCTCGACGCAGATCCGCGATCTCCTGCCGCATCACAGCCATCTCTGTCCGGAAGGATTCCGTTCTTTCTTCAAAGGCATCGGCACGCCGCTCGAAAGCCTCGATCGAACCTGAGGAGGATAAACGGCCTTCACCCAGATGATCACCAGCACCAAACCTAAGGTCAGGGTGTTGGCCAGCACGATGGCCTGATCCTGTCGTAACCAGCCATAGACATCCCACATGGTGATCCCGAAGCCGAACAGAGCCAGGTAGGGCCAGGAGAAATCGGCAGCACGGCGGGTCCGCCAGGTCTTGACCGCTTGGGGCAGAAAGCTGGATGTGGTACAGAAGGCGGCGATCAGCCCGGTTAGATCAGTTAGGCTAGACATCGGATCCATCCTTTGAGAGACCAGATCCAGTGTAGGGTCTTGGGTCTGTTCTGAGGGGATCTTCAACCTTTGCATCCCATTGAATCCTATGACTCTCTCGCCTACCGTAGCCCCCGATCCTCACCACTCAACCTCGGAACCCACCTGGCAGATCAAGCTGCTCTATGATGGTGACTGTCCCCTCTGTCTGCGGGAGGTCAACTTTCTGCGCCAGCGAGATGGGGATCGAGGCTCGATTCAATTCGTCGATATCGCTGATCTGGATTACTCCCCAGAGGAGAACGCAGGGATCAACTTTGAGACCGCCATGGGCCGGATCCATGGCATTCTGCCTGATGGCACGATCGTGCGTAATGTTGAGGTGTTCCGCCGGGTCTACCAGATCATTGGTCTGGGCTGGATCTACACGGCCACCCGTTGGCCTGTGATCGGTCCCATGGTGGATTGGATCTATGGCCTCTGGGCAGATCGGCGGTTGCAACTGACGGGGCGTCCGGATTTACAAACGATCGTGGCTCAACGTCAGCAACGCCAGCTGTGTCAGGATCGCTGCAGGGTCGATGAGGGTCTCTAGTCAGGATTCCACATTCGATTCCACATCCTAGGAGCCCTTTAACCTCCTGGGTAGGAGTTAATGATAGTCAGATCAGGCCTCCGCTGACTCTGCTCTCCCTAGGCTCAAGCCTCGGGCTTCTGCCCTCTCCATCACCTGTTGCCACAGACTCTGATCCTGACGATAGGTTCTGAGCGCCTCAATGGCGGCCTGAGCATCCGCTTTGGATCCTTTCGAGATCAGCTGCAATAAGAACGCAAACGCCTCCTCCGATCGAATCATGGCGATGGCCAGCAGACCTGTGCCTCGCAACTGCGGGTCCCGGAGCTGTTGCCACCACTGTTTCAAAACCTGCAGTGCCTCCGCTAGGTGAGACTCCCCTAAGCTCAGAGCGATCAACTCCTGGGTTACAGGTGGGTTAGATTCCAGACAGCGACTCACCAAGCCCAGGGAATGATGGGGATCCAGCTGCAGTAGACCGTTCACACACTCCACCATCACCTCCGGCTGATCTCCACAGAGAGCTCGCAGGCGTAGCAATGGTAGGCCCCGATCTCGATCCCCCGTGTAGGCTACAGCCCGAGCCGCCCCGATCCGAGCCGCCGCCTCCGGATCCGCTAGCAGATCCGCCAGCTCCACAAACACCTCGGGATAGTTCATCCGCACCAGCCCTAGGGCACAGGTGGTCCGCAGTTGGGGTGCCGTATCCATGCGTCCCCCATAAACCGGCTCCAATTGGCGATGTCGGATCCCCTTCAGAAATGGATCGGCCTGATTGTACTCCAGATGGTAAAAGGCCTCAGCGATGGCGGTTTTGGCCAAGCAACTGGGATCCTGCTCCACCGGATCCTCTAGGAACCGATCGAACGCCTTCTCTAAATCCGGCAAGAGAGAGGAGATCTCCGCTCGTTCCACCAACTTGGCCACCCGCGCCACCGCCATCCCATAGGGACTATTGAGGATCTGTTGCAGTTGAGCCCAGGCTGTCTCAGTCGTCAGATCGGACTTGATCTGGTCGAGGCTGGCCAGCAAAGCCTCCAGCTTTTTTCCTTTGGCCACGGATCATCCCCTCTCACCATTTTTTCAAAGTTTCAACATAGACTAGAACGGGTCGGTCTGAATGGATCATCGAAACCCATATACACGGTAGCCTTCTCTGTAGAAGCCGATCAGAAGCTGAAGATCGCCTCGATCGCTCCTACTCCAATGGTCGGATCATTATCCAGAAAGGGACTGCCATTGGGTGTGAACACCAGGTAGGTGCCTGGCCGGATCGTGAGGAACTCATTGACGGGGAAACCATAGTTGATATCCAGAACCAGCGGTTCGGTCCCCACATCCTCCCCCGTGATCGGTTGACCGAAGGCGATCGTCCCCTCCGCCCCCTCGATAAACAGATCAGGGAATAAAAAGCCCGCTAGCCAACCAAAGATCTCCTCATCCCCTGGATCCACCGTACCCACTGGGGCGGTGATTAAGTCATACTCCACTTGGCCAAAGGAGATCCAACCTGAGAACACCACCCGTGGGGTGATCTCCCAGGTGGTAGCGAAGGTCATGGCATTGATCCGAGCGTTGGGCACCGGAAAGGGCTCCCCTGTCGTGGCATTCACCAGATCGGAAGGATCGCTCAAGGGACCTTGGAAGTAGTTGAAGAAGTTGTCCCCATTGCTGGCCACAGGGCTGAGGAAATCAATATCGGTAAATTCCTGTACATAGGAAGATCCGAACTGAAAGTAGAGCCCTAATTCCTCCGTGGGAGTAAAGCCCACCTCCACATAATGACCCGTATCCCCAGCGAACAGGCCTCCAGATCCGCCAAACTCCCCGACAGTCTGGGCATCATCCGCTGTATAGGCATAGGCAATGCTGAAGAAATCTGAGGGACTGAACCGTAAACCCAGGGCACTACCCCCGATGGCGTCCTGGGTAGCAGGAGGGGTATCGGCGTAATTGGAGAACTCCTCCCAGGGCACTCCATACTCAAACAACTGATCCGCATCAACGCTATTCGCCCCAACGAACACGAATAGCTGATCATCGAAGGCGCGGAACTGATAGTAGAGATCGTCCAGTTCAAAGGTATCGTTGTCGCCATTGAAGTCAAAGCCCGGATCGCCACTGAAGAAAGCCGTTTCCGCATCCTCCGCCTCCATCCGGATCCGCAGTCGATCCGTGCCCATAAACGACGCATCGAAAGCCATCCGCACCCGATAGGGCAGCGAGAGATTCGCCTGATCGTTAAACTCCACCAGCTGATTATTCACCGCCCGATCCTCAGCCAGGGTACTGCCTGTCAGCGCAGTTCTCACCTCCACATTCAGCTTGGTGACTGGATTGAATACTTGACTCTGTAGCTCGGCGACATCCACCTCCAGCACATCCACTCGCCCCTGCAAAGCCGCCAACTCCGCCGCGAACTCCTCCTGTAACCGCTGCAACACCGCCAGATCCTCGCGGGACACCTTGCCCGCCAGTCCTGCTGCCACCAGCTCCTCGATCCGATTCAGACAGGCATTCAAGCCCGCCGCAAACTCATAACGGCTCAAAGCTCGATTACCCCGATAGGTCTGATCCGGGTAACCTACAATACAACCATAGCGCTCCACCAGGGATTGCAGCGCTAGGAAAGCCCAGTCCGTGGGTCGGACATCCGATAACTGTGAGATCGAGAGGATCGGGCTAGAGGCTTGGGCCAGTTGGGTCGTCTGGGTCTGAGCTGCTGTAGGTGAGACTAAAGCCACTGTTCCTAGGCAGCTGAGCAGGACCGCTGGCCAAATCGGCTCGCAACGATTGAGTGTCATTTCTGATCTGATGCTCCTCACGCCATCCAGATTGTATCTGTTTGGGGGAACATCCCACTAGAACCGCCACGCACAAATCCCAGGATCACTCATGACCCTGGGAGCTGGTATGAAGGAAGAGACTCACAGTGGATCAGAAGGAGAAGATCGCCTCCACGGAGCCAGCACTGAGGGTGGGATCGTTGTCTAGCAACGGCTCGCCATTGGGGTTGAACACAAAATAGGCCCCAGGCCGAATGGTGATGAAATCATTAACCGCGAAGCCGTAGTTGATATCCAACACGAAGGGCTGAGACTCGATATCATCGCCACTCACCGGCTGACCAAAGGCCACGGTCCCCTCCGATCCTTCCAGGAACAGGTCAGGGAACAGGAAGCCAGCCAGCCAACCGACGATATCCTCATCCCCCGGATCAATGGTGCCCGCCGGGGCCGAGATCAGGTTGTACTCCACATTGCCGAAGGACACCCAGCCCGAGAAGACGACCCGTGGGGTGATCTCCCAGTTAGAGGCAAAGGTGAAGGCATTGACCCGAGCACTGGGGGCTGGGAAGCTCTCCCCCGTCACGGGGTTATCCAGATCGGAGGGATCGCTGAGGGGACCTCGGAAGTAATTGAAGAAGTTATCCCCGTTGGCCGCCACAGGGCTGAGGAAGTCGATGTCCGTGAAGTCCTGCACGTAGGTGGAGCCGAACTGGAAGTAGAGCTCCAACTGATCGTTAGGTAGGAAGCCCACCTCCACATAGTGACCGGTGTCTCCAGCAAACAGACCGCCATCACCGCCGAACTCACCCACCGTCTGGGGATCATCTGAGGTATAGGCGTAGGCCAGGCTGAACTGATCTGTGGGGCTAAACTGCAGGCCGAGAGTTCCATTGCCGATGGCATCCTGAGTGGCAGGTGGGTTATCGGCGAAGTTGGAGTACTCCTCCCAGGGAACGCTGTACTCGAACACCTGATCCGCATCAGTACTGTTGGCCCCAACGAACACAAACAGCCGATCCTCAAAGGTCCGGAACTGGTAGTAAAGGTCATCCAGCTCGAAGGTATCGTTATCGCCGTTGAAGTCAAAGCCCGGATCGCCGCTAAAGAAGGCGGTCTCCGCATCCTCTGCCTCTAGACGGATCCGCAGTCGGTCGTTGCCCGTAAAGGAGGCATCAAAGGCCAGCCGCACCCGATAGGGCAGGATCACGTTGGCCTGGTCGGATTCTTCCACCAGCGCTGGGGGCTCCACGAAGGCGATCTGCTCGACACCATTGGCAAAGCCCTGGCGCTCAGCCCCAACGACTCGATCTTCCGAGAGAGCACTGCCGGCGATGGAGGTGATCACTTCCACATTCAGCTTGGTGACCGGGTTAAACACCTGGCTCTGTAGCTCGGCGACATCTGTCTCCAGCACATCCACCCGTCCCTGGAGAGCAGCTAGCTCCGCAGCGAACTCCTCCTGCAGACGTTGGAGGACCGCCAGATCCTCACGGGAGACCTTATCCGCCAAGCCCGCAGCGATCAGCTCATTGATCCGATCTAGACAGGCGTTCATCCCGGCGGCGAACTCGAACCGGGTCATGGCCCGATTGCCGCGATAGGTGCGATCGGGATAGCCCGCGATACAGCCGTAGCGCTCCACCAGGGACTGTAGCGCCTGGAAGGCCCAGTCGGTGGGTTGGACATCGGAGAGTTGCGAGATCGAGGTCACGGGCCCCGAGGCCTGGGCAAGTTGTTGCTGAGCTTGGGCAACGCCGGGAACAGCGAAGGTCGCTATCCCTAAGCTTCCAGCCAACAGCGTCTTCCAGGATTGCAGACAAGGAGTACTCATAGTGTTGTGATCCTTCCTCACACCAGTCGGATTGTATCCCCGATCCCTAAGAATTGGCTGAAGGGGGATTGAGAGCCTTGACAGAATCCAGACCTAAACGTGACAAAGGAGCCAGCATAGCTGACTCCTCCAATGACATGACTAATGAGTCGATCTGATTACAGACCTAACTCTAGAAGCTGAACTCAGCCGTGATCGCGCCCACACTCAGGGTCGGATCGTCGATCAGGGAAGTGCCCGTAGAGAACCCTTGGCTGTCCCGAATCACACGGGAGCCGCCATTGGGGTTGAAGACAAAGTAGGCCGCAGGGCTGATGGTCAGGAAATCGTTCACTGGGAAGGAGTAATACAGATCCAGGAAGATCGGATCATCAGACAGGAAGGCATCGTCAGAGGCAGCCAACTGGCCGACCACCACACCAGCTTCCCCACCTTCCAGGAAGAGATCGGGGAATAGGAAACCCACCAACCAGGCATCCCAGTCCTCAGTACCAGGGTCGGTACCCACTAAGCTCGCAGGGATAGGTCCGTTGTAGCTGTAG
This sequence comes from uncultured bacterium, assembly GCA_964429885.1. Taxonomy (GTDB): domain Bacteria; phylum Cyanobacteriota; class Cyanobacteriia; order Thermostichales; family Thermostichaceae; genus CAYSEO01. The sequence goes on from CAYSEO010000055.1 coordinate 10,045, forward strand.
TCGATCTCACCGAAGGTATACCAGCCGGAGACGATCACGCGAGGGGTAATCTCCCACTCAGCTGCGAATCCGAAACCATCGATATCCGCTAGAGGAGGGGCGAAGAAATCATCGGTGCCATCGTCAGGATTGAAGACGGGTCCCCGGAACAGAGAGCTGAGGTCAGAGGAATCTCCCAGATCAGCACCATCCTGGATGGAGGTGCGAGCGTATTGGAAGTACAAACCAAAGGTGGGAGCCTGGTAGCCAACCTCAAAGGCATTGGAGGTGCTGCCGCCAAATAGACCGCTGTCACCGAAGCCCTCATCCCCAGGATTTTGAGCATCGTCGGCACTGTAGGCATAGGAGAAGGTGAACCCTTCCGCAAAGCCCACATCAAAGGCAAGAGCACTATTACCAAATCCATCGCCCTCAGGCCCACTCAGCACAGGTCCGTTGTCACCCGCATCAGAGAAGGTCGCAAAGGGGTTGGAATAGCTGAACCGCTCGTCGTTACCCACACTGTTGACACCCACCGCGATGGTAGCCACCTCGAACGCCGGGAAGGTGTACTTGAAGTCGTCCAGCTCAAAGGTGTCGTTGTCACCGCCGTAGAAGGGACCAGGATCGTTGGGGAAGAAGTTAGGCTCCGCATCCTCTGCTTCCAGACGGATCCGCAGGCGGTCGCTGCCCGTGAAGGAGGCATCAAAGTTCATCCGGATCCGGTAAGGCAGGGTGACGTTGGCCTGATCAGACTCAAAGACAGTGGAGACAGCTCCGGTTGCGGTGTCCTGAATCTGGAGATCATCCGCCAGACCACTTCCGGTGAGAGAAGCGAGCACCTGCACATTCAACTTGGTAACGGGGTTGAACACCTGGCTCTGCAGCTCGGCGACATCCGCCTCTAGCACATCCACCCGACCACTGAGGGCCGCCAGTTCTGCAGCGAACTCCTCTTGTAGACGTTGGAGGACTGCTAGATCTTCCCGAGACACCTTGTCCGCTAAGCCCGCAGCGATCAGCTCATTGATCCGATCCAAACAGGCGTTCATCCCAGCGGCGAACTCGAAACGGGTCATAGCCCGGTTGCCGCGATAGGTGCGATCGGGATATCCCGCAATACAGCCGTAACGCTCTACCAGGGACTGCAGGGCTTGGAAAGCCCAGTCGGTGGGCTGCACATCCGACAGCTGCGAGATCGAGGTAACGGGACCTGAAGCTTGAGCGATCTGAGGGGTCTGAGCTTGGGCCATCTGGGGGGTGAGTGCAGCGGTTACCCCCAACGTGCCAGCCAATAGAGTTTTCCAGTGATTCGCGTAGTTCGCGGGCATGTTTCTCTCCTTGTTCCTTTCCTCACACAGTGGTCTGCATCCTAAATGTCCGAGCTGCCCACAACACCCAACCGGGCAGGGCGGCCATAGCCCTAAAGAGACATGATACAGCCATACGTTGTAACGTCCATCAGTTTAGAGCAGGATCAGGATCTCAGGATTGCAGACCGAAGCTCCTAACCGCCCCAACTGGGGTCGCACCACCAACCAATATCCCCTACTTTACACCAGCCATGGGTACCTGGCCAGATATCGATCCCCCGTGTTATCGGTTCGTTTGTGGTTGCCTTGGACAAGCGACTGCGGTAACACTTCTTATCCAACGCTCCCGATCAGCCCTGATAGACTGCGGGGATGATACTCACCGATGAGGATGCCCCGGTGGGGTAGGTTCGACCGCTCGGTTCCTCATCGCTCCTAACACATCCCGGTGGAATCATGACTAGCACCTTACAAGAGACCCAAACCCAAGCCCGCGTCCCCCAGGAGACGATCCTAACTCCCCGCTTCTACACCACTGACTTTGAGGCCATTGCCCGCATGTCGATCGAGGCACATCGGGATGAGTTCGCAGCCATGCTCGGCGAGTTTCGGGCAGACTACAACCAGCGCCACTTTGTCCGAGGCGCGGAGTTCGATCAATCCTGGGAGGATCTGGATCCGGAGGCTCGTCGTCTGTTTGTGGAGTTTCTGGAGCGCTCCTGTACCGCAGAGTTCTCTGGTTTTCTCCTCTACAAAGAGCTGTCTCGCAAGCTCAAAACCACCAGTCCCGTCCTGGCGGAGTGTTTCTCGTTGATGAGTCGGGATGAGGCCCGCCATGCAGGCTTCCTCAACCGAGCCATGGGAGATTTCAACTTGGCCCTGGATCTGAGCTTCCTGACCAAGAATAAGACCTATACCCGTTTTGCCCCCCGCTTCATCTTCTACTCCGTCTATCTCTCGGAGAAGATTGGGTATTGGCGCTATATCCTGATCTACCGTCACCTGCAGGAGCATCCGGAGCATCGCATCTACCCGATCTTTAACTTCTTCAAGAACTGGTGCCAGGATGAGAGCCGCCATGGGGACTTCTTCGCTCTGATGATGAAGAGTCAGCCCCATCTGTTGCAGGGACCGATCGCTCACTTCTGGTGTCGTTTCTTCCTGCTGTCGGTGTTCGCCACCATGTACCTGAATGATGTGGGAGAGCGGCCTGACTTCTATCAGCTGTTGGGTCTGGATCCGAAGACCTACGATATGGAAGTGATCCGCAAGACCAATCAGGATGCGGGCAAAGTCTACCCGGTGATCCTGGATGTGGATAACCCGGTCTTCGAGCAGCTGTTGGATCAATGCCGGGACAACAATGCGCGTCTGCGGCAGATCGTACAGGGAAATGGCCCCCTGAAGCTGCTGCGTAAGCTGCCCCTCTACCTGAGCAATGCCTCCCTGTTCCTACGGCTGTTCCTGATCAAGCCCAAGCAGAGCCCCATCATGACTTGGGTGAAGGATCGTAAGCTGAAGCAGGGGGGATCTGAAGCCGCCCAACCTGTTTGATCGTCTGTTTGTTTGACTATGAACATTGCTGCTGAGATCACACCTCTGTTGTTTGTGGCTGCCACCCTGGCTCTCTTGGGGTACGGCTTCTACCGGGCTCGACAGCGCAGCAGAGCGGCTGTTCTGGTGTGGTTGCAGGGGCTATTGCTGTTGTTGCCCTGGGTGGTTTTCCTAGGGCTGCTCAGCTTGGGTATCACCCTGGGGATCGCGGGGTTTGTGTTGATGCTGCTGATCTTCACGTTTGCCTACATCTGGGTGGGGCGACAGGCTCAGGTGATCGCGGCTAAGGAGTCGGAGACCCGACGTGCCCAACAGTTGGCGGAACAGGAGGCGGCAGAGGCGGAGGGGACCTCAGATCCAGAGGGACCTCAGATGTCAGGAGAGACCCGCATCTCGACGGAGGATCTGACTGCGATTCAGGGGATCTTTGGCATCAATACCTTCTTTGCCACAGAGACGATCCCTTACGGCGAGGGAGCCATCTTTAAGGGCAATCTGCGGGGGGAGCCGGAGCCAGTGATCGAGGAGCTGGCGCGGCGGTTACGGGCAGCGGTTGAGGATCGTTATCGCCTGTATCTGGTGGAGGATCCCCAGGAGAAACCGGCGGTGGTGGTGTTACCGGAGACGGTGGTGAGCCAGCGATCCACCACCAGCGCGTTTGTGTTGGCGACGGTACTGTTCGTGGCCTCGGTGGCGGCGGTCTTGGAGACGAGCTCGAATCTATTGGGCTTTCGGCTGTTGGACGATCCAGGGCGGGCTTGGCAGGCATTACCCATCGCCCTCGGGATCCTGTCAGTGGTGGCGGTCCATGAGATCGGGCATATCTGGATGGCCAATCGTTATGGGGTGAGCCTTAGCCCCGCCTTTATCATCCCGGCTTTTGGGGTGGGAACACTGGGATCGATCAATCGATTCGAGTCGCCGGTTCCCGATCGCAAGGCCATGTTTGATATCTCTCTGGCGGGTCCAGCTTTGGGAGGGCTCCTATCGCTGGCCTTTTTGATCACGGGCTTAGTGCTATCGGAGGAGGGTGGGGCTCTGTACATGCCCACCAGTCTGTTTCGCAGCTCGATTCTAGTGGGAACGTTGGCGCGGTTGGTGTTGGGCTACGAGGTACAGTCAGAGATCCTGTCGATCCATGCTTTAGTAGCGGTGGGTTGGATCGGGTTGGCGATCACAGCTTTGAGTTTGCTACCGGCAGGGCAGTTGGATGGGGGTCGGATCATGCAGGCAGTGTATGGTCGCAAGACGGCGGGGCGAGCCACGATCGTCACCCTGATCGGTTTGGGGATCTTCGCCTTGAGTAATGAGCTGGCTCTATATTGGGCATTATTGATCTTGTTCCTAGCTCGGGAGACGGAGCGTCCTCCTCAGAATGAATTAACGGACACTGATGGGCAGCGGGATGCTTTGGCGTTGCTGGCGTTGTTTCTAACGGCCATGACCTTATTGCCGATCGCGCCCCAGTTGGCAGCAGTATTGAATTTCCCCAGCTAATGAAACTGTGATCCATTCCTGGAATGGAGGAAGAGACAAGTGAAGAAGCAAGTCATTGACTTCTTACGAGGGGATATTGGGATCTTCCTAGGGTTCTTTGCTCTGGTCCTGATTACACGCTTTCCCTATTTTTTCCAGGCTGTAATAGACTGGGATGAGAGCACGTTTATCCTGACTGGGCAATCCTTACTAGACGGGCACCTCCCCTACACAGAACTGTGGGATCTTAAGCCCCCGCTGATCCCATTTTTCTTTGCCTGTTTCATTCTCATATTCGGTAAGCATATCCTCTCGATCCGCCTAGCCGGATCGCTGTGTGTGTTGCTGGTGGCCTGGTTCACCTTCTTAATAGGTAGAGCAACTTGGTCTGCAAGGGTAGGGTTGATCTCAGGGACATTCTCTATCCTACTTATCTCTCTCTTCCCCAGTGGCCAGGCCACGATGTCTGAGCATATTGCCCTAGTGTTTGTGATGGGAGCTTTGGCTCTTGTTATCAACTCATCCCTCACTCCTAGACGCCTGTTTGGGCTGGGCATTCTCATGGCCACAGCGAGCCTGGTTCGCCTAAATTTAGCGTATGTGAGCCTGATCGTTGGCCTTGCGGTGACACTAACCCCACTGCTCAACGATCGCTCATCTACCCCGTTGCTACGGTTAATCGGCTGGAGAGCTTTAGTTTACACTGCCGGTAACCTGTCGATCATTGCTGCGACAGCGTTACCCTACCTGTTGACAGGCCAGATTGCTCTCTGGTGGGAGTCAGTTGTGGTTGCGCCTTTGTTGTATTCAAGTGCCCAATTAACCTGGACAGAAACAGTTTACAGACATATTCAAACCCTCGGAGAGATGATCTTAAAAGGCGAGGCTATTTTGACGCCACAGCCTCCATCACTGAGCCTCTCAATGATCAGTGCTCTGGTTTGGTTGGGGGGAGTGATCGGGGTGGGGATTGTTGGTTTCCGATGGCAAGAGATGTCTCACTCACAACGCAGGAGCAATATCTTTCTCCTTTGCTTTCTGGTCAGCACAGGGCTCTCGATAGTCATGGGAGGAGCGGCTCATCCCCATTATTTGATCCAGCTTATTCCGTTCGCTACCCTGTACATGGCTGTTGGCCTTGACTTCTTTTTTTCTCGGATGCGAAAGTGGCAGGTTAATATTGCCATCTCCTGGATCCTGATCATGGCGCTGGCACCTATTCTACCTAGCTACCTGTATCTGCAGTCACGCCTAGCTGAGGGAAAGGATCTTAACCATGGTCCCGCCTATGAGATTGTAGACTATTTAGAACAATCTAATCCTGAAAGGGATTCCATCTATATGATGATCGACCATGTTGTGTATTGGTTGATCAACGAGAAGCCTTTGACGAGAACGACGACTCACCCATCGATACTGGGCAGACGCTATTTGCTAGAGCTGATCGTAGGAGGCGAGACAACAACAGCGCGAGAGCTTTCAATAGTCTTGGATAAACAGCCAAAGTTTATCGTAACCACAGATTTCGTTTGGTATCTTGAGCATGATCTTGCGGCCAAAGCTCTCCTTGAGAAGAGCCTACAGAATGACTACCGACTGGTTAACGAGATCCAAGGTCGTCAGATCTATCAAATTAGGGATCGACGCTCAGGTAGCAATAGTACTGTATCAGGGTCGATTGGAATGACGAAGAAGGAATCCATCCTCAATCCAACTCTCCACCAACTGTCATCTTGAATCAGTTTAGGAAGCGATCCCCTCCAAGATCTCATCCTCGATCTCAAAGTTAGCAAAGACGTTCTGGACATCATCCAGGGCATCTAACTTATCCATCAGCTTCAGCACCTGTTTGGCTATATCCGCCTCATCCACCTTGACCACATTATTAGGCAACCACCGGATCGATGCCTCCTTGATCTGTAACCCAGCTCGTTCCAGTTGAGTAGTGACCTGCTCTAGGTCCGCGTAATCACAGATCACCTCCGCTGTACCATTGGACTGGATCACATCATCACCCCCGGCCTCCGCAGCAGTCAGCAACAACTCCTCTTCGTCTAGATCTCCTAGGACCTGAACCACACCCCGTTGATCGAACATCCAACTGACACAGCCAGTTTCCCCCAGGTTCCCTCCGGTTTTACTGAAGGCCTCCCGCACATCCGCCGCCGTGCGATTGCGATTGTCGGTGAGGATCTCCATCAACACCGCCACCCCATTAGGTCCATAGCCTTCATAGCGGAAAGCCTCCAGCTGATCGCCTTCCAGCAGACCGGATCCCCGTTTGATGGCCCGATCGATATTATCGTTGGGCATCCCCTCCGACTTGGCCTTATCGATGGCGGTGCGCAGACTAAAGTTAGCCTCCGGATCCGGTCCTCCGTTGCGGGCCGCCACCATGATCGCCCTGGAGTGACGGGTGTAGATGGCGTTTTTCGCAGAGTCCACCTTGGCCTTTTTGAGGCGGATCACTTCCCATTTACTGTGAGACATAGAGCCAATGCATGATCGACGCTTGAGCTAGGCCCATTCTAGATCCAGTTCGCCCTAGTGGGATCTAGCAGCCACGGCTCCTTGCTGCTGAACTTGGGACCATCACCATAGTGGATCACATCGTCATCACTCAGAGTTCGACCTTTGCGATCCTTAAGCCACTTGTGACATACTTGATAACCTCCAATATAAAACTCCCGGTAGTCCTAAAGCTGTAAGGATGCATTGTAGTGGTGAATGAAATACCAAATCGCACCAATGTGATTTTCAATCTTTTTGGAGAATGACAGAGTCTTTCTTCCCAGCCTCGATATCCTTTGCCGTAGTGTACAATTCAATCTCTCTATATGATTCGTTTTTCCGCTTTCCTTACCTACTGCACGATGCCTCTTGCTCGGAATAACCTCCTCGTAGGCCAACCAGAAATCTGTATATGCCACTGCACATTGCCGATACACTCCTGGCAGTGATTTCCACAATCCTCTTGCTCCTTCTCGATCTCGAGAACCAACATGAACTCCAACAATCTCTGCGACAAGTCGCCGCTACGCCCTGCGGGCACGCAAGCGAAGGTGCGTTACGCTTTCAGCAGGCTTCCGCCAACGCCCTTGGCGGCCCACAGGGCAACGAGTCTCTAAGTCAATAGCCAGCTAGATCCATTGCTTGTTGCTCTTCTGGCCGACAAAGGACCACATCTCGTCACATTCAATCCTCAGGGGACCTTTTTTTTGA
>CAYSEO010000056.1:0-17385 GCA_964429885.1 uncultured bacterium
CGGAGATCCCCTGTTGGAGCCCTGGGTAGTGGAATCGGGCTCAGTGGATCTGACAAGTCGGCATTGGGTTTCGGCCAGTGGAGCCCAAAGCTTGGATATGGCAGGAGCCAGCTTTGGAACGATCTATCAGGACATCTTGACAACCCCAGGCCAAAGCTATCGGCTGAGGTTAGCCATCGCGGGCAACCCAGGTGGGGGCTCCCCCGATAAGGAGATGGAGGTGTATTGGGGAGAGGAAGAGACCCCCTTGGATGTGCTGGTGTTTGATAGCCGTGGCAAGTCAAGCTCCAACATGGGATGGGAGTATCACGAGTACATGGTGAGCGGGCAAGAAGTCCCTGTCAGGCTCAAGTTCAAGAATACAGGAGGGGCTGCTATTTCAGGTATGGCACTTGATGACATCTCCCTCACCCCGATCCCCTAGCCTGTACTCAGCCATTGATCCTCACTCAGGATCTCATCTGCGAAGCAGGCCACAGCACAGTTTCCTTCAGTCTCTTGGTAGATCGGCAAAATCGCTTTGACACACGATTTATAGTCTGTATAAACGTTTTTACTGATTGGATCTAGGATAAGAGCTGTGGCTCTAGTTGCAGGAGACGGATGAAGAACGGTGGATTTTGGCTACTGGCGGTGATCGGGGTGATCTTGGATCGGATCACCAAGCAATGGGCAGTGGCACGGCTGATGCCTAGACCTGAGTTCCCTAACCCTGAGATCCAGCTGTGGCCTGAGGTGTTCCATCTCACCTATGTGGAGAATCGCGGGGCCGCCTGGAGCCTGTTTGAGGACTCCGGTGGGTTTCTGCGCTGGATCTCCTTGATCGTCTCCCTGATCTTGATCGCGTATGCCATCTGGGGACCTCGCCAGGGCCGTTGGGAACAGACAGGCTATGGGTTGATCCTGGCAGGAGCGGTGGGCAATGGCATCGATCGGTTCGTCAGCGGTTATGTGGTGGATTTCCTTAACTTCACCTTAATTCAGTTTCCCGTCTTTAATGTGGCGGATGTGGCCATCAATATCGGGGTGGGGTGTTTGCTCTTAGGGATCCTGCGACCCACTCCCTCCCAGATACCTTCCGAGACCCCAGCACTACCGGACGGATCCACCTCAGAACATTCAGCCGATCTGGACTAGAAGACCAGGTCTCTCTTGAGATTGAGGCCCCAGAGCAAAGCGGATCGGATCTCCCTCTAGAGACTGAGGGGAGTCTGATAAAGCCATAAATTTCTGCTCCTCAGGCCAAAGATCTAACGGGCTCAAGTAGCATAGATGTGGAGTCATTACCCCTCTGGCATGCAAACCCAAGCTCCTGTCCAGAGCCGCTCGGAGAGTGCGCCCTATCGCTCAACTCATCTCACTCACATCACTCAGATCTACAACGATGGTCGGGTGGATCTGGCGGTGCGGGTCTACCTTCCTCAAGTTACAGAGGCTAAGCTGCCCAAGCCTGGGGATGTCCGGGTCAAGGTAGGTCCGTGGAAGTGGCATGATCTGCAACCCCCGACTCCAGAGAATCCCTGTTGGTCTCTAGAGCTCAGCCGGATCAAGCCCGGCACAGCCATAAGATTTCAGTTTCGAGATACTCAAGGGCAATGGCAAACCCTCGCACCTTTGACCGATCTAGAGCGGGTTTATCAGGTTTTCTATGTTCCAGATCTCAGTTACACCTGGAGACAGGATCCACCCCCTTTTAACCGAGCTAAGGTCCTGATGGAGACCACCTTGGAAGGGTTATTGGCCGGGTATGAGGGGGGTGTGTTCGCTCCCCGTAGTCGGGAGGAAATGTTTATCGATCCCATTACCCGACAGATCTTGAGAACGGATATCCCTAATCATTTAGCGGAGTTGGGCATCGATCAGCTCATGGTCACCACCTCCTCATCCGTGGCGGATCGATCTTATCTCAACCCGCGATTTAACTATCTCACCTTTGATGTGGCGGATATCGATTGGCAGCTGGGTCATAGTATCGACTTCATAGGCTTTCTCGATCGGTTATATGGCAGTGGTCTCAGCTTGGTCCCTGATCTAACTTCATTTGCCCATCAGGTGAGGACTCCCTTTGAGGGATCTCTAGATCAAGTGGATGAGGAGGGAGCCCTAGAGAAACGGTTTGTAGACGAGCATGCCTACGAGCTACGGGATTTTGGCACCTGGATGTTCAAGCTTGAAGATCCCCATCTGCGCCGTCAGATCATCGAAAAGATCGTCAGTTTTGTGCAGCGCTTTCGGATCCGAGTGGTGCGATTGGGTTATCTGGATGGGGTGCTGCTGCAATACTCCAACCGAGAGACCAACTATGGTGAGATCTTGATCAAGGAACTGCGATCGGAGCTGCGACGAGCTTCCCCTGAGACGCTGATCCTGGGGGAGGCATTCCAGACGAAAACCAGCGATGTTCTACAGGACAGTATTGATATCTTCTACTCTTCCTATGGATTCCCGATCCTGGAGGAGATCTGTAGACCTCCTGAGTTTAGAACCTATCCTCTGACCCCGGAATTCGATCGGCTGATCCCTGCGTTACAACGGTCGATCACCGGCCAGCGTCAGGAGGCAGTTTATGCTCAGCTCCATGATGAGATCTGTCCGGACAACTATGTGTGTGATGATCGTCCAGAAACACCCTGGGCCTATGGGGGCAATCCAGCGGAGCTAGTCAGGATCCAAGGGGAGAAACTGATCGAGCAGGGATTGTTGCCACGGGAGGATCTGTTAGATTATGTGCGAAGATCGGTGAGATCGACTGAGGCCTTAACCCTGTTCACCGCTAATTTGATGTACATGTTTGTGCCTGGTGTGGATTCTCTAATGTTGGGATCTTTGGAGACACCTGGCAACTGGAAGTTTTATTGGGATGATGTGGCCCCGGAGCAACTGGAATTTTGGCAGGGATTTGGGCTTTCTGATCGTCAGATCTACCTGCTACACAAACAACATCGCCTGGATATGGCCCGCCTTCGACAGATCTTTCGTAACTATACCTATGTGGATCGCGATCCGCTTACCCACCAGCTCAATCCAACCACACAGGTCCATCTGCACTGGGTCGATCCGCAGCGATCTCTGCTCACCTTATGGCGACTCAATCCGACTCGACTCGCGGAATCTTTGCTGATCCTCTTTAATCTAGGACCTCAAGCTTGCAAGCAAAGTATGGATTTCCAGGTGAACCTGCCTGTACCGGGAGGATTTGAACAGGATTGGGAATTGTTGTTTGATGGAGACTGGATCGATCCCTTGTTGAGAACCTCAGAGGATCGCTACTATCTAGATGAGAATGTCGATGTGGTCACCCATTCCCCAGGCACGATCCTGTCCACTCAAAGGGTGGATGGCCATCCCGTGATCCCGCTGGAGATCGGTGCCTTTAGCCTGATCGTTCTTAAGGCCAGTCCAGCCGCACCTTTGCAGCCTGAGGTTGAGAGTTAGTTCAAGAGAAGGAGGATCTTTGTGAGCCTGATCCAGTTCGCGGTAGCACCACCCAGTACAGAACCCCTCTCGTTTGGGGGCAGTAAGCTGTTTCAGATCGTGACACCGCTGATTGCCTTTATCATCTTGCAGGAGCTACCTGGATTTAGGAATCTGATCCCCAATCTGATCCGGATGGTCAATGGCAACGCTGACATCGGTCGCTGGGAAGGCTACATTAAGACCATCATTGGGTTTATCAGCTGGAAGATCGGCTGTGACTTTGGTTTTTTGATCATCGATACGGGATCTGCCCCTTGGAGCATCGCTTTCACCTGGGCTGGTTTGATTCCCTATGGGATCGGCATGTATGTTCTGTACTATCTGATCGGCCAGAAGATGATCATTCAGGGACAGCTCAACCCCTTTAAGGAAGTCTATGTTCCCCCTCGGGTGAATGGTAGGCCCTCTCGGTGGAAACAATTCCTCTCCAAGTTCTTCCATGAGAGTCTCAATTCCACCAGTGCCAATGTGCCTATCCGACAGGTTACACTCAAGCCTTTCCTGGATTATGGAGCGATCTTAGTCACCTGGCCTCTCTATAACGTGGCGCTGCTCTATAGCCAGTCGGGTGAGATCAACTTTGATCCCATGATCCATTTCACGTTTTTGGCGATCCTGGTCTTTTACATTGTCAACGTGTTTGCCTTCATCCTAGGGTTTAATCTCGGGGAGTTTATCTATTTCCGGGCGCATTATCTGATCGAGTCTCTCAAGCTCAGTACCCGGCAAGCGGCTCAGGTGGTGAAGATCAATGCTCTGTGGAGTCGGTTTGATGTCAACAAAGATGGATCGATCTCAGCAGATGAGTTGAGAATGGTGATCCGAGCTTTGGGTCAGGATCCCACTAATGCGGAGCTATCTCGGTTACTGGGTCAGGCAGATCTAGATCGCTCTGGCAGCATCGAGATCGATGAGTTCAAGGCAATCCTGAGCTCTGGACAGGAGAATGAGCTAACTCGACTACTGAACCGAGAACAGAGTCTTAATCCCTTTAAGCGCCTCGCCACTCTGATCGGGGTGCAATGGCAGGTGATCAAGAATAATACAGGCTACATCCGCTTTCATGGTTTTCTGAAACGCTATGGTCTGAATAACCGCTGGCTACTATCTGTGGGGTTGGGATTGGTTGCTGTGATCCTTTTGGAGCCGACGATCGCCAGTACCTTATTTGATTGGAGCAACCAGATCCAACACAGCTGGTTCCATCATTATGGTCAGTTAGATCCCACTCATCTAGCCCAAGTGATCGATGCCGATGCGACGATGGATCTGCCGAACCCAGAGGATCTTAGTACAACCTTTCCTCAACAATTGGCGGCCCTCTATCAGGAGGATTCTGAGATCCTGATCGGGTATCAACCGTCCCCTTGATTGACGGATTTTATGTGACAGCTGCATCTCAATGGAGAGTCAGATGAGAAGAAGCAAAGCCTGGTCTTGGTGTCTAGTGATCTTAATTGGTATCTTCAGCCTGCTGTTTACCACTCCGACCCCGGCTGCGGCGATCTCAGAGACACCCCTTTCCACCGCTAAGGGAAATCTGAGGAACGAAGTTCTGTACTACATCACTGTCGATCGGTTCTACGATGGGGATCAGAGAAACAATGTGCCGGACTTCGCCTTCCCCACCTCAGTCAACCAAGATCGAAAGCAACAGGTCTACAATCAGATCAATCGCTCTTTGATCCACCATGCTTATGATCCTAGTCATCGTTATGTTGGCATGTTTTGGGGCGGTGATCTGGAGGGTGTGATCCAGAAGTTGGATTACCTCCAGGATCTAGGGGTGACTCAACTGGTGCTGTCTCCGATCCAGGATGGCGCGAATGCAATCCTCTATTCTCCAGGTGAGGGGAACATTATTCGCTCGCAGGTGGATCCACAGGATGAAAAACGGGATCCCTTTTATAGTGGGGTCTATACCTCCTTTCATGGCACTTGGACTAAGGACTGGTTTGAGATTGATGAGCATTTGCGGGACCCTGACACTGAGGCAAACGATCATCTCCAGGTATTCAGAAGGCTTTTGGATGAAGCGGGTGAGCGCGGCATAGGTGTGATCTTAGAGCTGGGATTGAATAGCACCTCTCCCTATCGAGGATCCTTGGAGTATGGGGAGTTTAATCTAGGTCAAGGAGAGCAATGGATCATTGATAATGGCTCGGTCTATCGGCAAGGAGAATTGGTCGCCCCTTATCTTGATCCAGGCTCCTCCACACGAGATCCCAAAGGCTGGTTTCATCCATCGCTTGGGATCAACTATAAACATCCTACCCAGGAGATGTTAGAGAAAGGCAGTGTGGGAGGGCTACCGGATCTGGCGCAAGAACGGGATGAGGTGAGAGATTACTTTCTGGATGCGATCCGGTTTTGGTTGACCTTCAATCAGGGAGGACATCAGATCAGTGGCTTTTATCTGGAAACCATTGCCAATATCCCACGACAGTTCTGGCGAGATCTGGAGGAGGTCGTCTTTTCCATCAATCCCGATGCTATCTTGATCGGGGAATACTCTGGGGCCGGTTACACCCATCGTCAAGCCGTGGACTGGTATGCCCAGACCAAGGATTATACCTGGATGGATTACGGTTACAGCATGGCTGCCCGCAACTATTTCCGGCGAGTTCGGAATTGGGATGGACGCACCTATGTTTTACGGGAACATGCTTTAGGTCATCAGGGCCAATACTACAATTACTCAGTTCCCGAGCAGCTCTTACATCAAGTGCTCAACCCCAGCGAATCTCTAGAGATCCCCCGTCGTTCTCTAGATCTGATCCCAGATCAGGATGCTAAAGGATGGGTCAACTTTATCGAATCCCACGATCAACCCCGATTATTCTCCAACGATCCCAATATGACTAAACAGGCTTACGCAAGCTTGATCGAGTTCATGTTTATCAGTCCTGGGGTCCCGATGTTGATGTATGGAGTAGAAACTGGGTTAGCGGTCCCCTATCACATCGATCAACAGGGTCTATTTGGTGTGGGAGGTAGCCCCTTTAACTTGCCCATGATGATCTGGCCGGAGGATAGTGGCTGGGATCCAGACCTGTTTGAGATCACCCGTCGTCTGGCTCATTTTAGACAGAAGACCCCGGTGTTACGCTATGGGGCAACCCATTTTCTGTACCCCGAAGGATCCCGCAAGGATAACGATCTGTTTATGGTGCGTGAGGATCCCGATTGTGATAGTTCTGAAGCACCTTGTGATCAGGTTCTGTTTGCCTATTCCACTCTGGGGGGAGCGTTTCAGATCCCACTCAATCTATCAGCCATCGATCAAGTAATCCAGGTTGAAACTGACCAGGTCAAGGGTATCGATTCTGGTAAGTTCAGCATTCAACTGCAACCGGAGCAGGCTCAGGTGTTCTGGATCCAGTCGGCACTTCAGACGGAGACCTCCCTGGCTTACGGTCACTGATCTGGATGGGCCTGCTGCCTTGATCCGATCCTCGGTTGGCCAAGATACGGTACGATCAACTGCCATCGACTACAGTGGCCCTAACTTAAGCGTTTGTGAGGAGTGCATCCGTGACCTACCGTGTGACCCTGATCCCTGGCGATGGCATCGGCCCTGAGGTTTCCCGTGCAATGAAAACGGTGATCGAGGCTACCGGTCTGCCCTTTGAGTGGACGGAAGTGGATGCCGGGGTGGATGTGATCGATAAGTACGGGACTCCCCTGCCTCCTCAGGTGTTGGAAGCGATCCGGGATACCAAGTTGGCCATCAAGGGGCCGATCGGCACGCCAGTGGGCACGGGGTTTCGCTCCGTGAATGTCGCTATCCGCAAGGAGCTGGATCTCTACGCCAACTTGCGTCCGGCCAAGTCGATGGTGGGGGTGAAGAGTTTCTTCCAGAATGTGGATCTGGTGGTGGTGCGGGAGAACACAGAAGATCTGTACGCGGGCATCGAGTTTGAGCTACAGACGGAGGAGGTGGATCAGGCACGGGAGTTCCTGTCTAAGTTGGCGGACAAGCCGATCCGGGAGGATGCAGCCATTGGGATTAAGCCGATCTCGATCATGGGCAGTCGGCGGATCATTAAATTCGCCTTTGAACATGCCCGCGCCAACGGACGCAAGAAGGTGACGGCGGTGCACAAGGCCAACATTATGAAGTTCACCGATGGTCTGTTTTTGCAGGTGGCTCGGGAGGTGGCCTTGGAGTATCCCGACATTGAGTTTGATGATCGGATCGTGGACAATATGTGTATGCAGCTGATGCAAAAGCCGGAGCTCTACGATGTTTTGGTATTGCCCAATTTGTATGGGGATATCATCTCCGATCTGTGTGCCGGTATGATCGGGGGCTTGGGCGTGGCTCCGGGGGCTAACATTGGGGATGACATCGCGGTGTTTGAGGCGATCCATGGATCGGCGCCCAAGTATGCGGGATTGAATCGGGTGAATCCCATCGCGTTGATCTTGTCGGGGGTGCTGATGCTCAAATATCTAGGAGAGCATGAGGCAGGAGCTAAGGTCCAGCAAGCAGTTGAGGATGTGGTAGCTGAGGGCAAGCAAGTCACCTATGACTTAGCCAAGGGTGAACCTGTGGGCACTCAGGAGATGGCGGAGGCGATCGCAAGGAAAGTAGCTGCTTAGAGGCCTCGGGAGTTTGGATCCCTGTCTTTTGTCTTTCTGATAACCTATACTTGATCATGAGTCCGGTTAAGTTATCTGGCTGATCATGGCGGCGAAAGATAGGAATCCATTACCTGAAACCAAAACGATGTCTCAGAGTCAAGGAGACTTAGAAGCTGCCAATGTACCGATCTCTAATTTGCCAGTCAGGCGTGTTGATCAAGGAGAAGAGGGATCCCGGCAGCCTCCATTGCTAAGGTAATGCTCTACTACATGTCAGGGACCATGGGTAACGCCTCAGCTATAGTAGGCAAAGCTGCGGGATCGTTGGAGGATGACAGTGAGAAAAGATGAAGGAGGAGACGAACCTGTATTGCTAGGCGCAGCGATTAGCGCATTATCAATGGCTGCTGCACTGGTTGCTATTACATATACACACATATCTACTAATTATAACAACGATAACACTACATCAGTTACACGAACATTAGGTGATCAAAATCAAAATGTTGAGACAATCTCAAGCGATCCTGATGCTGGATCTGTAGAAGCACTTGAGGCAAATGCTTCCAATTCAGATCAGTCTAGCAATCTGCATAATATCTATCTCTATCTCTTGGGCATAATACCCCCTACTGTCGGTGTAATATTAGGGTACTTTCTGAGTAGAAAGGCATCTCAAGAGGCTGACAGGGAGATCCAACGATACTTGCACTATGATCATCAATCTATTAAAGCAGAGAACTACTCTCTCAAACAGGAGATCCATCAAAAGGACGAACAGATCCGCCAACTTATGGCATCCAGATCACCCCAAGACGATTAACACCTTATGTACATTCCTAAGCCTTTTCGAGAAGAGGATCCCAATCAACTCGTCCAGATCATCGAGGAGAACTCATTTGAGATCCTGATCACTGCTAATCCAACCCCTCAAGCTGCCCTTTTTACTCAAGCGAGATCCCAAGGGATTGGGATCTCCACAGGCTCACATGGCCCGAGCTAATCCTCAGTGGCAGGACTTCCGATCCGATCAAGAGATCCTGGCGATCTTTCAAGGGCCTCATGCCTATATCTCGCCACATGTCTAAGTTACGCATCCTAGCGTGCCTACGTGGAATTACGTTGTTGTTCATGTCTACGGGGATCCGAATGGGCTAGCCATTGCTCAGCTGATGCAAGATCTGTGGGGATCCTTGAAACCTTACATCCCTGGCAGATCCAGATTTAGGGATTAGCTCCTGCCGGTCAACCAGATCTGCAGATCCGCCTCCGTCCTGAGATCGAAGAGAGCCTCCGCCAACTCTTCCAACTGCTCCGTCCCCAAAGCCTCGATCTGTTGCAGTAAGGAGGGAGAGACCGAACCGATCTGTCGGCTGAGCAAACGTTTCACTAGAGCCAGTGCTCCCTCCCATCTGCCTTCTTGTCTGCCTTCTTGTCTGCCTTCTTGTCTACCTTGATCCCGAGTCACCTGCTCCCATTCCAAAAACACAGGGGATAAATTCATAATCAACTCCTTTTCCTCAGCGTCCAATTCTTCCTGTTCGGTATCCACCACGATCCGGCAATTGCTTAACATCCTGAACACATTCTGCCGCATGGGATCCTCAGCTGCCAGCTCCAACAGATCCGCAACCGCCTGTTGCTGTACCCGATCTCGACCCAGGATCCGCAACCATAAGGTTTCTCGCCGACGAGGCAACTGGTGTAGTACCACGAGAGCGGTACGCAATCCCGGAGGCAAGAAATGGATGCCTGTCTCCCAATCCGGATCTGGCTGCCCTCCGTAGTGAGTGAGGATCCGTTGGGACGCTGTAGGGGTTAAGATCCAAAGCATGGGAATGTTATGGGGCTCAGTGTCTTCGCGCTCAGATCGGCGTAGGAATTCATCATAGAGATCCGTCTGTTTGCCAATGCAGCGTCTGATCTGCAGGTCAGTCACAGGATTACGAAAGGGCTCCACTAGACAAGGACCCGTCACCATCTGTCCCAATAACCCCAGAAGCTGAGGATCCTGGTCAGGAAACGGCGTAAACAAGAGATCGATCTCACGGGTCTCGTTCGTAACCTTACGGCTGGTCTCCACAACACCTAATGGATCTAGCAGATCGGCGAGAAACTGTTTAGCGAAACGATCGTGACGGAAACGGGTCATAGGATACTCCCCTGAGCCCCAACGGATCTCAGACCTTAGAGGCTGTACACCTGACCATCTACAAGCAAATGGGTGATCCCCTTACTCTGTAGTTGAGATCGGACAATATCCAACAGATAGCCTGGAAACTGGATCACGCGATTGCGTTGGCTGGGATGACTGCCCCGGCGCGACATCTGTGAAAACCGGCGAGCCACCCGTTGATTGTCAAAGATGGGCAAAGTCTTGGCCTGAGACACCAGCTCCGCAGAAAATTGAGCCGCATCCGATCCCACCGCATCCGTTGGCATAAAATCCCGCAGGGGTCGTGTGGTCAGCTCATCAAACCGATCCACCACCACATAACACTGATGGGGCGGCTCCAGATCCTCTAAGGGCAAGATTTCAAATATCTGTTCAGCCGTTTGGGAGGTCTCCGCCTCATCGTCATCGTCATAATCCTCATCGTCATCGTCATAATCCTCATCCCCATACTCGTCTAGATCCTCATCGGCTTCCCCCTGGGGCGAATGCTCGATCTCCTCCTCTAGATCATGTAATACCTCCGGATCAAAGCTGGAGCTGAGATCCGTCTCCTCCTCCCACTCCTGATCTGCATCCTCGTCTTCCTCAGTATCCTCATCCTCTTCATCGGTGAATCCGATCGAGATCTCAGACTGGGGTTCTGCTGGAGTTACGCTCTGATCCTGATCGGCTTCATCCCCATCGGGCTCTTGGGTGACAGGGAGCTCGGCAGAGGTCAGATCTGTGGGAGATGCGATGGGTTCTGGGGGCAATGTCGCCTGATCCGCCTCCTCATCCAGCAACTGTAGAATGTCCTCCACATGCTCAACCCCGAGCTCTGGGACATCCTTCCGACGCGCTAGGGATCGCTTCTGACTGACCAGCTCCTGATACTCCTGTTCCGGGATCGCCTCCTTCAACAATCGAGTGATCGTGCTGGGGCTGACCTCGTAGTAATCCGCCAGAACTGTCGCCGTCAAGCTGGACTTACGGTAGAGACGCACCAGAGTCATCTGATCTTGATCGGAGAGTTTATTGCGCACCATGGCCAGCCGAGGAAATCAGCAGAGGACAGCTTATCTAAGCTCGTTGATCATACCCAGTCTCGGGTCTCATGACGAGGGTCCGATCCATAAGTTTGGGTATTGACCGGGATCGAAGTCCCGACGCCACAGGCCATACTTCACCGCCTCCGTCTGGGTACCCTGATGAATAAACTGCCCTTCAAACTGGAGTCCCGCCTTCTCCATCACCCGGATCGATCCGTGATGGGCCACCATCGCCGTCGCCACCACCCTGGGGGTACCCAAATGGGTGAATCCCCTGCGGATCAAGGCCCGAGATCCCTCCGTGGCATACCCCTGCCCCCAAGCAGATCGTTTCAACCGATAGCCCAACTCGATAGCCTCCACCTCCTGCTGATCCGGTCGAAAGTGAAACCAGCCAATGAACTCCCCTGAAGATCGTTCTACAGCCGCCCAAAACCCATAGCCAGGATACAGGGAGTAATAGCTGAGGATGTGGGGCAGGATCTGATCGCGAATCTGTTCGTAATCTGGGGGCTTGCCCTGGGCTGGTGTGTAACGGGTCACCTCCGGATCGCTATCCAGGTTGTAGAGCCGATCCACATCCGCTGAGGTGAAACGACGCAGGATCAGTCTGGGGCTCTCCAGGTCGATGAGCATCTTGCAGTTCCCTCCCGAGTCAATTTTAGGATCCAGATCACGAGCTCTCCGAGGGGGATTCGGGATAGAGCCCAGGGATCTCCGGCAGCTGCAGCCACTGCCAGATCGCCTCGCTCCCCTGACGATCGGCGATCCGCCAGGCCACTAAGCCGGAGGCTGCCAACAGGCTGAGGGAGGTGAGCAACAGGCCAAAGTTGAACAGGATCTGTAGAGTCGCCAGCACTGGATGTTTGCGCGGTGGATCTGCAGCAGATCGGGGGGCTTGGGGAGGTCGAGAGCGACGTCGGGAGCGGCCCTGAGTCGATTGCTGACTGGCAGGGGCCTGCTTTGGGGCTAGATCGGTGACAGCGGACTGGGCGAAAAACTCGGAGACAGTCGTGCCCTGGGACGGGGCGGAGGCGGGGATGGGGGGACCGGGCATGGACTTAAGGGCCAGTTCCACCGCTGTCGGTCGCTGTTTATGACGCTGCCATTCCAGGAACTCCGCTACGGAGACAGCACAGAGGTTAGCGATCTGCAGCTGGGTGATGCGATGCACCAGACCCCGAGCGTTAGTGATCAGCACCACCAAGGTGCCCACCTGTTGCTGAGAGAGCGCATAGGCACATTCCGCCACTGCCTGTTCTAACCGGGCTCGCTTACTGAGGCTGGGATCCTCAGCCTGTCCCTGGGTGACCAAGGCCTTGGCGGTGGAGATCCAGTAATCGGAAGCCGGAGAGAAACGCAGAAACTCCCGTGCTGTGGACTCCTGTTCCGGATCCTCGGCTCGGTGGGTGAGAAACTGGAGCTCCTCCATCACCGCTTGGGGCAGGATCATCCGACCAAACCGATCCCAGTCCTGCCAGTGAGTGGATCGGGTCGCCAGGATCGCGGTAGTATCACAGATCAACAGAGGTTGGATCTCAGCCATCGACGCAGGATCACGCTACGGTGCATGGCTCAAGTCTACGCAAACCCGCTCACCGATCCCAGTCCTTTCCCCGACAAGATCCTCCCCAGCTCTGAACGCAACTTGATCCAGTCCAAAACCACAGAACCCAGAGTAGAAGCCCGCACATTACAGTGGGAAAGACAACGCTGTTTTTCAATCGATCAGATCCATGACCTTCACCCTGCACCCCACCCCACTCCTACAGACCCACTTTCACATCACCCCCGATCCGCTTTCGGTTGATCGGGTCCATACCCTGGCTAGCGATGATCGCAATGGGGCTGTCGTCTTAATGAGTGGCACGGTGCGAGATCAAACTGGGGGCCGAGCCGTGGATCACCTGGATTACCAAGCCTACGAGCCCATGGCCCTCAAGATCTTTGAACAGATCGGGCATCAGATCCAAGCTCAATGGCCTCAGACCAACACCCTGGTGATCCATCACCGTATCGGTCGTTTAGGGATCAATGAGATCAGTGTCCTGATCGCTGTGGGTACCCCGCACCGGGCAGAGGCCTTTGCCGCCTGTCAGTATGCCATCGATACCCTGAAACACCAGGCCCCAATCTGGAAAAAGGAACATTGGAGAGATGGAGACAGTGAGTGGGTGAGTCCTGGATCCTAATCCCCCTCAGATAAGCGACCCACCCGCATACATAGGGGCCACCGCAATCGATAGGTCTCTTGGGATCCCCACACCTGCCGCAGCTGTTGATAGAGTCTTTCGACCGGTTCTGGTCCTTCCTGTTGCACCCATGCGATGACAGGCGACAAACTCCCAATCCAACCGATCACTTGATCCACCCTCCATTCTGCTTCCATATAGAGGGGTGAAGCTGGGAGCTCATAAAACGGAAAGGGGATCGTCCGATAATTATCTAAAACGGTCAGGGCCTCCGGTGTCGAGTAAGGATAGACCTGGCGCAGACACTCCTCGAACACTCCAGCCAGATCTCCAACCGCATTGTCAGGTTGTTCGAACCGGCTATAGGACCAGACAGCAATCGTGCCTGTGGGTTTGAGGACTCGCCTCACTTCAGGGTAAAACCGATCGTGATCAAACCAATGAATCGCCGCCGAGACGGTGATCAGATCGACACAATGATCTGGGAGCCCAGAGTTCTCCGCCAAAGCCACACGATACTGGATCTGTTCATGGGGGATAGCCTGGGCGATCTGGTCAGCACTGGCATCCGTGGCGATCACCTGCTCGAAGAAGGGCACCAGGATCTGAGCGACTTGACCGTTCCCGGTGGCGCAGTCCCAGGCCAATTGATGGGTTGAGGTGAGCGAGGCCAGGTATTGACCTAGCTCCTCTGAGGGACGGGGACGATAGGTGGCGTAATGCTCAGCAACGCTGGAAAAGTGATCTTTAAAATTCATCGCGTTCCAACGATAAACAGCAGAGGGCTGGTTACAGTTTGTCATGGATCGGCGCAGGTCTCCCTGCCCCAGTCTTCGATCTCTGACAGAAATCGTTACAATTAACAGGATCGTCCTGTCTGTCTGGATGGTGAACCATGGCCCTCGTTGACCCTGCTGCTGACTCAGTCTGGTACGTGATCAAGCAACCTCAGGGGACCTGTGAGATCCTGAATCAATCTCCTAGAGATCCTCAGCCGGAGTCGGAACAAGTCTGGGGACCCTATGAGTCTCGGGAGGAGGCGATCGCCCGTCGTGTTGGATTGATTCGGTCAGGAAAATGTCTACCCGTCTAAAGCTGCATTGGTGCCACGACATCCGTGAGGTGGACGCCGCCGACTGGAATCTACTGGCGGCTCAGCAAACCTCCCCCTTCCTACATTGGGAGTGGCTCTGGTGTCTGGAGAGCACAGGCTGTGCCACGGGCAAGTCGGGCTGGCTCCCCTGCCATCTGCTCCTAGAACAGGATCGGCAACTGACAGCGGCTCTACCGATGTACGTCAAGAGCCACAGCTACGGAGAGTTTGTCTTTGATCAGGAATGGGCCTCGGTAGCACGGCAATTAGGAGAACGCTACTATCCGAAACTGGTCGGCATGGCCCCCTTCACTCCGGCGACAGGCTATCGGGCTCTGATCCATCCAGATGCCAATGAGCAAGAGCTGTGGCCGATCCTGCTCCATGGCATCGATCAATTTTGCATCGATCAGAACATCTCTGTCTGCAGCTTCCTGTATGTGGATCCGGATTGGCGAGAGACCCTAGCTAGCCATGGTTTCGTGCCCCGGATCACCCATAATTACCAATGGTCCAATCAGGGCTATCAAACCTACGATGACTTCCTCAAACAATTCAACGCCAATCAACGTCGCAATATCAAGCGGGAACGGGGAGCGATGGAGAAATCCGGGATCCAGATGAAGGTGTACACGGGGGCGGAGATCCCGCATCACCTGTTCTCCTATATGTACCAGCTCTACAGCAACACCTGCGCTCAGTTCTATAACTGGAGTAAGTACCTAAATCGGCGCTTCTTTGAGAAGTTGGAAACCTGTTTCCGAGATCATCTGGTCTTTGTTACAGGAGAAAATGAGGATAATATCATTGGTATGTCCTTCTGTGTGCGTAAGAACGATCGGTTGTTTGGTCGTTATTGGGGCTGCACCCATGAGATCAAGTTCCTGCATTTCAATGCCTGTTATTACGAGCCCATCGCTTTCGCCATTCAGGCAGGGATCCAGAACTTTGATCCAGGTGCTGGGGGACAACATAAGATCCGTAGAGGATTTCCTGCCAGTCCTCTCTATAGTTATCACCGCTTCTATCGATCTCGGTTGGAGCAGGTGATCGTGCCTTATCTGCAACGGGTCAATCCGATGATGTTGGCGGAACTGGATCATGTCAATCAGAACGAGGTGCCCTTCCGAGAGGACATCCTGCCAGAGCTCACCTCAGCGGCGGATAAGTAATCTAACGGGATCAGATCACCAATCGCTAAAGTAGAACACCCGGATCCACCAGAAGGCAGGTAGCAGGACAAGGAAAATCCAGTCCCAGCTGGTGAGATGTAACACATTCCACCGAACCGTATGGTGAGATCCGGCATAGCCCCTGGCCTGCATGGCCGCTGCCGTCTGTTCAGCTCGCAGCAATAGATTCTCTAACAGTCGATCCACCAACATCAGAAAGGTATGAGCCGCCCCTCGAAATCCCAAACCCTGCCAACGAATATCCCGAGTCCGCACCGCCCGGATCAGGTTCTGGACTTCCTCGAGTACCAAGGGTAGAAAGCGTAGGGCCAGGGTCAGGGTGAGAATGATCTCAGCAGTCGGGATCCGGAAAGTACGCAAGGGGCGTAACAGACGCTCCAAGCCCTCCGCGATCTCCTCTGGGGCCGTAGTTACCAGAAACAGATTGGTGCTGTAGAGCAGGGTAAAGATCAGGGTCCCCACCCGTAATCCTAGGGCAAAGGAGCGACGGGTGATGCGAATGGGAAAGATCCCTAACACGCGACCGGAGAGTAGTTCATACCGATACGCTGTTGCCGGAGGCAGATCCTCCCAGAGGTCGGTGGGGATCGGGGGAGTGGCATCCGTTGCGGGACTCTCGATCCCCTGGACAAGACCATAGGCTGGTGCCACCGGTCCCTGGCGTTGGGGGATGGGGGTGACCCCTAGACCATCCGGAGCGATCGCGGTGACGATGAAGGCGGTGATCCCAAAGAACAGCACCAGGGGCAGTTGACGGATCCAGACCCGCAGAGGCAGACCACAGATCCAGGTCAGGCCGATCAGCACCACTACCACCAACAGGCGCCAGAGATTGGTCGCCAGGATCGGGCTCAACAATACGCTCAATAGCCAAAACAGCTTCACCCGAGGATCGAGCCGGTGCAGCCAGGTGAAGGGGGACTCCAGATAGATCCCCAGGGGCACGTTCCGCAGGATATCCACGCTGATCTCCTAGGGGAGTTGCTCCAGTAGAGGTGTGCCACTCACCTCCGCCGCCGCCCAGCCCAAGGTGCCACCCACGTCCACCTGGACCCAGATCGGGGTGGTGGGATTGTTGGTCTCCTCCACATCCTGGACCGTCAGCACGGTTTGACCCGCGACTCCCGTCACGATCGGGCTCTGGACTGTGGGCTGTTGGCGAACATTGAGACCCGTATTGGACAGCACTCGCACCTGGGTGACCCCTTGCCAGCCAGCCGGAACGTCTGGAGTGGGCGAGGGGGGTGGACGGAGCGGTGGGAGTTGGGGTGTCGCTGGGCAGATCTACAGGGGGAGCGGAGACGGTCACCTGGGGTTGTTCATCCGGGGGAGTGGAGGGCCGGAACAGTAAGGTCACCACCTGCCAGATCACCAATCCTGCCAGACCCACACCGACCACCACCACCAAGGGTCCGAAGGGAAAGCCGGAATCAGGGCGACTGGGTGGACGACGACGATTGGGACGGGGTCGGGTGATCTCCGCCTCAGACAGATCCTGTCTTTGATAGGGGCCAGCGTCGCTGAAGTTGGAGGGGGGTAAGGAGGAATCGGTGGGCCGACGACTGAAGTCCGAGGGGGTGGAGTTGCTCAGGGGGAAAGCAGGACTGGAGATCTCTGGGTAAGCGGGAGGAGGGGGGGT
>CAYSEO010000057.1:0-17290 GCA_964429885.1 uncultured bacterium
CGGTGGTGGGCTGGTGGGCCGGGGGTGTGCCGGTTCTGGGGCGGCGCCGGGGGGGCAGTACGGGAGCAGGCAGTCTGGCGGGAGGACTAGCGGGTCTCTCCATCTATGTGGGGTGGCGGGCCATGACGGGCGAACCTCGGGATCATTGGCTGCGACGGTTGGCGGTGGCCTTTAGCTGTATGGGAGGCACCTCATTTCTGGGGGCCAATCTGACGGGGGCGGACTTCTCCTTTGCCAGCCTGAAGCGTTGTGATCTGCGGGGGGCGAATCTAACTCGGGTGCACTGGCAGGGGGCTCGCAAACTGGATCGGGCTCGACTGGAGGATAGTTATCTGGTGGATCCTCAGATCCGACGGCTATTGACCCAGCGCTCAGGTCAGGGCCAAGTGTTCAATCGCAAGGATCTGCGGGGTCTGGATCTGCGGGGAGCCAACCTACGGGGTGCCCGTCTGATTGATGCCAATCTGAGTGGAGCTGATCTAAGACAGGCCCATCTGGAACGGGCTCATCTCCGTCACACGCAGTTGGGGGGAGCGGATCTACGGGGTGCCTATCTGACTGGGGCTGTAATCGAGGGCTGGCGGATCACCTCCACAACTCAACTGGAGGATGTCCAGTGTCAGTTTATCTATCTGCGTGGGGATGATCCAAGTTCACGTCTACCTGCGGATCCGCAGGGGATTCTGGCCCCAGGGGAGTTTACGGCTGTGATCACGGGGACCTCGACCCCTGCAGAGATCAGTTCTCCCACGGTACTGGAGCCCCACCCGGAGGTGACTGCGGAGGACTCGGAATACGGCACCCGGCTGCGGGATCTGCGGCGGGTCTTGGAATGGGATCCAGATCTGAGCTCGGAGGATAAGGTGGAGGCCCTACAGCAGGTGTCGATCCTGGAGCGTCTAGGTCAGGAGCCGCAGGATGAGGCTTTACGTCGAGAGGGACGACGGGCCATCAAGATCCTACGGGGCACCTTTGCCACCTCTCCCACCTCCCAGCGATTGGGGACTCGGATCTTGGATGCTGTGACTCAATCTTTACTGTTGGGCTAGGGATCGTCGGTTTGCGTCAGGGTTTTAGGGGACTTAGCCGAGTTTGGCAGGGGGTCAGTCGCTCTGCTTGGGTTTGGCTCGGGGGAGTTGCGGCTTTGGCGATCGGTGTAGCCTATTGGCCTCTAGTACAGCAGGGCTATCCCTATACGCACTCCATCGGCTCCAATGCTCTCTGGGCCTATCAATTCGGTCAACAGGTCCTAGCGGGTCAGATCTATCCTCGCTGGTTAGAACAATCCTTTGCCAGCCTCGGATCACCCACCTTCGTTTTCTATCCCCCTCTCTGCATGTGGGCCATTGTGCCCTTTGCGGCTCTGAATCTATCGGTCATGGAGCAATTGATCGGATCGGTGGGTCTAGCTTTGGGGTTCATGGCGATCGGCGCTTGGGGAGTCTCTCGGTCCCTATTTCCTAACCAGATCTGGATCCAGGGGATCTGTGTAGCAATGTCGGTCCTCTCTCCTTACTTCTTGATCAATATCCATGTGCGAGGAGCCATGGGGGAGATGTGGGCCATGGTGGGATTGATCTGGATCCTCTGGGGATTACTGATCCGGTGGGCCGGAACTCAAGCCTGGCGATTGATCCCTTTAAGTTTAGCGATCACAGTCTTAGCCTTATCTCATTTACCCTCCTTACTGCTCTTTGTGATCACCTGGATCCCCTTACCCTTGATCTTACTTGAGCTCCCTGGATCAAACTGGAGAAGTAACCTCTTCGAGGTTTTAATCGATCTCTTCAAGCAGCTCTGGTGCAACATCTGGGATCTTTATCTCCCTTTGGGGTTGGGATTGGGCTTAGCCTGTTTCTTTCTACTGCCGCCAGTTTTCGATCAACATCTGATCAACATTGGGTTTATCGAGATCGCTATCCCCACAGAACGTCTACTTGTGGATGGGATCCTGAATTTCTCTCATCAATTGACAGATCATGAATTTGACCGCCAACTGGTGTGGATCTTCGGATTGAACCTAGGTACTGGTTTGGTTCTCCTTCTCATCGGTTGGATCAGGCCAGGTCTACAGATCTGGACGAAGCCTACCAAGGTGTTGTTTTGGGCAACCTTACTCTCGGTTGTGATGGTGACCGATCTGGGTAAGGGACTTTATCAGCTCATCACCCCTTTAGAACGGATCCAATTCTCCTGGCGATGGTTGGCGATTGGATCTATCTGTTGGCCTTTTCTTTGGGGTATCCTACTCTCTAGAGTGCCGATCTTTCGTACCCAGATCTTAAGCTGGGGGATCCGGATCGTGGGTGTGGGAACAACAGCAGCACTACTGTTTTGGGGCACGGGACAGGTGTTGCAGAGTGCTTATCCCTGGCCCTTTAAGGCGAATCAGCTGGATCAGTTCTTTCGAGATCGGCCTGTCTTTCCTCAGGAGGTGGATCTGACAGCCAGACCCTATGAGACAGTGGACTTTGCCCTACTCAGAAATAGATTAGGTGAACCTTTTATGACAGACGTTTCTGAGTATACACCTGCTTGGAGCCTGGGTCCTCCTCATCTACCCCAGCGGAACTATGAACTGATCGAATGGGATCAAGGGAGTGGAGAGATCTCGGATCTAGAATGGCAATTTGGTTGGCGTCAATTTCGCGTCAATGCCTTGCAACCAGGGCGATTATTATTGCGGATGTATAGTTGGCCAGGCTGGCAAGTACGAGTCGGAGATCAGATTTCTGAGGGCATGGATCATAGCAGGGATGGGCGATTACAGATCACTGTCCCCCAGGGTGAGACTCAGGTGGAAGTGCGCTATCGTGGATCGAAAGCCGAACAATGGGGTAGATGGATCTCTGGCTTCACGGTCGTTTGCTTCGGTGTGATCTTGAGAGCTCATCGTCGTTTGGTCCAGATCCTCAAGGTTGTCTAATCAGGCTCTAACTCGATCTAAGGGATACAGCCACATCTCGCAGGCGTTTGAGTTGATCCTGCATATCCCGCTGAGTCAAGGCAGCCGCCGTGAGGTTAAAGCCAGCTGCCAGCAAAGGATTCGGGATCTCAAAGGTAAACCGATTGATCAGTAGCGTCCCTGCCGTCTCCGGAACACACTCCCATCGATCCGATCCCTCAAAGAAGCCCGTAAAGCACCACACCACCAGATTTTCCCGACGCTCTGATACCACACAGTCCAGCGTGGGTTTCAGCCAAGGGATCCCGATGATAAACCGAAACCGACTGCCCGCCGCCACCGACCAGGGACCGATCGACTCGCATTTGAGCAGAGGATTCAGCCAGCGCTGCATCAGATCCGGCTCCGTCACACACCGATCCACCAACTGCAGCGGAGCCGGGATCTGGATGGATTGCTCAAAGACTGGCATGGGCTCGGAACTGAAAGACACATTGATTTTAACAGAGAAGTGGATCACCCCTCGGCCAGCTGGCTCAGGATAAACCGGATCTCTTTTTTCCCACACTGACGCTTCCCAGCAGCATAGATCTTGCGACCTGCCTTCGTTGAGGCCTGATCCCGAGATATTCTGCCATGTAGTGTATCTCTAACGGTCCAAGGTGATCGGAGAGATATTTTGTCTTATAGGTGGGCTTGATCAGGTACGGACGCAGTAAACCATCCTCAGAGGCTTCCTGGGTAAGCTTGTTGAGCCGTTTCTTAAATCCTGTCACCTTTCTACAGCTGAGCCGTATGCCGCTGCGAGGACGCTCGATCACAATTTCTCCCAAACGATGTTCACTCATGTTTTGTTCTCTTCAGTATTCTACTTGAGATGAGATCGGCAGGACTTGAACCTGCAACCCTGGAGGTAGAAGCTCCATGCTCTGATCCATTGAGCTACGATCCCGGATTTGGAGGAAGGTGGAGGAGTTGTTCGCGAAGCGTCTCCGAAGGAGATACCCCTATGCATGCATAAGTAGATCAGCAAAAAACGTTTCTATAGGCTATGTAGTGCATGTCAAAGCAATTTTGCCGATCTACTTACCCTGGTTTTCAAGACCAGTTGCCCACCACTGAGCGGCACCTTCCAAGGCTACCTGGAGGGACTCGAACCCTCTTAGACTGGTTTCACAGACCAGCGCCTCGTCCCTTCGGCCTCAGGCAGCATGTGGTGGACCGCAGGGGATTTGAACCCCTAACCTCCTGGGTGCAAACCAGGCGCTCTCCCGTTGAGCTAGCAGCCCATATTTGGTGGGGATGACAGGGATCGAACCTGTGACTTCTGCCTTCGCAAGACAGCGCTCTCTCCACTGAGCTACATCCCTGAGCCGGAACGGTAGGATTTGAACCTACAACCTACGGATTCGAAGTCCGTTGCTCTATCCGTTGAGCTACATTCCGTGATGACCGTGGCAGGATTTGAACCTGCAACACTCTGTTTGTAGGACAGATGCTCTACCATTAAGCTACACGGCCCAAAGCGATCGGAGGGATTTGAACCCTCGACTGAGGACTGGCAGACCTAGATGTTGCCACTACACCACGATCGCTTGTTCTGGAGCGGGTAGGGGGAGTCGAACCCCTCATCTTGAGGTTGGAAGCCTCAGATCCTGGCCATTGGACGATACCCGCTCGAAGCAGGAGGTCGGATTTGAACCGACGAGAGCTGTTTACAAGACAGCCATGTTGCCAGCTACATCACACCTGCAAATGAAAGATCAGCTCTGGAGCAGACGGTGGGGCTTGCACCCACGGCCAGGACATACCAAATCCTGATGTTGGCTAACTACACCACGTCTGCAAAATGGAGCAGGTGATCGGAGTTGCACCGATAGCGACGATGTACGAAACCGTCATGTTGCTGTTACACCACACCTGCAAAAGATCTCAATCGGGATCATTGGTACGGGTGATGGGATTCGAACCCATACCCCACGGCTTATGAGACCGTTGCGCTACCCTTGCGCCACACCCGCACGTTTGGTGGCAGGGGCGGTATTCGCACCGCTGATTTCCGGCTTATGAGACCGGTGAGCCGCTCTTGCTCCATCCCTGCACATACCCCCTACAGGATTCGAACCTGTACTGAACTCGGTTTAAGCGAGCTGCGTTTGCCATTTCGCCAAGGGGGCAATGAACATGTGCGGCCTTCGTTAGGATCAGCGATGAGTGAAACCCCAGATCCGGCTCACTTTCTGGTCCTGGCATGAACCCCAGTTTGGCCAAACATATTCAATGGGCTGTGTAGGATTCGAACCTACGATCTTCCGCTTAAGAGGCGGCTGCTGTACCGCTTAGCTAACAGCCCTTGGTGGGTCGCCGAGGGGTCGTTCGCGGAGCTCCGAGCGGATGCCGATCCAAGTGGTAGGGATCGAACCTACGACCTCCTGTCCCCCGAACAGGCGCGCTCCCCCTGCGCTACACCTGGATGATCTGGTGCTCATGGTGGGATTTGAACCCACACTTGCTAGGCTCTCGACCTAGTGCGTCTGCCAGTTGCGCCACATGAGCTTGGGATGGTGCCGCCAGAGGGATTTGAACCCCCAACAGCCAGGATCTGGACCTGGTGCGTCTGCCAGTTGCGCCATGGCGGCAAAGTCGGGATGGCAGGGATCGAACCTGCGACCTTCTGGTCCCAAACCAGACGTGCTCCCGCTGCACTACATCCCGAGGTGGTACTCCTGAGAGGATTTGAACCTCCAACCTCTGGTTTCTAAGACCAGCGCCTCTTCCAGTTGGGCTACAGGAGCAGATCTGGTACTCCCAGAGGGAGTTGAACCCTCACTAGACTGTTTTTGAGACAGCCGCCTCTTCCAGTTGGGCTATGGGAGCACATGTTGGCTGCCTCGCCAGGGTTCGAACCTGGACCATCGCTTTCAAAGAGCGAGATGCTACCTACCGTTACACCACAAGGCAACACTGCCGGGGCAGGATTCGAACCTGCAACCTCCTGATTCAGAGTCAGGCGACTTTACCCGTTCGTCTACCCGGCATGGTTGGCTGTCCTGATAGGACTCGTTCGCGAAGCGGTGCAACGCACAGCCTACAACCCTCTCCTTAACAGGGAGCTGCTCTGCCATTGAGCTACAGGACATGGGGATCGTGGGAATTGAACCCACCTACTCTTGTGCTTCAAACAAGCGCTAGAACCAACTCAGCTAGATCCCCAAAGCGGAGAGGACAGGACTCGTTCGCGAAGCGTCTCCGAAGGAGATACCTGCCTTCACCATTCAGCTACCTCTCCTTGATCTGGCGGAGGGAACAGGACTTGAACCTGCAACAATCTAGTTAAGATTGCTCCTGCTTTCCAAACAGGTGCCTTACCAATTCGGCCATCCCTCCAAGTGATTTTCTGGATAGGAATCAGATGTGATCCCATGGGTCGAGCTGGAGTTGAACCAGCAATGCATGATGCGGCGGTTTTACAGACCGTTGCCTACTCCAATAGGCGAGCCGACCCCAATTGAGATGAACTGCATGTGCAAGTCAGAGAAGCTGTATTTCAGCCCCCAGAGTGGTGGAGGCTGTAGGACTCGAACCTACCCGGTTTTCAAGACCGGTTGACCAGTATGTAAGCTTCACACATTAGGGCACACACAGATAGCCTCAAGGGGATTTGTTTGCGTAGCATACCAAAGGCACACCTCTACCTTCGGGATGAAACTCCGAGATCCTTAGCCACTAGACGATGGGGCCAGGTTGGATCCTCCATGCAAGTCAGAAAAGCCAGAACTACTAAGCCGATTAACTGTCGGGTGTATGTAAGCTTGACCGATCAGGGCACGGAGGAACAGGATGGACTTAACTTAATGGGATCTTCCATGCAAGTTAGAAAAGCTGGAACCACTGGAGCTCTACCAATTGAGCTACATCGGTAAGAAGCACCGATGGCAGGATTCGAACCTGCAACCTCCCGCTTGACAGGCGGATGTGTGTAAGCTTCGCGGATCAGGGCACGGAAGAGGTTATCTGCAGAGATCATCTCAAGAGATTAGCCCTCTGAGGGGTAAATAGAATCCTTCATGCAAGTTAGAAAAGCTAGTGTCACTGGAGCTCTATCCATTGAGCTACATCGGCTGGTACCGATGACAGGAGTTGAACCTGCAACCTCCCGCGTAGAAGCGGATGTGTGTAAGCTTTGCTCATTAGGGCACGAAGGAGATCCGATTTACACTGATCTCTGCATTGAGATTCCCCGTTTTGGGGAACGCAGCGACTAGGATTTGAACCCAGATCTATCGGCTTTGGAGACCGAGATGTTGCCGTTACACCATCGCTGCATCCCAAGTCCAGGGTGGGAGTTGAACCCACGCTGATCAGCTTTGCAGGCTGACGCCTTACCGCTTGGCGACCTGGACATGATTAGAAGCCTGGACGGGAGTTGCACCCGCTTCCCCATGGCTGAGAACCATAGTGACTTGTCTGATCGTCCACCAGGCTGGGTGGCGAGGCCGAAGGGATTTGAACCCTTGATCTTCCGCTCGACAGGCGGCTGCTCTAGACCCACTGAGCTACGACCCCGCGATCCTTGTAGATTGGGTTTCTACAAGGTGGCAATGATCAACGATCAGAACTCAGCGTTGCGCTTCATCATTAGATCAAGACCCCGCTAAGGCTTAATCCCGATCATTGCATCATACTTGATGTGCCATAATATTCAGTTTTCAAGGTACAGAGATCCAAAGGCCGCTCAGAATTGGGTAGCTAAAGATGAGCTTGGATCAGCTCACTCCAGTGACTCTAGTTCTGATGAGAGAGGGATCCGGAGACTCGTTTATCTTAGGAATCGTCTCACCTCGTTTGCCTCATGAATCTATACTACGCAACGTACTACGGGAGTGTCAATGGCTGGGAGGAACTTTTTTTGAGATTTCCTGGTTGAGCCTTGATCTCGCTTTCTGGTGGGCAGAAAGGGATCTAGAAGGCTAGATCCCTGACGTACTACACCTGAGGTTGCAGATGGGTGCGACTCCACAGATTGACCATCTGTTCCGCCAGAGGAGAGCTCATGGGAGCGGCCAGTACTCCATCCTCACTGTTTGGATCAGAGCGTAGCCAGACCCCCGCCAACCGGATTCGGCCCCCGACGGGATGGGGATCCGGAGTGTGGAACTTGGGCAGATCTAGGGTCAGATGTCCGGGCTCGATCAGCAAACGCTCACCACAGCCAACAGCGATCATGACTCGGATCCCTAGCCAGGTCTCCAAGGATTGCTCCGTGGCCTCCAGGCGGATCTGGCCCTCACAACGGGTTGCTTTTAACATTACAGATCACCTCCTGGTTGGGTAGGACGGGTGTTCAATGTGGATCTGAAAGGAGATCCCAAGGATCTCAAGGTGTCATCTCAAGGTGTCACGGATTGAGCCTGCTGGTGCTGCCAGAACTGATCGGCGAAGGCCACCGTGGGATGGACTGGGGGCTTGGGTTGGCTCCTCAGGATCATCCCGGCCTGTTCAGGGGTGCGATCCCCCTTGCGCTGGTTACAGGGCTCACAGGCGGTGACCACGTTCTCCCAGGTGTGGGGACCTCCCTTGGATAGGGGCAGGACATGATCCAGGGTCAATTGATGGGTGGATCCACAGTACTGACAGCTGTTGTGATCCCGACGAAACACCTCGCGGCGACTCACCGGTGGGATCTTCCAGGCCCGCTTGGGAGGACTAGAACGCAGCCGAATATGGGCCGGGACCTCCAAAACGGCACTGGGGGAACGGATCTGCCAGACGGGACCCGCTAGATCCAACAAGGGCTCGGCTCGTCCGGACAAGAGTAGGATGACTGCCCGCTTGAGACTGATGTAGCTCAGGGGCAGATAGTGGGCAGAGAAAACGACAATGCGCTGGCCAAGTGCAGTCAACGCGATCACCCCCTTAAGAGCTGAGATGAATCAATCCGCCGGGAACCCTGGCCTAGGTAGGAGGGATCCAGCTTTCTCTATACTACAGACGTAATACGAGTTTGTCACTTGTCCGATGAGATCTCATTCTTGAGCCTGTTGGGCAGCTTCATCGAACTGTTCTGTGGCTTGTAAGGCCTGATCCAGGTGGCCATAGCGTTTCAAGAAGAAATCCAGGGTCTCCTCTTTGAGATAGCCTCTTTGCACCAGGGTCATACCAAAGTAAACCCGCTTGCGCTTCTGCAACTGCATGGCCTCGGTGATCTGTTCCTCGGTGACCAGATCGGCGGCTTTGAGATACTCTCCCACTGGGGGTTTACCCACCACCTGGGGCAAACTGACCCGATCGATACTCAACATAAAATCCACGGTCTCCGGGCTGACCCAACCATGGCCCACCAGGATCTCAGACAGGACCATCCCTGTGCCCTCCAATTCGGATCGGGCGGCTCGCACCTGCCCTGGAGAGACCACCTGAGCTTCCTGCAAGAGATCCACTAGGGTTTCCTGGAGCTGATGATCGGCGGGGGTGGGTTGGCGGATCTCGTGAAAGCTACCAAACACACGGGTGCCCATCTGGATCCAGTCCCCATCCTGGAGGCGGTGGGAGGTTTGCAGCCGATTACCATTGACAAATACCCCATTGGAGCTGGGCTTACCCTGATCATCCCCATCCCGCAGTTGATAGACGACATCCTCCTCCGAGACCAGCCGTTGGATCGTGGCATGGACTCGGGAGACAAACCGTTCCTTCATCTGGATCTGACAGTTGGACTCCCGACCGATCCGGATCAGATCCTCATCTAAGAGCTTGACCCGACCGGGTACGTTGGGCTCCTCTGGTAGACCGGTAAGCGGATAGAAGGTCACCAAACAGGGGTGCTCCTGGCTGCCTAGATCGGTGTCTGGGATCAGGGTCTGAGCATGTTCAAGGCTACGCATGGGGTGGGACTCCTCCTACGATGATCGGATTTTAGATGAAGATGAGATCTTCCGCCCTTAGCCTTACCGTCTCATCCGTCTGAGCAGCTCCCCAGGCTCTAATCCTGCTCTCTCTCGAATCTCCTCGAGAGGACCTTCTAAACCTTCGATCTGAACACCGTCTCGGTCCACCTGGATCCGGATCTCACGGGAGGAGGTGGGGGTTGCTTGAGGGGTGGAGATCGGTTGGGGTGTGGCTGTGGCTGTTGGTCTAGGAGCAGCAGCAGATTGTGCGGAGACTTGACAGGGGGTGCCATTCAGGGTGATCTGTTCCGGGATGGCGACGCCCCCAGGGTGACGAGCTTCAAATCCCAGATCGGTACGGCCTCCTTGAGGGATGGTGCTGTTGTAGCCCAGATGGGTCACCTGGACCCTGGCTCCCTGTTGGGTAAAGTCTCCCTTCCAAAAGTTGGTGATCTGGACCCGTTCGGAGGGGAAACGCCAGCTGAGCTGCCAATCGGAGACGGGTGCTTCGGAGACGTTGATCCACAGATCCATAACGAACCCCTGATCCCAAGCGGTACGAATGCTGTAGTCCAGGCGGCAGGTGAAGGGACCGGAGACGGAATCGGTCGCCACAGGTTGAGGGGTCTGAGGTTCCAGATCGGGACTTACGGTCGGTGGGATCGGCTCGGGGCTAGGCATAGGGGAAGTGAGAGGTTGAGGAGGAGGATCTGGATCCGCAGCAGGAGGGGAAGGGCTCTGCTCGACGGAGGAGAGAGGAGGTGGGGCTGGTGCGGGAGAGGTGATCGTCCTGACAATGCCTACCAACAGGGCTGCGGCTAAACCCGCTGCAGTGCCCAGGCCCGCCCAAGGTAACCAGACAGGATAGCGGGAGCGAGAGCGAGAGCGGGAGCGAGCAGAGGGGGATCCGCCAGAGAGTTGATAGGTGCGTGAGGGAGGGTCAGGAGGAGCAGGAGTAGGAGTTGAGGCGATCGGTTGAGAGCGGGGAGCTCTGGTAAGAGGTGGGAGCGGGGAGCTCTGATTTTGTAGACAATCCGCTAGAGATCGCTCCAGGGCATGCATGTCTGGGGGGCGTTGGGCCGGATGCTTCTCCAGACAGGCCATCACCGCTTCCGCCAGTTGGATGGGGATCGTGGGTAGGGAGCTGATCTGATGGGGGGGACGGGGCTGTTGTTCATGGTGAGCGCGGTACCAGCCGGGAAAGGTGTCCGTGGCAGGTCGGATCGGCATCTCTCCCGTCAGCATCTGGTAGAGCACGATCCCGAAGGAGTAGATATCCGATTGGATCGTGAGGGGTTCGCCATCCAGTTGTTCTGGGGAGGCATAGCGCAGGGTGCCTAGGAAGCTGCCGGTCTGAGTACCCAGAGCCATGGAGACATCACTGATCACCTTGGCAATGCCAAAGTCTAGAACCTTGACACTCTCCTGTTGCGTCTTGTCCTTGAGGATGAATAGGTTACTGGGCTTGATATCCCGATGGATCACCCCCATGATCATCCGATCCCCCAGCTCCACCTGAAACTGATGGGCATGGTGAAAGGCCCCACACATCTGCCGCCCCAAGGTGATCACCCGCTCGGGGGCCATGGCTCCTTCCTTAATCAACAGCTCCGACAAACTACAGCCGGAGAGCAATTCCATCACCAGATAGGGGGAATGATCCTCGATGCCGTAATCCAGGATAGTGATGATGTGGGGGTGTTCGCCTAGGAGGACGCTGATCTGGGCTTCTGCCTCAAACCGGCGTTTAAGATTATCGAGGGTCTCGTCGTCACCCCCCAGGTGTTGATGCAGGATCTTGACGGCGACAGGTCGATCGAACAACTGGGTATCGACAGCCCGATACACCTGTCCCATGCCGCCAGCGCTGAGCGGACGGACCAACCGATAGCGACCCGCGATCAGCTTATCCTGCACGGATGCTCCCACGTCCTCCTCCTTATCTCTGATCCACTCGCAACCTGTAGCGTCCCTATCCTATCCTGTCTACTGTTTTACCCTAGAGATCGGGCTAGGTCATAGATGGAAGGCACACCCATGGGCTATCTGCCCCTCAAGGCTATGTCCAAACGGAGGTCAGGTCGAACCGGATCGTCTGGAGCGCTTGGATCCCCGATGGGGCTGGATCTACACATGGGCCACGAACCAAATCCTTCGGGTTAAAATCTCTGGAGATCGATTAGCTCTCTGATGCCCCTCACCAATCTGCTTACACTTGAAGTTCGCTCGCTGTATTGGTAAACCGAAAAGGCTGCTGTTGTGTGCTCGGATCTCGTCGGATCTCACCTTACTTCCTCCTTGGCCCCCTCTAGAGACAGAGGTAGACGCCGGATCGGGTCCTCACTATAATATGAAAGTCATAAGTCGAATGATAGAGAGGAAGACATCGATCATGATGGATGTGATTCGGATCATCGCTGCGATTCTGCTCCCTCCCTTGGGGGTGTTTCTGCAGGTTGGAATCGGTGTAGACTTCTGGATCAACATTCTGCTGACCCTACTGGGCTATGTTCCAGGGATCGTTCATGCGGTCTGGGTGATCGCCAGGAAGTGATGCCGTCCAACCCCTGGGGCATTCAGCAAGGGCTTGATCTCCTCTAGATTCTCCTGAGGCACGGACCACTGGGGATCGAGTTCCGCAGCTTTCTCAAACTCGGTGATGGCCTCCGGGTATCGCTGCTGCTGCTGATAGATCCGGCCCAAACAGTTGTGAGCTAAGGCATGGGTGCCAGTGGGGGGCCACTGATCCTGGTTGGGGAGATCCAACACTTGACGACAGGAGGCGATCGCTAGCTCTAGTTGGCCTTGATCTCTGTACACCACTCCCAGATTGAAGTGGGCATAGCCGAAGCCAGGATTCAACTCGATCGCGGTGCTATGGGATTCCACAGCCTGTCCCAGTTGCCCTAATTTTCTCAACACAACCCCTAAGTTATTGTGGGCATCGGCCAGGTCTGGATCCAGACGAATGGCCTCTGAATAGGCAACAACTGACTCCTCCAATCGCTCCTGTCTCTCCAAAACGATCCCCAAGTTATAGTGAGCGGCAGGTAGATCCGGTTGCAGTTGGATCGCGGTATTGTAGGCCTCGACGGCAGCCTCCAGTTGATCCTGTAACTTTAAGGTATTGCCCAGACCTACATGGGGAGTCGCCGCCGTGGGTGCCAGTTGGCTGGAGCGACGGTAGGCCTCGATTGCTTCCTCAAATCGTCCCTGATCTCTCAAGACATGGCCGAGATTATTGTGGGCTAAGGCCTGCTCAGGATCGATCTCCACCACTCGGCGCCAGAGCTGCTCCGCCTGCCCCAGTTCTCCTAGAGAGCGAGCAATGTTTCCTAGACTTTGATAGGCCGGGATCAGTTCAGGATCCAGTTGAATGGCGACATTGAAGGCCTCGATCGCCGTCTGCATCTTGCCCTGATGAAATTGAGCCACCCCCAGCCGATTGTAGATCTCAGCATCTCCAGGGGTGATCCGGAGGATCTGGAACCAGATCGACTCTGCCTCCTCAAACTGTCGCTGTGACTGTGCCTCTAGACCCTGCTGGATGAGATCTTCTACAGACTGTGCCCAGGCGATCTGGGGTGTGCTGACCCAGATCGTTAGGGCCAAGCCACTGATGATCGAGATCACCGCTTTCATTCTCAACCTCTCCGACGGATCATGTCCTTATGGTAGAGGATCTCTAGGGGATCTAGCCTGAAACCACTGCTGAAGCGCCTCTAGGATCCGCTGGGTGGCCAGACCATCTCCAAAAGGATTCTTAGCCTGAGCCATCTGGGCATAGAACTCTGGATCCGTCAGTAGCCGAGCCGCGCTCGGGTAGATCTCCTCAAGGGTGGTGCCCACTAACTTGGCAGTGCCACTGGCGATGGCTTCCGGTCGTTCGGTCGTACGCCTTAACACCAATACGGGTTTTCCTAGAGCTGGAGCCTCCTCCTGGATCCCACCGGAATCACTCAAGATCAGGGTGCAGCGCTGCATCGCCCCCACCCAATGGTGATAGTCCAAGGGCTCCGTTAGGCAGGCGCGGGGATGATCCCCTAGGATCGCTTGCAAGGGCTCACGCACCACAGGATTGCGATGTAGGGGCAGTAACACGGCGGTATCGGGATGGTGATCCAAAATCTGGACCAAAGCCTTGGCGATGGATCGTAGCGGCTCCCCCCAGTTCTCCCGGCGATGGACGGTGACCAACAGCACCCGGTAGCGTTGCCATTCTAGATCTGGCACTGGATCCGGCGGGGAGTGTCTGGCCACCCACAGCAAAGCATCGATCACGGTGTTGCCCGTATGGAGAATCTGACCCACCACATCCCCTCGTCGTAGGTTCTCTACCGCAGCTTCCGTGGGGGCAAAGTGCAGTGAGGCGAGTTGAGAGATCAAGCGTCGATTGGCTTCCTCAGGATAGGGATCCAGCAGATCATGGGTGCGTAAGCCCGCCTCCACATGGCCCACCGGGATCCGTTGATAGAACGCTGCTAGGGTGGCGGCAAAGGCCGTGGTGGTATCCCCCTGCACCAACATCAGATCCGGTTGAGCCTGACTGAGATAGCTCTCCAATCCCCGCAGGCTTCGCTCCGTAATATCTGTCAGGGATTGTCCCGGCTGCATGATGTTCAGATCCCGATCCGCCTGTAGACCAAACAGAGCCATCACCTGATCCACCATCTCCCGATGTTGTCCTGTCAACACCACCTCAGAGCGAAAGCAGCTCGATCTCCGTAACCCCAGGATCACCGGGGCCAGCTTGATCGCCTCCGGACGCGTGCCCAGGACGACCGCGATGGTGGGACGGCGGGATAGATCGGTCATGGATAGTTCAGGGCAGCTCTTGAGGCTGGAGGGAGGGGAGAGTGCATTGAAAGATCACCTGTTGAGGGTCGGGGATCAGCTCGATCGTACCCCTCAGCTGCTCCACCCGTTTTTTCACCAGAGCCAATCCTAACCCCGTCCCGCCCTGTTTCCAAGGATCGGCATTGGGGATGCGATAGAACCGCTCAAAGATCCGCTCGCTTTCCTCAGCTGGAATCTGGCCAGAGTTGCTGATCCTGAACTGCACCTGATCGGATCCCTGAGCCCGCAATTGAAGATGGATCGAACTGCCAGGCGGAGCATACTTACAGGCGTTATGAACCAATTCCGTCAGCACAGAGCTCAAGCAGCTGGGATCCGTGACCAGGATCGGCAAGGATGTCTTCACGCTCACTTCAATTCGCTGCTGGCGCTCCTCCGTCTTGGCTTGAAATCGGCGGGTCAGCTCCAGGATCCAAAGGTTCAGATCCAGAGATTTGAGGGTCAGTTGGGGGGTGTGGGCCTCCAGCCGTTGCAGTTCCAACAGATCGTTGATCAACTCGATCTCTCGGGTGCATTCCCGTTCCAGGATCTGGAGATAGCTCAGATAGCGGGCCTCCAAGCTGGCCTGTTTGAGCATAAAGGTGGCCATCTTAATGTTGGACATGGGGGTCCGTAGCTCGTGGGAGACGGTGCTGAGGAAATCATCCTTGAGTTGGTTGAGTCGCCGCAGCTCTGACACCTGTAATTGAGCAGCCTGATACAAGCGCGCCTGTCGGATGGCAATGGCACACTGATCCGCTACCTGTTGCACCAAGCTGATCTCGAAGTCCTCCAAGGGGCGTTGCTGAGAATGGAATAGACCGATATCTCCCAAAACTTCTGGCTCCTGTGCCCTATCCTCTCCTCCTGGCAGCAGCATGGGGCAGATCAAGGTGGTTGCAGGTCTCAGGGAGGGACGCAGACAGAGGTGATCACCCGGATCAGGGCTATTTGTAGATTGACGAGAATCGTAGAATCCTCCGGCCAGTAACTGATCATAAACCTGATAGAAGGGCTCCATGGGAATGATCTGACCCAGATTGGAGGGATGACCCGGACAGGTCTGTTCACACTCCACCCGTGCTTCCTGCTGATCCAGGTCATAAAGACAGACACAGCAGTAATCCACCTGCAAGGTTTCCCTCAACTCTCGGGTGGCCGTTTGCAGGATCTGTTGCTCATCCAGGGTCCAGCAGATCTGATCGGTGATCCGTTGCAAAACTTGAGCTGCCTCTAGGGTCTGTTGGAGTCGTTGGGTGCGTTCCTGCACCTGCTGTTCCAGTCCTTGATTCAACCGCTGCACATCTTGATGGAACTCCGCCTGCTGGATCGCGATCCCCACCTGAGTTGCCAACTGTTCCAGTAACTGAGCATCCTGGATCTGCCAATGGCGCGGACCTTGACATTGATGGGCGATCAGTAGTCCCCATAGCTGTTGCTCGGTGATGATCGGCACTACTAGATTGGCTCGGATCTGAAAACTGGCCAGGAGCTCCAGATAACAGGGGGCCAACCCAGCAGCGTAGATATCCGAGATCACCTGGATACGACCCTGACGGTATAGAGCCGCATAGCTCTCGCCAAAACAGGGATCGGAGATCTGAGTCTGGAGCATTGCAGGCCAGCCCGAACGTACCACCTCCACCCTGACCCGTCCCTGCCAGGTCTCAGGATCAAATTGATAGATCAAGGCTCGATCGGTTTGCAGTAGCTTTTGCACCTCCTGAACCGTTGTATTGAGGACCGAGTCGAGATCAAGAAACTGACGAATGCGTTGGCTGATCTGAAAGATCGCCTGTTGTCGTTGGGCCTGCTGCTGAAGTAGGCGTTCCGCACGCACCCGCTCCCACTCCTGTCGTTTGCTACGGGTGATATCCATCATCAGACCCCGCAGTCGAGGTGGATCCGCCTCAGGGATCACTGTGATCTGATCCCGGATCCAGACCACCTGTCCCGCAGCGCCAATCATCCGATACTCCAACTCCTGAGAGGGTTGGCAGGATCCACCACTCAGACAGGAGCTTACCCACCAAGCCCGCGCTTCCTGAACCCGTTCTTGATCCTCCGGATGCACATGCTCGATCCAGAACTTCGATCGCTCTAACCACTCCGACACCTTGTAGCCCAAGATCGACTCGGCCTGAGGGCTGACAAATAAGAAACGCTCCCCGATCGCCTCTGCCTCCCAAAAGATGCCGTCAATGGCATGGATCAGCTCTCGATAGAGTTCCCCAGAGATCGCCTCCTCAGCTCGGTATGGATCCTCAGTCATGGGAGTCCTAACCTGGCGCTGGGCAGGCTGTGGCGAAGGGGCCAGGATCTGCGGCGGATCTCCCGGTTCAGTCATAAGTAGATCGGCAAAATTGCTTTGACATGTACTATATAGCCTGTATAAACGTTTTTGCTAATCTACTTACCTAGGGGTAGCATGAGGTTTAATTTAAAACTACTGTAACATACCCCCCTGTTTGTAGTCCAAGCCACAGTTTTTCTCTAAGCCAGTACCCCCACGCTCGGGAAGGAATCCCCCAAGATCTCTACCGGATCCGTCCCCAGTCCCCGCGCCAGCACCTCACCGTAGATGCTACGAAAGTCCACCTGTAGGGGCAAATTGTTATTCACTAAACTATCCAAAGCCGGATCACCTCCATAGATCCCGCCT
>CAYSEO010000058.1:0-17172 GCA_964429885.1 uncultured bacterium
GCAGACACCACATCCTGAGCCAGAGCTTCTGTCTGAGCGATCGCCCCCAATTGAGCCAGCTGATTATTGTAAGTATTCTCCGCCACCGTCAGCTCCGACTGAGCCTGAGTGACCAGCTGATTCCGCAAACTCTGATTGATCAGCCAGGCACCAGCCCCCACCAGGAGCAACACCAGCACCTCAAAGATTCCCAAAAATACCAGCTGTTTGTTACGGATGGACAGATCGAGGAACCACTGCAGGATGGCGATCTGGGGTCGATCGGAGCTCAGCACCACCGGCTCCGCCTCCACCTCCTCCACCTGAGATTCCGGGATGACGATGGGCATCTCCGGCATGGTCATGGGTCGGGACTGGGGCCGGGTATAGCCCAGATCATCTAGGGCTCTCTGAGCAATGGAGCCGTAGACCCCATGGCTCCCTTCCGGATCCTCCTCCACCACCTGCTGATACTTGGCAATGGCCTCCGCATGCTCACCGGTCTGCTCCAGCTCATTGGCATCGACGATCCGGGTCATCAGATCTGTGCTGGGACCAACATAGGGTTTGGACTCGGCCCCCGCTCCGTTGGCAACGGAGGAGGCAAGGTTGGGGGAGGGCTGGGATGATGTCATGGTAAACAGATCCTCATCGTGAGCAAGGCCAATGGGTCTTCAGGTAGAAGGCGCCAAGGCCCCCGAGCTACGGCGCACTGGGGCCAAGGTTTGATCGGACTCCGCATACAGGTACTTGAACAGGGCCTCGGGATCGAGCACGGCGGCTCTCACCCATGGGGAGGGGGCCAGATCCTGACTCCTAGGGGTCTCCTCGGCGAGATCCTCTGGCTCCACAGGGGCGATCGGTCGGGAGCCCATACCCATAAAGACCTGACGCAGCGGCGCATCCAATTGAGCCGGTAACGGCTGTAGAGGCTGGGTGGTTAGGGGAAAGATCCCCTCCAGCTGGGTCACTAAACAGGCTAACCGCCGGATCTGGCGAGAGCCCGCCTCCGACCAGCGTTCTGAGCGCACCACCACCCCTAGAGAAGGGGGATCCTCATATTCAGAGGGGGACATGCCCAGAAACCGACTCAGATCAAACACCCAGGTTAAGGATCCCGCTTGACCCACTACCCCCAATAGATCAGGGCTGATGCCAGGGATCGGACAGATCTGACGGGGGGGCACCCGCAACACCGACTCCACAGCCCCCAGAGGGAGAGTCAGACGCACC
Source organism: uncultured bacterium (assembly GCA_964429885.1). GTDB lineage: Bacteria > Cyanobacteriota > Cyanobacteriia > Thermostichales > Thermostichaceae > CAYSEO01. Next base: position 1,213 of record CAYSEO010000058.1, read on the forward strand.
TGACGCGCCACCCGCACCCCAAAGTACTCTCCGGCAGACAGATCAGCCATGCAATCCTCCTCGGCAAGGTGTCAATTGCTCCTGTGGTGTGGACCAGATCATCGGCATGGGGGAACTCAGCTGGCGTACTGTAGGGCGGTTTCCAAGAGCTGCTTGGGGGCAAAGGGTTTTTGAATGTAGGCATTGCCCCCTTGCCGCAGGGCCCAGAACCGATCGAACTCCTGGTTTTTAGAGGAGCAGAAGATCACCGGGATGCCCTGCAGATGGGGAGTGGTGCGGACCAGCCGACAGAGCTCCAACCCACTTTTACCGGGCATGACGATATCCAGCAAGATCAGATTGGGACGGGGATGATCGGCTAGCCATTGCCAAGCGGCATCCACGGAGGGAGTCACTGACACCTCAAACCCGGCCTGGGTCAGCAGCGCTGCCATCAGTTTCTGTTCCGCTTCCATATCCTCAACGATCAGTACAGTCTTCATCACCTGGCCCAGAGATCAGTGAACCTTGCCTCTAAGGGGCTGTGTAAACGGTTGTGCGGCTCCATTACCCAGCCTCCTGGGGCTCGTCGGTTAGGGCCAGTTTCTGTACCGTCTGCAGCAGTCGGGTGGGCTCAAAGGGTTTGGTGAGATACTCATTCACCCGCAGGATCTGAGCCCGGATCCGATCGAGAAACCCATCCCGACCCGTCAACATGACGATAGGGATATCCCGTAGCTGCTTGGACTGACGCAACATCCGACTCAGCTCATAGCCATCGATCTCGGGCATATTGACATCCATCAAGATCAGGGCCGGACGTTTGCGCACCAGTGCGGTCAGGGCATGGGCGGGCTCGGTGATGCTGAGCACCTCATACCCCGCCACCTGTAGGGTCAGCTGCACCTGCCGTTGCACCGTCTTGCTGTCATCAATACAGGCGATCACCACCCGGCGCTCCGCCTCCTTAAAGGGCAGGATGTTGAGGGTGCCCGACTCCACCAGGGGATACAGCCAAGCGGCCAGCACCAGGGGCTCGGTCTTCAGGGTGGTGGCTACCTCATAGAGGGTCTGCTTTTGGGTCAGCAGCCGCATACAAGCGGACATCTGTTGGGTCTTGAGGAACTGGGTCACCAAGGCCTCCGCCCCCACCAGGGACTGTTCCCAGTGCTCACAGAACTGATCCAGATGCTGGGGATTGAGCTCTAGACGGGCGAAGGCGGACGGGATCTGAGGGCGGACCCGTTCCCATTGCTTCATGCTCTTACGCACCGAGGCGGTGATGTCCTTCAAGGGCACCGAGAGCACGATCGGATCCGGCTGCTGTCCCTTACTGAACTGTACCGACGCCTTATTGATAGCCAGGGCCTGACAGAGGGCATCCTGACTGGATCGCAGCAGTAACCGCCGCAGCTCATCCAGGGGCAGCCGCCCGGTCCGACACCAGCGATTGAAATCGTCATACTCCGTCTGATGGGGAGCGGTGGTCACCTCCAGCTGGGACAGCACCAGCTTGGGACAGAACCGTTGCAACAGATAGGGCAATCGCTCCTCCTTGCCAGAGGCGCTGGTGGCATAGGTGAGTCGTTCCGTGGTCATAAAGATCTTCCAGCCCAGGGAGAGATCCTCCACGTCATGAATGGTGAGGCTGCCTGAGATCCCACGGGCCGACATCTCCTGTAGGACCTTATAGGGGGAGGCATGGGTTTTGGACTTATTTCCCGTCCCCGATCCTCCGTTCGCCTCCGCATGTTGGGTCATAGACTCTTACCCCATGTGATCATTTGGGAGCAGGTTCCATATCGTAGGATGACAGGCTTTGGTGTAAATCATAGCTTAGATGTTCAGTTATGCCCGGATCCTCTCTCGATCTCTGTGGGATCGTCCCTGGCGGGGGTAACTTGATCCGGTGTAAGCCTGGAAGCTACCGACAGTATGGCCTCGCTTAGGGCTTGGCATAAATGCGGTGAGCACGGATGCTATGGCCGGTTGGGCTACCATCCACCTGTAGGGTAGTGGTGCAACCCTAAGACTCCGTTAAGGCAGAGGTAAGGTCCGGTGAATCCCCCCGTGTCCATAACTCCAGAGGATCGGCTGACAGCCGCCTATGACTACGATCTCCCCTCAGATCGAATCGCTCAGGTGCCGGTCTCCCCTCGGGATCGGGCGCGGCTGTTGGTGGTATCCGCTGCCGAGCACTACCACAGTGATTTCACTCAGCTGCCCCAGTGGCTGCGTCCAGGGGATCTATTAGTGTTCAACGATACTCGGGTGATCCCGGCTCGTCTATTCGGTCAACGGTCTACGGGGGCTCGGATCGAGGTGTTGTTATTGGAGCCTCAGCCTGGAGTAGGACGATGGTTGGCTCTGGTGAAGCCGGGGAAGCGGGTGCGGGTGGGGGATCGGATCCAGTTCTCCAAGGAGGTAGAGGCGGCGGTGGAGGCGATGGATATTGCGACAGGAGGACGGGTCCTACAGTTCCATTGGCCTCAGTCAGTATCCTTTGAGACGGTTCTAGATCAACTGGGTGAGATCCCGTTTCCCCCTTACATCACAGAGCGGCGGGCGGACCCCGAGGAATATCAGACGATCTGGGCTCGACATCCAGGATCGGTGGCGGCGCCGACGGCGGGATTACATTTCACCGAGGAGCTCTTGGGGCATTTGGCTGCAGCGGGGATCGAGCAGGGGATGATCACCTTGAGTGTGGGGTTGGGGACGTTTCGTCCAGTGGAGACTGACCGGGTGGAGGATCATGCTCTCCATGGGGAGTGGTTGCGGGTGCCTGCGGAGACGGTGGCGGCGATCCAGCGGACTCAAGCGCAGGGGGGACGGGTGATCGCGGTAGGCACGACGGTAGTGCGGGCTTTGGAGACGGCGGCTCAGGGGGGAACGATCCAGCCCTGGGAGGGGAAGAGTGATCTGTATATCTATCCGGGTTATGCGTGGCGGGTGGTGCAGGGGCTGATCACTAATTTCCATCTACCTCGATCCAGTTTATTAATGTTGGTGAGTGCCTTGATCGGGCGGCAGCGGCTGTTGGCTCTCTATCGGGAGGCGATCGAGCAGGGGTATCGGTTCTATTCGTTTGGGGATGGGATGTTGATCAAGGAGGACTGAGCTTGAAAAGGCGCAGAGGGTTTGTGGAAAGCCCCCTCCAAACTCTACAGATTACAGTTTTTATCCACTGTCGAGTTGTTGGTCTGATCCCCAATGCCAATTCTGCACTGTAAGGGAATCCCGGCCCCGTTGACGTAGTTAATCGCGGTAGTCTTGGCAATCGTGGTCCAGAGAACACCGCTATCTGGATTGCAAAAACTGGAGGATGGATCGTCATAATTGGGTGCGATCTGAGAGAAAGCTTGATCCATGTACTGATCATTTCCCCCAGGGCCTCCCTCAATATCACTGAAATTACAGGGATAAAATCCATTCGCTAACCGGTAGAACTCCGAGCCTCGACTTACGGCAGTCAGTGCGGACTGAGCCTCTGCGATCCGAGCCCGTCTAGATTGATTTAGAAAGGTGGGAACTGCGATCCCAGCTAGGATACCCACAATCACCGTCACAACTAGCAGCTCGATCAACGTAAATCCACTTGCTTTCGATCTCGGTACTAGTGAGCTCTCCTTGAGGTTGATCTGGTCGTTCGTCATTGTTCTGAGCATTCTATACATTAGGACCATTCTATCGGGTGCTGAGGGGAGGTCAAGGCTGTAACCCCAGCCGCGACAAAAGGGATACCGCAGTGGACAGCAGAGAATTCAGGTGAAAACATAAGCGGAATTGGGATCAAATTGTTGGGTATCCTTAATCTGAATCAGATCACCCCGTCAGCCCAGAATCCGATAGGCCCGGACTGCTTTTTGGCGGCCCCGTAACTCCAATGGCCCCCAATCCTCCACCTGCACCTGATCCCGGACATAATCCAAAGTGGCCTGATCGATCAGGACTCGACAGGGAGAAGGTTGTTGGTGTTTGTCATAGCTTTCCAAGCGGGAGGCAATGTTGACACTATCGCCGATCACGCCGTACTCCAACCGATCCCGCCCCCCCATGGTGCCAACCGAGGCCACTCCTGTCGCGATCCCGACCCGAACCTCAGTGGTGGGTAAGCCGCGGGTCCGCCAACTCTGGTTCAGCTGATCCACGCACTCCATCATGGCCAGGGCACAGGCCACAGCATTGGAGGCTGCCGCCGCGATCTGTTCGGGCTGCTGTGGATCGGGATCTATGGAGAGACCGAAGATCGCCATCAAACCATCTCCGATGAACTTGCTAACGAACCCGTGATGGGCATCCACCAATTGGGTCTGAGCCATAAAGTACTCGTTCAGCCACTCCCGCAACTCTTGGGGCCGCAACTGCTCCGACAGAGCACTGAACTCCCGTAGATCCGCAAACAGCACCGTGATCTGCAACGTCTGTGAGGGGCACCCTCCCTCTCGCACCAAAGGCTCCCACTGCTGCAATAGGATGTCGGCGACAGCCTTGGATGTGTTCTGATCCAGGAGAATGCGTCCGATCTGCTGCTGTCGTTCCAAACTCTTGCCCGTCAGGACCCACCCCGCCATCGCCGCTCCCCACAGGGACACCATAGGGGCAACCATGGGGATCCAACCCTGGGACAGGAAGACCCAGAAGCTGATCCCGCTCAGAGCTCCCATCGCTCCTAAACCAGCCAACAGAACTAGGAAGGGGTGACGGATCCGACCTACCCACAGACACCCTACAGTCCCCCACAGGACGATCCAAACCCCTTCCACTCCATTGGGCCAAGCCCAGATCAGGGAGCTCTCTCCTAGGGCAGCATCCAGGATCTGGCTGACCATCTGGGCCTGGAGTTCCACCCCTGCCATCTGTTGACTCTGCTGCTCCCCTAGGCTGTAGGGAGTATAGAAGGCATCATTGGAACTGATGGCCCGAGAGCCGATCAATACCACCCGGTCTTGGACCTGCTCTGGCGTGATCTGCCCCTCCAGGACTTGAGTTAGGGTCACCTGTGCAGCGATCGGATCTGAGGTGCGATAGTTAAGCAGAATCTGATAGCCCCGATCATCGACGGTCTGGTAGTTACCAAAGGTCCGGCCCATGGGGGCAAAGAGGGCCTGTCCCAATTGCAGATACTGATTCTCTGCAGTAGCGGGATAGACAGGGGGATCCTGTTGGGTGAGATACCGGAAGGCCAGTTGCAGCGCGAATGAGGTGTGGTATCCCTGGTCTGCTTCTGGATCGGTGAGATATAGCAGCTGGCGTCGCACCACCCCACCAGCATCCACCAAGACATCGTTAAATCCGATCTGGTGGGGAGACACCCCTGGAGGGGGAGGGATCCCCTGGTTATCCTGATCCCTGACCTTCGTGATCACGACGGTATCGTGAGTGACAAGGTACTGCCGTAGCTGTCGGGTACTGGGGGGCTGGGGCAGATCTCGATAGATGTCTAAGCCCACCACCCGGGGCTGATGACGCTCTAGCTCCTGCAACAGTTGTAGTAAGGCCCGATCTGAGATCGGGTAGCCTCCCTGGGTATGGAGGTCGGCCTCGGTAATGGAGACGATCAGCAAACGGGGATCCTGCCCCCGACTGGGGCGCCATCGCATCCATTGGTCGTAGATCCCTAGCTCTAAGGATTGTAGAAGGCCCGCCTGCCGCAGACCGATCACGGTCAAGGCAACCAGCAGCCCCATCCCGATCCCCTGCAGCTGCTGCCGAAGCCGACCGGGGAGTCTAGAGAACGCTGCTACCATGATCCAGGCCAGCCAGTCCTACGCCGCTACTGTAATCCGACGAAGGTCTGAGTGGAAAGCCTCAGCCTGAGGAGATAAGTAGATCAGCAAAAACGTTTATACTGTCAACGATCCAACCTGGAACGGGTCCTAACCTGAACAGGGTTAAGGCTCAACGAGCCTCGATCTCCCGTTGCACCTTGGGTAACCACTCGGGCTCAAAGATCACCGCCTTGCCCTGTTGCACGCTGCCATCCCGATTTTGGGTCAGCTCCAGCCAGTAGACGAACTGATCTCCCTGCTGGATCACCCCTTGAATGGCCCGTTGGAGAAAGTTCTCATCGGTGATCGGGGCCGCCAGGATCTCGGGAGTGGGATAGCGCAACACCTCCTCCGCATTGTCTAGATCCGCAGCGATCTCAGGTCCATAGACATCCCGGATCGCCTGCTCCAGCTCAGCCGGAGTGATCCCCTCTGGAGCAAAGAACGTCATGCGCTCGGTGCGAATGATCTCTCGATCGGGGGGGGTGGTCAGTCGTCCAGGGGGAGAGACCTCCGCCTGAAAGGTAAAGCGAGATCCATCCGGCTCCACCCGTTGGATCAGTAGCGTCTCCCCCGGCTCCGGATTCAACACCGGGTTATCTCGGATCCAGGCTGCCGCCACATCGGTGGTCTGCCCCGGAATGGCTGCGACCGGATCCCCTGCTCCCAGGGTCAACACACCAGCTAGCACACCAGCGATCCAACCGAGGCTACACCCTCGGGTCCATTGTTGTTGCATGATCATCTTCATCACCTCCACGAGGCTATTGACGGAGCGAGCTCCCAGGGGTTCCAGGGTGGCCTTCCTCATACGATCTCAGGATCTGTGCAGCCGGTCACGTCAAAATGTAAAAAGTATCTTAAGATTAAGGCTGAGCAAGCACTCGATCAAACGCAGATATTCTTGGGAGGTTTGAGATGGCTCTAGTTGCACTACGCACCCTACTAGACCACGCGGCGGAGAACGGCTACGGGATCCCGGCTTACAACGTCAACAACATGGAGCAGATCCAGGCCATTATGCAGGCTGCGGATGAGACCAACAGCCCGGTGATCCTGCAGGCGTCCCGTGGGGCTCGTAAGTATGCGGGCGAGAACTTTCTGCGTCACCTGATCCTGGCGGCCACGGAGACCTACCCCCATATCCCCATCGCCATGCACCAGGATCACGGCAACAGCCCTGCCACCTGCTACTCCGCCATTCGCAACGGCTTCACCAGCGTCATGATGGATGGCTCCCTGAAAGAGGATGCTAAGACCCCGGCCAGCTTTGAGTACAACGTTGAGGTGACCCGCACGGTGGTGGAAGTGGCCCATGCCATCGGGGTCAGTGTTGAGGGTGAGCTGGGCTGCCTCGGATCGCTGGAGACCGGTCAAGGTGAGGCGGAGGACGGCCACGGGGCTGAGGGCACCCTGAGCCATGATCAGCTGCTGACCGATCCTGATCAGGCGGTGGAGTTTGTGGAGAAGACCCAGGTGGATGCTCTGGCAGTGGCCATCGGCACCAGCCACGGCGCTTACAAGTTCACCCGTAAGCCCACCGGCGACATCCTGGATATGAGCCGGATCGATGAGATCAACCGTCGTCTGCCCAATACCCACCTGGTGATGCATGGTTCCTCCTCCGTACCTGAGGATCTGATCGAGATCATCAACCAGTACGGCGGCTCCATTCCTGAAACCTACGGGGTGCCCGTGTCTGAGATCCAGCGCGGCATCAAGAACGGGGTGCGCAAGGTGAACATCGATACCGACAACCGTCTGGCCATCTCCGCTGCAGTGCGTCGGGCTCTGGCGGAAGATCCTAGCAACTTCGATCCCCGTCACTTCCTGAAGCCCTCCATCAAGGAGATGAAGCGGATCTGCGCCGAGCGCTATGAGGCCTTCGGCTGCTCCGGCAACGGGACCCAGGTGAAAATGTCCACCCTGGATGAGGTGGCGGCTCGCTACGCTTCCGGTGAGTTGGCGGCTCAGATCAAGGCTGCCGCTGTGGCCTGATCTAAGCTTCACGACTTGAGATCTTGTGCCTATGTGATGAACTAGAGGTCTTGAGGTCTCGGGAGGATCAGATTTCAATCTCTATTTGATCTCAAGCTGATTATCCTGATATGGAGGCGACCGCATTCTCCGGAATGGGTCGCTTTTTGTCTCTTCAGGTAAACTTGCTGTCACTGAAATATGGAATCGTCGCTCTCGGCTCGATCCCTGTCTGAGGCAATGGTAACGTTTTGTGAATTTTGCTTAGAATAGGTGCAGAAGCTTATGGGGTGGCCTATGTATCTGACCTGGTTAGATAACAATTCCTGGTTGATCGAGTTCGGCGGCAAGCGGATCCTGCTGGATCCCTGGCTGGTGGGCCAGTTAGTGTTCGCGGAGATGCCCTGGCTATTTAAGGGCGTCCGCCCCCACGATTATCCGGTGCCCGAGCCCCTTGATCTGATCCTGCTCTCCCAGGGGCTGCCCGATCATAGCCATCCTGCCACGCTCAAACAGTTGGATCCTGCTTTGCCTGTGGTGGGATCTCCTGCTGCCGCTCAAGTGGTCCAGAAGATGGGTTACTCCCAGGTGACGGCATTAGATCATGGCCAAACCCACAAGCTGGGAGCAGATCTGGAGATCAAAGCAGTGCCTGGATCCTTAGTAGGGCCAACCACGGTGGAGAATGGATATCTGCTCAAGGAGATCTCGACAGGATTGCAGCTTTATTACGAGCCCCATGGCTTCCACTCCCAGGAGATCTTCAACTCTGCTCCCATTGATGTGGTGATCACCCCCATGCTGTTGGTCTCTCTGCCGTTGGTGGGTCCGATCATCAAAGGCGGTCAGCAGACGATCGAGTTGGCCAAGCGAGTCCTGCCCCAGGTGATGCTCCCCACCGCCGCTACGGGTGAGACCCATTATGAAGGATTGCTAGCTCAGCTGATCAACGCAGAGGGTGGCCCTGATCGGATCCGCCAGGGATTGACCGAGGCTGATCTCCCGACCCGCGTGCTCACTCCCACCCCAGGTCAGAGAACCGAGATCCCCCTGCAGACTCGCTCCGTCTCCTCAGCCGCCTAGATCTTCCAGATCCCTCGGATCCCTGTTCATGGGGCGGTGGATCCGCCGGATCCACGGGTCTCTACAGATGGGATCTCACCAGGGAACCCGTGACAGGAAGCTGTCCTGCTAGGATGATGAAGACTTGTCAAGCACCCTCAACTCAGATCGACGCCATGGATTCCAACACCTTACTCACAGAGTTCTTCCAGAACCCGATCCCCTTCATGGCTGGCTTCGTTGCCGGTGTGCTCAAGATCGACCTGGAACAGGATCCGGTCAAACAGTGGATGGAGCAACGGGGTGTGGACTTCTCCCAAGTCTCCCAGAAAGATGCGCCCAAGAGCGGACCTCAAAACATCACGATTGACTAGACTGTCGAGCAGACGGCTCACCTCACAGGATCAGCTATGGTCAGGCATTGGCGAGGAGTTCAGATCTCAGGGGTTGCCCTGACCCTGTTAGGGGTATGGATCAGCATGGATTCGTCACCCACCTCCCTGCCTTCCTCTCGGGTGCAAGCGGCCACCCAGATCGAGGATGGGGAGCAGTTGCTCCAGAACTACCAAGCCGCCCTTCAAGATCTACCCGCCCTACCCAACCTGCAGTATCGGCAACAGGTGCGGGTCTCCGGCACCCAAGAGTTCACCGCCACTCTAGATGTGCGCTACCGGGAGGATCAGAGCTGGCAAGCCTGGCTGGCTCAAGGGGATCGGATCCGATTGCTGGACTCCGAGGATCTCAAGATCGTGGATCAGTCCGATGTGTTCCAGCTTTACTCCGTCTATGTCTCCGATCCAGAGGCTTTGATCCCAGAGGTGGGCTTTCGCCTGCAGGGATCAGAGGAGGAGTACCAGGTCACGGCAGTGGAGCAACGGTTCTTGAACGAGCAGACCCTGCATCATCTCACCCTGGAACCGGAGGCCGACGGCCAGTTACGGGAGCTGTGGTTGGATCCGGACACCTTTCTACCCCATCAAGCTCTGCTCTTCCTGTCTGGAGTCTGGGGAGAGGCCTATGTGCTGATCGAGTTCGCCCCCGTGGAGGAGCACTGGTTACCTGAGACCACCCGAATCAATCTGGGCTATGGGTTCTGGACCCTGGAAGGCCTTTCCCGACGGGTGTTTCGCGGCTCCCTCAGCATCGAGCACCAATATCAGAACTACCAGATCCTGCCCGAGGGTGGGGATCTGCGGTTCCGCGCCACCCAGCCCCCAGTCGATCGTCCCCCCCAAGTGGTTGGCTTCACTCCGGCCCAGATCGAGGCTGGTGAAGTGCAATCCCTGGGCACCAATGAGGACGGCTCCGAGGAGTTCAGCATTGGTCTTACCAGCGAGGGTCGTGAGGCCTTATTAGGGGATCGGATCACTGCCTTCAACCTGACCCGTCCCGCCTCTCGGGATGCCCGGACCCAGATCGATACCCTGGCCCGCTTGGATTGGATCGGTGGGGATCTGCCCATCTATCTATTCCAGTTCGACACCGGCACCCCCATCTCCCCGATCCAGCCCGGTAACCCTCAACAGCCTACCAGAGGGGATGTGTTCGAGGATCCGCCCCGAGCCATCCGTCTGTTCGGCAACTAACACCCCACCCCTTGCCCAAAGGATAGTTATCCCATGGATCCCCATCGCATTCGGGAGTTACTGGAATCCGTCGCCACTGGATCCACCACACCGGAGGGTGCTCTGGAACAGCTGCGTTATCTCCCCTTCGAGTCCGTCCAGGATTTCGCCCGCATCGATGGTCATCGGCAGTTACGTACCGGCTTTCCAGAGGCGATCTGGGGACCGGGCAAGACCCCCGAACAGATCGTGGCCATCATGCAGCGCATGGCGGAACGGGGATCCATTGCCCTCGCCACTCGCATCACCCCCGAGGTGCAGGAGGTGATCCAGCGTCATCTGCCGCAAGTGCGCTATTCTGCCCTGGCCCGTCTCAGTTGGCTCCCGGCCCCTGTGGAGATCCAACCCGGATCCCTGACGGTGGTCTCGGCGGGAACGGCGGATCTGCCCGTGGCGGAGGAAGCAGCCCTGACGGCGGAGCTAGCCGGTATCCAAGTGAAGCGGCTGTGGGATGTGGGGGTGGCAGGCATCCACCGGCTGCTGCTGAATCGGGAGGCCCTGCAGGCCAATGTCTTGATCGTGGTGGCGGGGATGGAGGGGGCATTGGCCAGTGTGGTGGCCGGATTGGCGGATTGCCCCGTGATCGCGGTGCCCACCAGTGTGGGATATGGGGCCAGCTTTCAGGGGGTAGCTGCCCTGCTGACCATGCTCAACTCCTGTGCGGCTGGGATCGGGGTCGTCAACATCGATAATGGATTTGGGGCTGCCATCCTGGCGGGTCAGATCCTGCGGAGTGGAGCCCGGATCGGGGAGACTCCCTAGCGTTCGCCGTTAACTTCTGTTAATTTCTGATCAGGAACCTGAGAGTGTTCCCACCTCAGCCTTGCTCCTTATCTAACACCTAAGCTCACCCTACTGGCATCGGAATTGAGAGCCTCGATGGAAACGCTGCAGACGATTGTTGAAGGTGTCATAGAGAATCTGACCTGGACCGACGCGTTCCTGGTCCTGGCCCTGGTTTTTTTGGAGGCGGCCCTGTCGGCGGACAATGCGGTAGCCTTGGCAGCCCTAGTCAAGCATCTGCCCACGACTACTCAGCAGAATCGAGCTCTGCGTTGGGGCATGGTGGGGGCCTATGGGTTTCGGATCGCGATCGTGTTGGCGGCCACCTGGCTGGTGGAGTACCAACCGGCTCGCTTTCTCGGCGCTGCCTATTTACTGTGGCTCTCCTTCCAACATTTCCGGAGTGGTGAGGATGAGGATGAGGATGCGCGGGCTCCGCAAACCGCCAATTTCTGGCAGACGATACTCCTGGTGGAGCTCACCGATCTGGTGTTCTCTTTCGACAGTATCGCTGCCTCCATCGCCATCTCTCGCAAAGCCTGGATCATCATCCTGGGCGGGATCTTAGGGATCACGTTTATGCGCTACATGGCCTCCCTGTTCATTCACTGGCTGGATGAGTTTGTGTATCTGGAGGATGCGGCCTATTTCATCATCACTCTGGTGGGTAGCCGCATGATGTTGAGTGTGTTCCTGCCTGACTTTGAGTTGCCAGAGTGGGTGTTGATGGTGGGAGTGGTCGTCCTTTTTCTCTGGGGGTTCTCCCGGCGGGAATTGCCCAGTCAACCTAAGGTTGATCCGGATTAGGTAATAGGTAGATCGGCAAAATTGCTTTGATATGCACTATGTAGTCTGTATAAACGTTTTTGCTGATCTACTTCCCCCTAACGAATGCTACGACGCAATAAAGTCCGCTCCCCCTGATGCAGCAGATCTGAGGTGACGGCCCAAGCCTCAAAGACGATCTCTCCAGAGCCGTGGGGAATGGTCAGGCGCGTGATCGCCTGTAGATATCCTTGGTCAGTGCGGGTAAAGTCCAGCAACCAGCGGGGTCCATCCAGGATCGAACGGGTCCGATCTTGTTTGAGCCACAGCTTGATCCAGAGGGGCGTCTCCTCCAGCGGTTGCAGCCGCAAGGTAATATCCACCGTCTCCCCAGCTTGGATCTGCTCAGGAACCCAGATCTCCGGCAGGGGCAGATCTTGAGGTGAGGTAGCACTCCTGAATCTGGATGGCTCTCCGATCCCTGCCTGGGCTGGAGCAGGATCCCGAGAGATCCAAGATCCCTGACCAGGGCTGGCGGATCCTCGCGGCGGGGTTGAGACCACAGACCATCCCATGGGAGAGGGATCTGGTTCCTCTCCCAGTTCCTCCTCACCCGGATCGAAAGCGGCATCAAACGGATCCTCAGTCGCTGTCTCGGGCTCCCAGAGATGATCCTGAGCCTCTACGGCACCAGGATCATGAACTGCCTCGGACAAGAGATCAACCTCAGTCCTGCCGCTCCCACCTACAGCCATTTCCACCTCAGCGGTCTGGGAGGCTGTGTGGATCTCCGAGGTGGGGACAGGATAGGCCTCTCTGTCGGGTTCTGGGTCCGGGATCAGCTCCTGCTGAGCGCTATACTCTGGTTCCAGGATCGCGGTAGATCTCGGATCCGGGGCCAGCTCCTCCTGGCACAACTGACGCATCCGCCGCAGGGTACGAGCCGCGAATAACGTATCCGTTCCAGACAGATCCTCGTCTGCGCCCAACATCAAGGGGATGGGAGAGCGGGGGAGACCAGAGGGGGTCGCTCCCTCAGTCTGAGGACCCGGACTCTGATCCGAGGCATCAACAGCTGGGGCCAAGGAGTCTCGATACTGGTTGATAGGGATCTCCTGAGGGGCCTTACTCAACAGGGGGGAGCGGAGGGGGGCCGCTGATCCGACCCCATTCTTTTGCTCCAAACAACTGACCGTAAAGGTGAGGCTGGAATGAGATCCATCTGTCAGTCCCCGCAAGGTGAGGGTGCCGATCAGAGTGCCCGGCCAGGGGGAGGAAGGCAGGGGGACCTGAATACTGAACACAGCGGAGCGAGCATCACCAGGGAGCCGGATCGTGCGTTGATTCTCAAAGACCAATTGTTTTTGGTTATAGACCCTAGCCTCCAGGTCCCCAGAACATTCGATCCGGCCTGTCAGTACCAAGACCTCTCCGGGGGCTCCCTGCAGACGACTATGCATCAGGGAGAAGGGAGGATTGGCAGAGGACGCCAGCGCAGGAGACTCCGGAGCGACCGCTCCAAGGGGCGCGGGATCCTCTGGGGGCAAGGGCTGATCTCTGCCGATCTCATTTTCTGAATCCAGGGGATCCCAGGCTTGAGGCGCTGCCATGAGAGGAGAGGGGACAGCAGGGGCCTGAGGGTGCTCCTCAGGATGAAACTCAGGTGAGGATCCTACTCCCCTCCCAGACCTGAATGCTGGCGCAGCGGTGGAGAGAGGGACAGGGGCGTCGTTGTGAGTCTCGGCGGGTAAGATCTCAAAACAGAGCACATCGGACTGATTCTCGCCAAATAGCTCCGCGATCAGATCCCCGTCTCGGCAATGCAGCTCCCACCGACCGGGCTCCAGAGCGGTCAACGGCAAGATCTCCCCTAACCCTTCCTCATTGGTACGGGTGAAGCCCTGTTGGTGAAGAACTTTGTCCTCTGAGTGGGGGGAATACTGGTAGACATCCACCGAGATCGTAAAATGAGGCTGCGGAGATCGGGTCAGGATCGCATAATCACCGGCAGGTAACGTGGCACCACGTAGTGGGATCGAGCGCCATTCCCCCTGATCTGTCTGTCTAATCCAGAACTCCATCACAACCTCTCCATTTAGGGTCCCGACCCTATCCCCCGGCATCAGCATGGGGATGGTGGGAAACTTTCTCTCAACTGTACCCCTAAGCGATCAGGGCTCCTCCTCCAATCCCTGGCGGCCCTGATCTGGGATGACTCTATTCTTGCAGCAGGAGAGGCGATCTCCGAATGGGTCTCCGAAAAAATACGGCCTCAGCCAGCCCCTCCGATCCCTTGGACAAGAGCTCTAGGGCCGTGATCACCGCAGCAGGCCAGCAACTAGGACATGGAGGACTTGCGACGGTTTCGTCGTACCGCAACGGCCTTACGCTTCCGTTTCTCCAAGGAGCTCTCGAAATGACGATGATTGCGAAGATCTCGGAGAATGCCTGCCTTAGAGACCTGACGCTTAAACCGACGTAATGCGGACTCAATACCTTCGTTCTCTCCGATGGTCACTTGGGTCATAGGGAACTCCTTCCAGACACTTAAACAACAGGAGTATGGGAGAGATCCTCCCACGAAACCAGAACACAAGCGTGTTCCCTGGCTTAACAGTATAACGCCTCCCTTCGCTAGATCAGGGGGCCGCTGAGAAACCCTAGGTGATCCTGGAAAACCCTAAAAGACAGTACCGTCACTGACCAGTTGTAAGGGTGGCTTGCCTCCCGGTCGCTGTTGAGCCAATCGACGTCCCGCCACCCAGGTCCCCCCCTGCAATACCTTGACCAGAGGCAGATCCGCTCGGCTACACCCCAGGTGATCTCGCATCCGGGCCGCGATCCGATCCAGTAAGGCGATTGTGAGAGCTCGCCACTCGACGATGACCTCAGATCCTGGCGGATGGGGCTGCTCCAAGATCTGGGCTCGCTGCGGCGTGATCAAGCCCAAATCTAGACATAAGCCCCCGTTGCGATACTCTGCTAGGCCGGTGAGTTGATCGATGTCTTTGATCTCGATCCCCAGTTCCTGCAGAGGCTCCAGCAGGGAATAGGTGAGCCATTGGGAGAGTTTATGGAATGGGATCAGGTTGGATCCTAAGGAGACCGAGGATAAAGCCGGGTGGGGCCAGACGTCCCCGAGCGGGATGCCTTGCAGTGAGACTCGACTGGGCCAGATCTCGGTCAACCCCTGTAGGACCGCTTGCAGCACCTGGGAGGCTGTGATCGCTTCCCCCGCAGTCAACAGATGATCCACCCAATGTCCTGGACGAGGCGGATCGCCAAATAACTGAGGATGATGCCGGAGCGCCTGTCCCAAACGGTGCATCAGCTGCAGCCGACCCTCTAGACCCACCAGGGGATTTGTGTCTGTGACCTGAAAGCAGGCGGCTAGATCCCCGAGGGTGAGGGATGCCAACCCTGCCCCATCGACTTGATAGGGATGATCCAGATCGCTAGAGAAGCGTCCCTGGCAGAAGCTGTGAAAGCTGGCCACCGCCAACCCTTCTGATCGGACGTAGATCTGCTCTGTGCCGGGCTCCCGATAACCCCAAGTAGATCCGGCCCCAGCATCCAGTAGCACACTGATCACGGCTAGATCGAACTTGGCCCGAGCTCGCTCCTGCGGGGAGAATGGACCGAGAGCCTGATCCAGCTGGCTCTGACGATCGATCCCTCCCACCTCAAAATGCCGCCAACGACTATGGAAGGGGATCTGGCCCGTGGGATAGTTCTCCTGGGTGATCTGGAGGACGTAGTGGACGGTGGGTTCCAATTGCCCTAGATCACAGCGGAAATGGGGGGAGCCACCCGCCTGGACCCAGTCAAACAGCTGCTCACACCGCTCCCGAATCGCCTGGGGGGAGAGCAGGTAATCGAGGGTGGATTGGAGCTGGGGATCTAAGTTTTGCATCATGGCCCAGTTGGGGAGTTGTCTACCCCAGCCTCACTCAGATCCTCAGGGACAACAGGTTCCTCTGGGTCGGGATCTTCAGGGG
>CAYSEO010000059.1:0-17108 GCA_964429885.1 uncultured bacterium
GTCAGCTACCTGAAGGGGGGCACGAAGCCCCCGTGCTTCAGCCGGGGGTGCTGACTCTGTCCAAAAGTTTTGAGGAAGACGATCCGAAGCAAAAGGGCTGTCCGATCCATCCACTCACAGGGGGGCAGAAGATCCAGAAAGGATGGGATCAGAAGGAGTTGCGTCCTCCACCTCCTCCCCAGCTTTGTCCCCCTCGGTTGCCGCCACCGTTGCCGCCGGAGCGACCCCGAGGCGCGTTCTCCCGAGGCTTGGCCTTATTGACCTTGAGGGTGCGACCCATCCATTCCGCTCCATCCAGAATATCGATGACCTTGTCCTCTTCCTCATCCGTGGACATATCCACGAAGGCGAAACCTCGCATCCGGCCCGTCTCCCGATCCACGGGCACCTTAACCCGCTTGACCGATCCATATTCGGCGAATACCAGACTCAGATCTTCTTCTGTAACGTCGTAACTCAAGTTACCTACATAGACAGCCATGAACGTTCCCTCTCATTGGAATAGCGCAGCGAGAATCAGATTCGGAGGTAGGTCCACTGACATGTAGCGAACAGAAGGCTGTTTCCCTATAAGACAAGCGATAACGCATCCACCGACTTCTTCGTCCCTGGCTCATCCTAGCGTTTTCGGCCCGGAAACGAAAGATCTGTTCATCTTCTGAGATATCATCAGACCGTCAGACCGTCAAGCCCTGATCGGGTTTCTCCTACAGGTTTCCCCATGGATCTCCCCCAACTGATCGCTATCCTGGCCACGGCCATCGCTACCGCAACACCGTTGATCTTCGCCTGTGTGGGGGAGACGATCACAGAACGAGCTGGGGTGATCAACCTCTCCGCTGAGGGCACGATCCTATTGGCCGCCATGACCAGCTTTGCGGTGGCCAAAACCACGGGGGTGCTTTGGTTAGGGTTCCTGGCGGCGGCAGGGGTGGGGGTGGGGGTGGCCCTGATCGTGGCCTTCGCTGGGATCACCCTACAGCAATCTCAGATCGCGGTGGGGTTTGTGCTGGCCTTGCTATGTGCCGATCTCTCCTCATTTCTGGGTAATGACTTCGTGCGGGTGCCGGGTCCGACGGTGCCCAGTTGGCAGCTGCCGGGGTTGGCAGAGATCCCGATCCTGGGGCCATTATTCTTTCAGGCAGATCTGCTGGTCTACCTGGGCTATCTGTTGGTGATCCTGAGCTGGATCTGCTTCTATCGCACCCGTTGGGGGTTGGAGCTAAGAACCCTGGGGGAGCAGCCGGTAGCCGCCTTTGCCCGAGGCAGTGATGTGATCCGGCAACGCTATCTCTATACCCTGATCGGGGGGGCGCTGGTGGGGATCGCGGGGGCGGCCTTCTCCCTGGACTTCAAAGCGGGGTGGAGCCATCGTCACACGGCAGGGTTTGGTTGGATCGCGCTAGCCATCGTGATCTTTGGGGGCTGGAATCCCCTGCGAGCGGCCTTAGGAGCTTATCTATTCGGCATTCTGCAATCCGTGGCCAGCTTAGCCCAAAGCTCGATCCGAGCGGTACCCACCCAGGTGTTCAGTGTCGCCCCATTTGTACTGATGATCCTGATGTTAGTGTTGACCTCCAGCCAGGGATTGGATCGGATCCTGGCACCTTTGCCTCCCTCGGTGCAGCGCCTGATCCTGCAGTCGATCCGCTCCTCGCCACCCACAGCTCTGGGTCGTCCCTTTGAACAGGATTAGACAGAGTTAGATCTACAAGAGTTAGATCTGGATCAGAGCCAACCTGAAACCAGAGCCGTCTTAATGAAGCGAGCCTTAAGCTGCTCAGTGCTGAATTCCTCTGCAAACATAGGGTTATATAGCCTTAGCCGATCGGATAGAATGCAGATAGATCACCAGGACATATTATGAAATTTGCCATCTCGATCGTTGGTTCCCCAGAGAATCCCCATAGCCAAGTATTCCGAGAAGTTGCTGAGACGATCCATTATGGTTTATTAGCTCTAGGCTATGACTCTGTGATCACACCAGAGCTCCACATCAGAGGCAGAATTCATATCATCTTGGGAGTCTGTTTTATCAGGCCAGAGGACAAAGAGCGATTATCCCCCCATACAATTCTCTACAACCTGGAACAGGTCTATCAAGACTCCCCGATGATCACTTCCACTCATTTGGAATTGTTTAAAAGATATCCACTTTGGGATTACAGTCAACTCAATATCACAAGGCTCAACGAGTGGGGATATAGCCACGTTCAACATCTCCCGATCGGTTACACGCCCCAATTAACACGGATCAACGTATCAGAACATGAAGATATTGACGTTTTGTTTTATGGTTCGATAAATGAACGCAGGTATCGAATCATCTCCGAATTAAGATCCCGAGGGGTGAACACCAAAGTAGTATTTGGTTGCTATGGTATGGAGAGAGATAGACTCATCAGTCGCTCGAAGATAACCCTAAATATCCATGCACATGAGGCCAAGCTATTCGAGATTGTTAGAGTCTCTTTCCTGTTGGCCAACTGTCGCTTCGTGATCTCTGAGAAAGGAGCGGAGATCCAAGAAGAGAATAACTTTGAAGGAGGTCTAGTCTTAACGGATTATGAATCCCTAGTCCAAGCTTGCATAGACTCCTTGGCAGATCACAAGGGCCGTCGAGAAACAGCTGAGGTGGGATTTGAGATCATGGAGAGTCGCCAGATCACTCAGTACCTCCCCGCTGCTCTAGAACCTGTCTTGAATCAATATGGGCCTGAGTTATCTGGGGTTAGAGATCCTTCACCCATTAAAGTCGATCTGGCTTGTGGCGCACGTAAACCCTCTGGATATATCGGTGTTGATATCTGTGCCTTGCCGGAAGTCGATATTGTTGCCAACCTTAATAAAGGATTTCCTTTTGCCAGTAATAGCGTGGCGAAGTTAAGAGCTTATGATGCCCTCGAATATCTGATCAGCCGTATCCATTCAATGAATGAGATCTGGCGGATCTGCCAACCCAATGCAGAGGTTGATATCTGGGTCCCATCAACAGACGGACGCGGAGCCTTTCAAGATCCGACCCATGTCAGTTATTGGAACATCAACTCGTTTTGGTACTATTGTATTGAATATCCTTCCTACATCGATCTATGCCGGAGCTATGGATTCTATGGAGCCTTCAGTATTGTTGCGTTAGAGGCTATACATAGCCAAGATAATGCTTACGTGCGTGCCTTGCTCAGAGCCGTGAAGACTGATAACAGCATGGGTGTTTTTGAGTGGGTGTAAATCTTTGCAGAATGTCTGTATCGGGAGATCCCAGAGCGATGCGAAACTCTACTTTGCTTCTCGTTTCCTTAGGGTTGGTGGGTATCTCAGTATTGCAGATACTCAGTTATAGAGGACAAGAGCGAGCCGCTCGAGAGAGATTGATCCAATCTGCTGAGATGCATCGAGCGATCCAATCTCAAGTTCATCCTTCGCCTATGCCTACCACTATTCCAACTGAACCACAAAATGAGTCTATAGGTGACTACACCTTAACTTTTCCTGCCGATAGACAGACGCTAACTTTCTCTTTGCCTGAGAAAGACTCTGAAGTAGACTCGTACCTTACAGGTAGATGGATCAACCCTAGCACCACCATCTCTCAAGGACCATGGATTAGTTCTTGGGTAGATCAAGCCAACTTCTCGGGCTGCTTGCTACTGGAGTTAGACAAGAATCATCAAGGCTATCTCACCGAATGTGAAGAGATAGAGGGATACTTTGAACCGATCATTGAGACCAACCGCTACACTGGAAACCCTAGGCTAAAGGAGGAAAGATTGTTTCGTTGGTACTATGATCTCGAAGACGAATCGGTCAAGTTTTATTTCCATAACCCTATATATCTCCCTATCCAGCACGAGGAGGAGGGAAATCTTGTATACCGTATTCAGCACTGGCACTTTCGTGTCCTAGAGGGTCGAAATAATCAACTCACGATGGTGGAATATTTTCCAGAGTATGATCACTATATGGATCCAGAACGTTCTTGGAGCCTTGAGCTGTTTTCTGTTTTGGATGAGGATCAACAGATAGCAACTGAGCTCAGAGAACTGGTGGAGGCAGAGCAAAGAAACTGATACCAATGGATCCTTCTCCCTCCACCCCCGCTGGCCAGCGAGATCAGCCTCGGGAGAGAACAGCAGCATCGCCCTGATCAAACCAGGCAACCGCCTTTGAAGATCAAACCTGGCCCTGGCAGAAACTTGAGATCACCAGCCCCGAGGGAGTCTGGGACGGGCGCCGAAGAACTCAGAGGTGGACTCCGACCCGGATCCAGAGCTGGGCAAACCTGGGGCGGCAGTGGCCATGATCGCCCCGTAGGTCACGCCCATGGCGGCAATGCTCACCACTCCAGCCACAATAAAGCTGAGCTGAGGGGGTAGGATCCGGACCACATTCACCAGAAACACCAGCAAACCAAAGTTAACGAGGGGTTGAGCAATTGCCCCTGCTGCCCCCGCCACCGTCGAGATCAAGATCATTCGGCCTGGAAAAGCGGCAGAGGAGCGAGAGCGAAGCAAAGACCATTGTGCTAAACCAGACATTGAGCCGAACACAGCTCCCAGAATCCCAAAGATCAAAACGGTGAACAGGATCGATGGGATAGGGTTGGCCTCAGAGAGGAGAGACAGGTCCCAGACAGTGGTCATGGTTACAGTTCCCGATCAGCGACCTCAGCATAACCCAGAGTCGATCCAGATGGCAGCTTGGGCTCTGATCCTTATCCTTCCCGGCTTTGGTGTCGAAGCTCCTCACCGGGGAGACGCTACAGTGAATCCCAGTAAGTCCGAAGGTGGTTTATGGATCCCGTTCGTCAATCCTCACCTGTGCCCCTGCCGCGATCGATGTTTAGCAGACTGTGGGTGGGCCGTCGGTGGATGGGGATGATCTTGCTATTGATCATGTTGGGGATCACCCTCAAGCCTATGGTGGACCTGGGCTACCCGATGGTTCACTCCATTCACTTCAATATGATGTGGGCCTTTCAGTATGCCCAGCAATTTCTAGGAGGGCAGTTCTATCCTCGCTGGCTGGAGGGATCCTACTTTGGTTTAGGGAATCCGACTTTTGTCTTCTATCCGCCCCTCTGCATGGTAGGAATCTTGCCCTTTGCAACGTTGGGGTTCTCCACCAGTCAGGCATTATTGGGATCGATGGCTCTGGCGGTGGGGGTGCGGGGCTTAGGGGCCTACCGAGCAGCTCGCTGTCTATGGTCTCGTCCGATCGCGGTGGCAGTGGCCCTGGTGGCCTTGGTGACCCCCTACTTCATGGTCGATGTCTACGAGCGGGGCGCGATCGCAGAGGTTTGGTCTCTCTGTCTGATCCCCTGGGTGCTATGGGGAGCTTGGCGGATCCAAGGGCGACCCCATGGGGAGCGAACCTGGCAGGATTGGGGTGTATTAGCGGGCCTGATCGCCTTGATGGGATTGACACATCTACCGGGGCTACTGGTGTGGACTCTGGTGTGGCTGATCTGGCCCTGGTGTGTGGCGAGAGACACTGGGGATCTGAGAAGAGCGCTGATGGGTTTCTATGGGGCAACACTCCTCGGTTTGGGGCTCGTGTCCTTTTTCCTGTTACCAGCTGCCCTAGATCAAAGATGGATCAGTATTGATGCCATTAACGGTTGGGATATCTATGATCCCCTGCAGCGGTTCATGATCTATCTCATATCAGGGGAAGGGGTAACACAACAGGATTATGATCGGACCCTATTGCCCCACTTTTGGATCCCTCTGGTCCTAGCTGGGATCACATGGTGTTTAGGATGGCGTCGGTGGACTCAACCGATGCACAGCTCCCCTGAGATCTCAACGGACCCTTCTGGATCCCAATTCCATGCACAACGGATCTTGATCTATCTGGTGCTGATCACGGTGATATCGAGTCTGATGATGACCGATCTCAGCGCACCGCTCTATCAAGCCTCTCCTACCTTGACCCGGATCCAGTTTCCTTGGCGCTGGCTGATCGTCACCACCTCAGCCCTACCGTTTTTCTTTGGTTATTTATGGGCCTGGGTGAGTCAGCGATCTCGCGTGGGGTTGCGTTGGGGGGGTGGACTGTTGATCTTAGCCGGGATGGGTTTCTGCCTATGGCAAGGACTCGATATTGCTGAGGCAGGACTCTACAATCCAGCCCTGATCCAACGGTTCGACCAAGTCATGGAGCAGCGCCCTCCCTTTCCCGAGGAGCCTGAGATCGTTGCCGATCAGGCCGAGCATTTTCTGGGCTGGCATTGGGCTTATCCGGAGGGGATCGCATTTGTGGATGCTTTTGAGTATCGACCCCTGACCGGAGCCGGTAACCCTGTCCCTCCTGCCCAAACCTATCCTCTAGTGGATTGGGTACAAGGAACAGGCAGCCTACAGATCGATCGCTGGAGTTATGGGATGCGGGAGTTTCAGGCCGAGGCCACTCAACCAGGGACGATCGCGATCCGGACGTTTGCCTATCCAGGCTGGCAGGTTCAACAGGCGGATCAGATCATCACCGAGCCACAGGTCCATTCGGATGGCAGGATCCAGTTATCGATTCCCCCTGGTAAAACTCAGATCCAGATCCGCTATCGGGGCACTTGGGCAGAACGAGCGGGGTTGGGGATCAGTGGTGTCATGGCCATGGGAATGGTCGGTGTCTGGGCCTGGGAGCTGAACCGGTCGAAGCAGAAACCTCTCGGGTGAGCCACGTATGCCATGAGACAGGCTCTGGACCAGGGAAGTGATCGGTGGGTCTGCTTAGACTTGATCTGCCTGTCCGATCTGACGAAGCGCTTCAAACAGGGCGATGGCTACCGCATTGGAGAGATTCAAACTCCGCACAGGTCCGGAGAGCGGGATCCGGAGGCTGGGGTGTTGATCCAATAGGGTCCGAGGTAGCCCCTGGGTCTCACTACCAAACACGAGCCAGTCCGTCGCCTGATAGGTGATCTCGGTGTAGATCGTCTGACCCCGAACGCTAAAGCAAAGCAGGCGCTGACCCGGATGAGCCTTGACCAGCTCGGCCCAGGAGGCATGGCGATGTAGATCCACAGCTTGCCAATAATCCAGACCGGCTCGCTTCAGATACCGATCACTCAGCTGAAACCCCAAAGGATCCACCAAATGGAGAGGAGATCCTGTGGCCGCACAGGTGCGTGCGATGTTGCCTGTGTTGGCGGGGATCTCTGGGGCGACAAGCACGATGTGGACCATAGGCAGCCTGGGAGCAGCAGTAGACCTCCTTAGCCTAAAGGTAAACCGCCCCATCCAGTCAGGGTCAAACTCTCATCGACCCGATCAGACCACCGCTGGGACATCCTCGGAGTTAGTATCTTCCCACACAGTTTTACGGAATGCACACAGTAGAGTTTGAGGACGATACCGTGGAGGACAAGGAGACCCAGTGTGTGAAATAATCGCCTCTGATCCCTAACTGTCCCCTGATCCTTCGATTGAGCTCATGTCTTACCTGCGTCTGGAACAGATCACCAAAACCTTTGGCGCATTCGTGGCCAATGATCACATCGATCTGCAGGTGGAGCAAGGCTCGATCCATGCCCTCTTGGGGGAAAATGGGGCGGGCAAAACCACCCTGATGAATATCCTCTGTGGTCTCTATCGCCCGGATTCCGGTCAGATCTATCTACAGGATCAGCCTGTCGAGATCAGCTCCCCCGCCGCCGCCATCCAACAGGGGATCGGCATGATCCATCAACATTTCATGCTGGTGCCCCAACTGTCCGTGGCGGAGAACATCATCCTCGGCACCCAGTTCAGTCTCAAGCTGGATCTGCAGCAAACTGGCACTCAGATCCAACGCATGTCGGAGACCTATGGCTTGGCGGTGGATCCAGGGGCGCAGGTGTGGACGTTGCCGGTGGGAGCCCAACAACGGGTAGAGATCCTCAAGGCATTGTATCGAGAGGCCTCGGTGTTGGTGTTGGATGAGCCTACAGCAGTGTTGACCCCCTCCGAGGTGCAGGCTCTATTTCGGATCCTACGGCAGCTGGCCCAGGAGGGCCATACGATCATCTTCATTAGTCATAAGCTGGAGGAGGTGATGCAGATCTGTGATGCGGTCACGGTGCTGCGGCGGGGCCAGGTGATGGCGACGACTCCGATCTCGGACACCAGTCCTCGGCAGCTGGCGGAGTTGATGGTGGGCCGATCGGTTTCCTTTGAGTTAGATAAAGCCCCAGCCCATCCTCAGGAGGTGGTGTTGGAGGTTGAGGATCTGGAAGCCCTGGATGATCGGGATCTACCTGCTTTGAATGGGATCTCCTTCCAGTTACGAGGCGGTGAAATCTTAGGGATCGCGGGAGTGGATGGCAATGGCCAACGGGAGCTGGCGGAGGTGATCGCGGGCTTACGGGAGATCCGAGGTGGACAGGTGACCTTGCAGGGCAACTTGATCTCTCACAAGGTTCGACAACAGGATCTGCCTCTGGGATTTATTCCTGAGGATCGGCGCAAGATGGGTCTGATCTTGGATTTCACCGTGGGCTATAACTTGATTCTAAAGATGTTCCAAAAGTTGCCCTTCTGTCGTCGTTTTTTCTTAGATCGGCAACGGATCGAGGAGAATGCCTCCCAGGCGATCCAAGCCTTTGACATTCGGGTAGCGGATCGTCGGGTCAAGGTGGGACAGCTGTCGGGGGGCAATCAGCAGAAGGTGGTATTAGCGCGGGAGGTCTCGGGGGAACCAGCCTTATTGATCGCCATGCAGCCGACCCGAGGTTTGGATGTGGGGGCAACGGAGTATGTGCAGCAGTGTTTGCTGGCGGAACGGGATCGAGGAGCCGCTATCTTGTATATCTCGACTGAACTGGAGGAGGTTCTGGCCATCAGCGATCGGATCGCAGTGATCTATCGGGGTCAGTTTCTGCAGATTCTGGAGGGAGCCACGGCCACCCGTGAGCATGTGGGTTGGTTGATGGCCGGGGGACAGGGATCCACAACGGAGCTACCTCTGGAGAGTCAGACCGAGAGGGGGAGGGTATGACCATGGCACACTCGGGATCCTCTCCCTCCCTGCCCGCTTGGACCCGGCCCCTGATCGCTCCAGCCATCGCCATTGGGGCAGCTTTGGGGGTGGGAGCGTTACTGATCCTGTTGGCGGGGGCCAATCCACTGCTGGCCTACAAGGCTTTATTTCAAGAGGCTTTGTTTAACTACTTCGGGTTTGGCAATACCTTAACCAAGTTCTCACCCTTACTCCTGGCAGGATTAGGCGTGCTAGTCGCCCTGCGGGGTGGCCAGTTCAACATCGGTGCTGAGGGCCAGATCTATATGGGGGGTCTGGGCAGTACAGTGGTGGGTTTATTACTGCAAGGGTGGTCGGTTTGGCTCCATTTGCCCCTGGCGATCCTGGCGGGATTTGCCTTTGGAGCTTTGTGGGGCTGGATCCCCGGTTATCTCAAAGCCCAGCGGGGGATAAATGAGGTGATCGTGACCCTATTGCTCAATTACATCGCCATCAACCTCGTCGGCTACATGGTGCATGATCCCCTGATCGAGCCCGGTGCCCCCAGTCCCTACTCCCCTCTGATTGCAGAATCCGCTCGATTGCCCCTGATCCTGCCCAAAACCCAGGCCCATGCGGGGGTATTGTTGGGGTTGGCGGCGGCTGGGATCCTGTTTGTTCTGTTCAACCGCACCCCCTGGGGCTATCGGATCGCGGCAGTGGGATCGAATCCAACGGCCTCTCGCTATGCCGGGATCTCGGTGCCAGGGACGATCATGATGGTGATGGCGGTATCAGGGGGATTGGCAGGATTGGCGGGATCGGCGGAGGTGATCGGGTTGAAACATCGCCTGTTTGAACGGTTCTCGCCGGGATATGGATTTGATGCCATCGCTATTGCCTTTCTCAGTCGCGGTAATCCTTTGGGGGTGGTGATCACGGCCCTCTTCTTCAGTGCCTTACGCAGCGGGGCCAATGTCATGCAGCGGAGCGCTGGGGTGCCCTTTACGGTGATCTATGCCATCCAAGGACTAACAGTGTTGTTTATCGCCATCAGTCTAGTGATCGAGCGGCGAGCTCAACCCCAAGCTGTCACCCCTGGATCCCCAACCCCAACCCCAATCGAAACCCCCATGGCGGCAGCCACCTCCGATGAGTAGCAAAGGAAAGCATCGATGCTTGAGATCTTAGATCCGCTCACGCCATTACTGGCTCAGGTCAGCTCAGATCCAGCTGGAGAAGGAGATCTGGCCTTCTTCACCAGTTTTCTCTCCGCCAGTATTCGACTGTCGGTGCCGATCGCGTTTGCGGCCATTGGGGGCTTGATCTCGGAACGATCGGGGGTCCTGAATATTGGCTTGGAGGGCATGATCTTAGCCGGGGCCTTTGGTGCAGCAGCAGCTGGATTTACCACAGATAATGCTCTGATCGGGGTGTTCGCAGGACTGATCTTAGGGGGGCTTGTGGGTCTCCTCCATGCCATTCTATGTGTCACCTTACGAGTGAATCAGGTGGTTTCGGGGGTGGCGATCAATTTGGTCTCCATCGGCATGACCTCCTTCTGGGCAAGGGTGATCTTTGAGGGAGGCAGCGCTCAACAGGTGCCGCGTTTGGAAACGATGGGGATCCCGATACTCAAACAGATCCCCTTGCTGGGTCCGTTGCTGTTTGATCAGGATCTATTGATCTATAGCTTGCTATTACTGTTGCCGATCCTGACCTATTTACTCTACCGGACAACCTTGGGTTTGGACCTACGAGCGGTGGGTGAATATCCTCGGGCAGCGGATACCGCCGGGGTGAAAGTGTTTACGGTTCGTTATGTCAGCGTGATCTTGAGCGGGGTGTTCTCAGGATTAGGAGGAGCTTATCTCACCGTCGTCCATGTGGGCTATTTTGTTGAGAATATGAGTGCGGGCAAGGGGTTTATTGCTCTGGCAGCCCTAATCTTTGGACGCTGGAATCCCTTTGGGGCCACAGGGGCAGCTCTGTTGTTTGGAGCCAGTGAGGCTTTACAGTTACGGATCCAGGCCTTTGATGTGGATATTCCCTATCAGTTTTTGGTGATGTTGCCCTATGTGATCGCGTTATTGGCCCTCGTGGGATTGGCGGGTAGATCCACACCTCCGGCGGCTTTAGGGGTCCCTTACGTGAAGGAGAGCACCCGCTAGGACACCGATTCAGGCTCGAACTAAAGAGGCCACAAACTTTTGATGATCTTCCGTTGCGATCCCCTCTTGAAGAATCCTCATGACCTGTTGCATATCCCCAATGATCATGGCTTGTTGATCTAACCATAACCCCGGAAAGACCTGACTTCTGATGATCCCAGCCCCATCAGGATCCAGCTTGATATACTCATCACCTTGCAGCTGAAACCAATCGATCTTCTGTTCAAACACCTGCCACACTAAGTATTCCTGCACCCCACAGCGGCGATAGACCCGCAGCTTATCCCCCAGATCAATGGTCGCCGTGCTGGCTGAGATCTCAGCGATCAATTCCGGAGCCCCTTCCACATACCCCTCATCGCCAAGAGTTGATTGTCCTCCTACCTGTTCATCCAGCCTCAGCACCGCATCCGGTTGAGGTTCATTATCCCGATCCAACCGCACCGTTGGATTATCCCCCAGACGGGCTCCTGGAGTCATTGCCTTATAAATGCCCAACCAAGTGATGATATCCCCATGGGGCTCAGCATGAGGTTCAAAGCGGAGAGGGGAAGCCATATAAACCCTGCCTTCGATCAGCTCTGCCTTTTTCAGATCCGTCATGGCCGCGTAGCGGTGCTCAAACTCAGAGCGGGAGAGACGATCTCCATTCTCCAGCGGGGGGACCACAGGTTTATAGGTGCGGGGTAGGAAAGACACCATAACGCCATTGATCGGGAGGGTTGACAAGGGAGTGTACCGATCCTAATCTACACCCTCAGGGGTTTTCCCCTACCGATTTGAGGGCGCAGTTAATAACAGTCTGACGTGGCATGATCAATTCTCTCGGTTGGTTTTGATCTCAGTCTCGAACTAAAGAGGCTACGAATGTTTGATGATCTTCCGTTGCGATCCCCTCTTGAAGAATCCTCATGACCTGTTGCATATCCCCAATGATCATGGCTTGTTGATCTAACCATAACCCCGGAAAGACCTGACTTCTGATGATCCCAGCCCCATCAGGATCCAGCTTGATATACTCATCACCTTGCAGCTGAAACCAATCGATCTTCTGTTCAAACACCTGCCACACTAAGTATTCCTGCACCCCACAGCGGCGATAGACCCGCAGCTTATCCCCCAGATCAATGGTCGCCGTGCTGGCTGAGATCTCAGCGATCAATTCCGGAGCCCCTTCCACATACCCCTCATCGCCAAGAGTTGATTGTCCTCCTACCTGTTCATCCAGCCTCAGCACCGCATCCGGTTGAGGTTCATTATCCCGATCCAACCGCACCGTTGGATTATCCCCCAGACGGGCTCCTGGAGTCATTGCCTTATAAATGCCCAACCAAGTGATGATATCCCCATGGGGCTCAGCATGAGGTTCAAAGCGGAGAGGGGAAGCCATATAAACCCTGCCTTCGATCAGCTCTGCCTTTTTCAGATCCGTCATGGCCGCGTAGCGGTGCTCAAACTCAGAGCGGGAGAGACGATCCCCGTTCTCTAAAGGTGGAACCACAGGTTTATAGGTGCGGGGTAGGAAAGACACCATGACGCCATTGATCGGGAAGGTTCACAGGAGTGGTGAGCTGATCTTAGCCCACAGGGCAAGATAAAACAGGGATCCTTCTATGAGGGCGCCTTCACCTGATCTCGCCAGTAGACATAGAGCTTGTTGATGAAGCGCGCGAACACCAACAACAACAGGATCGTAAAGGGTAAGGCCGCGATCTGAGTGATCTCCTGCAGCACATACAGGGGATCGTAGTCCCCAGATCCACCGGTCAATAACAACACCAGCGTCAGAAATGCGAATAGAGTGCCCCAGATCATCTGCAGTCGAATATTTCCCTCCGACAACACCTTGCCCCGGGAGAAACAGGCCATGATGTAGCTAGCGGAATCCGCAGAGTTACAGATGAAGATGGCGATTAGGGCCACACTCAGCCAAGACAGAAGCGGGGAATCGGAATAGAAGCCCAACACATCAAACAATAGGGTTGGGATCCCAGACCAGTCAAAACTGTCACCGAACACCTGGCTGGTCTCCTGCAACGCGATCGCCGTCTGGCCAAAGGCCGTAAACCACACCAGACTGAACAGGCTCGGGGTGATCATCACTGCCATCAACAGCTCCCGGATCGTTCGTCCCTTAGAGATGATGGCGATAAATAGGCCCACAAACGGTGCCCAAGCGATCCACCAGCTCCAATAACGGATCGTCCATTCATTCAGCCAGTTAGGTTGGCGAAACTCCCCCATACCCAAGCTCATCGGCAACAGGTGACTCACGTAATAGGGCACATCCTCCCACAAGGTGCGTAGGATCTTAAACTCCGGCCCAAACCAGATCATCGCCCCCAAGAGCAGGAAGCTCATCAGCACACTGACATTACTCAGGGTCTTGATCCCCTTATCTAGACCATTGGCCGCTGAGATCAGGTACACCCCTGTGATCACCGCGATGATCAAGATCTCCGTCACCGTGCCCCCTTGGAGCGGTGTGAGGGAGCCCAGGCCCCCCTCCACATTGATCACACCCGTGGCGATGGTTGCGGCGATACCAAAGATGATCGCGATCACCATGACGAAATCTGCCGTGCGGCGGAGCAGCTTCTCCCAGCGGGTCTCGGCCATCTCCTCATGAGGATCGATCAAAAAGGCACTAAAGCTCAGGCCCCGCTTCAGGTTAAAGCCAAAGAAGGCGATCACCATGGCCGTCGCCCCATAGATGGCCCAGGGCTCCAACCCCCAGTGTAGGAAGGTATAGGAGAAAGCCACCGCCTCCCGCTGTAGATCCCCCTCCGTGCCGGGTATGGGTGGATTCATGTAGTGATAGAGCGGTTCCGCTGCCCCCCACATCATGAACCCGATCCCCATGCCACAACAGAACAACATGGCGATCCATGAGAACCAGGAATGCTCCGGCTTCGAGTCCTTACCCCCCAACCGCACTTTCCCCAGAGGAGAGATGGCGATGGCTGGGAACATGATCAGGTTGAGTAGACCAAACCACAGATAGAAGTTGCCGAAGTGACTGAAAATGAACTGATTGATCCGCTCCGTCACCTGGGCCATCAGACTGGGGTTCAGCAGACTCAGCAACACCAACACCAACACCACACTGCTAGGCAGGATCAGCAATGCTGGTATCCGTCTGAACTGATTCCTAATGCCCCGACTGAGGGATCGTATCGTCCAAGCACTGTCCATGAAGTTGAAAGGTAAAGGATAAACCTGAGCGCACTCCTGGGGAGCGAATCACACCTCTGCCGCAACGGATTCGGTGGACTCAGGCAGTAGACGGGAGACTAGAGGATTCTGTAGTGATCGTTGTTAATCCCTATCCGCATAGCTTGACCATTAATAACATACTTTAATCTTTTCCTCCGAATCCGCACCTTGGCGCCCACGTCAAAAGGGGTGTTACTCTCCGTTACACTGAATGAGTAGAGGAATACGAGTAGGGTCAGGTCCCCGGATCGGCTCAGCCTCATATTCCCTGATCCCCAGCGTGGATCCGACCCAGACCTTGAGGAGGTGGCAGTGGTAGCCAAGGTGTTACTGATCGGCTCAACGGAGCCCTACAGCGGTAAGTCAGCAGCGATCCTGGGGCTGGCCAGCCATCTGCGACAGCAGGGCCTTAGCCTCACCTATGGCAAACCGATGGGCACCTGTTCGCAAACGGAAGCCTCCCAGGATGGCACCGATCCAGATCTGGAGTTCATGGCCCAGGCCCTGAAGTTGTCTCCCCAGGAGATGCCCCCCACGGTTTTGCAACTCAACGGCGCTCAGCTGCTCGCTTCCATGGCCCATCCCGAGCTCCCCACCGACCCTCTAGGGACCCTCCGGGAGTATCGAGACCAATCCCCCGTTGATCTGATCCTGTTGGAAGGTCCTGGCACCCTGCAGGAAGGGGAGATGTTCCAGTTATCCCTGCTCAACATGGCCCAGCAACTGGACACCCAGGTATTACTGATCAGCCGCTATCACTCCCCCCTGGTGGTGGATGGTCTGTTGTCGGCCCATCATCAACTGCGGGATCATCTGGCGGGCGTGGTGATCAATGATGTCCCTGAGGATCAGGTCCAGACCGTGGAGCAGGTGGTCGTGCCCTTTCTGGAATCCCGTCGCATCCCTGTGTTGGGCCTGTTGCCCTCCCATCGAGTCCTGCGTAGCATTAGCGTGTCGGAGCTGGCCCTGCAGTTGCGGGCAGACGTGCTGTGCTGTAGCGATCGGATGGATGTGATGGTGGAGGACTTCGCCGTCGGGGCCATGAATGTCAACTCCGCTCTCAAGTACTTCCGCAAGTCCGAGCATAAAGCGGTGATCACCGGGGGCGACCGTACCGACATTCAGCTGGCTGCCCTGGAGACCTCCACCCTCTGTCTGATCCTGACGGGCAAGATGCCCCTGGATGCTCGCATCCGCTCCCGCGCCGAGGAATTGGAGGTGCCGATCCTGTCGGTGGATCTAGACACCTTTACCACCATCGAGCGGATCGAGCGGCTGTTTGGCCAGGTGCGTCTGCATGAGACCGCCAAGATGCGCTATGTGCAGGAGATTATGTCACGGAATTTTGACTATTCTCGACTCAGCGCCCATCTCGACCTGACACAACCCCTAGCGTCCAGCTCCGTCTAGTGGACAGAGGCACCGATCTTTACATCCACATTTGGTGTTAGAAACCGTAGAAGATCGACAAACAACACTATCTACGGCACCAAGGAATTCCAGATGAAGTTGAGGTAAAAGATCGTAGTGTTGAGTCGTTGCTCTTTATCACTACGGAATCTGCAAAAAACCGCAGCCTCTTGGGAATTCGGTGACCTACTCCCAGTGAACAGCTTGTATGATGCAGGTATTCATCACCTCAACACACCACTCCTCCCCCAGATCCTCTGGGGGTTTTTTGTGGCTTCCGGCCCTGACCATCGGTTGCCTGATCGGGGTCAATTGGCCTCAGAAATGACAGCACAACTCAACTTGTTGTGCCCTAATCCTCTCATAATCATCCCTATACACCATATCCAGTGTTAGCCCTGAGAGATCACCAAGATACAGCTGGGATCAGCAGGGGAGAAGACCGATGATCCGATCCTGGCTGCGGCCTCAGACCTATCCCTTCGCCCGCCGCTTTCTGGTGTTGGCGGCCACCAATGTGCTCTCCAACCTGATGGTGCCTCTGGCCAGCCTGTTGGATGTGGCGTTTTTGGGGCATCTGGAGGAGATCAAGCATCTGGCGGGGGTGGCCCTGGCTTCGGTGTTGTTCAACATCCTCTACTGGTCCTTTAACTTCCTGCGCATGGCAACGACGGGGACTACGGCTCAGGCGGTGGGACGAGGGGATGAGGATGAGGTGGTGCTGACGGGGCTGCGCAACTGGGGGCTGGGATTGGGGATCGGCCTGGTACTCCTAGCGCTGCAGTGGCCTCTGGCTCAGGTGGGCTTCTGGGTCTTACAGGGATCGGAGGAGGTCAAGCAGGTGGGACGCCTATACTTCAGTGCTCGCATCTGGGGTGCCCCAGCTTTTTTGTTGGTGCAGGTGTGTATCGGTTGGTTTCTGGGTCGAGAACAGGGTCATAAGGTGTTGATCCTCTCCGCCATCGGCAATGGGGCCAATGTGGTGTTTAACTATCTGTTCATTGTGCAGCTGGGGCTAGCGGCCCAGGGGGCGGGGTGGGCCTCGGCCTTGGGGGATGGTGTGGCCCTGGGGGTAGGGGCGATCTTGGTGGCCCGAGATCTACCCTGGGCTCGGGTTAAGGAGGTGATGAGCCGGATCTTGGATCCCGCCGCGTTTGGCCAGATCCTATCCCTCAACTCCAATATCCTGGTGCGGACGTTGGCTTTGGTCTCTAGCTTCGCCTTGTTCACCAACATCAGTGCCGATCTGGGTACGGAGCTCCTGGCCGCCAATACGGTGATCCTGCAGGTGGTGACCCTAGCGGCCTATTTTATCGATGGTTTCGCCTTCGCCACCGAGAGCCTGGCGGGGATCTTTTGGGGGGCGGGGTCAGG
>CAYSEO010000060.1:0-17044 GCA_964429885.1 uncultured bacterium
ACATGCACTATATAGCCTGTATAAACGTTTTTGCTGATCTACTTAACCCAAGGTCAGACGATCATGGTGTCCTAAGAAATGTGGCGACTGCAATAGAAGCGAGTCTATGCGGAGCTAGTGCGATGCTCTCTCACATTCCCTCTCACCCCGATCAGGTTCACTACCCTGACAGCGATGGTCAACCCATGGCCGATAATACCGTGCAATTTCGCTGGATCGTGATCTTGCATCAAAACATTGCCGATCTGTTCGCTCAAGATCCCAATGTCTTTGTCGCAGGCGATCTATTGTGGTACCCTGTTCCCAATCAGCTGCAGATCCGACAAGCTCCCGATGTCATGGTGATCTTCGGTCGTCCAAAAGGAGAGCGCGGCTCCTATGTGCAGCATCGTGAGAATGATATTCCGCCGCAGGTGGCCATTGAGATTCTCTCCCCCGGCAACACGCAGAAGGAGATGGCTCGCAAGCTGGCCTTTTATGATCGTTATGGG
Organism: uncultured bacterium; assembly: GCA_964429885.1. Taxonomy (GTDB): domain Bacteria; phylum Cyanobacteriota; class Cyanobacteriia; order Thermostichales; family Thermostichaceae; genus CAYSEO01. Next base: position 492 of record CAYSEO010000060.1, read on the forward strand.
GTGGAGGAGTACTATGTTTACGATCCAGATCGCAATCGGCTCAAGGTGTGGACTCGATCAGCGGAGACTGGGGAGTTAGCAGGAGGTGATGTGATCGAGCACTGGACCAGTCCTCGCTTGGGGATCCGGTTTGAGGTGGTGGATCCGGAGATGAGCGTCTATCGGCCTGATGGCACTCTATTTGAGAGCTTTGCCGAGGTCAGGCAGAAGGCAACAGAGGCCGATCAACGAGCTATAGAGGCCGATCAACGAGCTATAGAGGCCGATCAACGAGCTATAGAGGAACGTCTCAGGGCAGACCGGTTAGCTCAAAGATTACGGGAGTTGGGCCTCGATCCTGACACGCTATGAGGAACCTTGCCTTGCTAAACCGTTTTCTATCCTGTCTTTATTGCAGGTGGTCTATTGAAATGATTGCAGTCATCTTGATCAGATGCCCCTGATGGACCGTTTGGGTCTGGATCCTAGGTGGCTATTGCGGGATCAGGATAAGATCTCCAGGAAGGCCACAGCAGGACGCCCGAGAGAGACTATGGTCAGCGAGGTCATCGCCCAAATCCCCCGTATCAATGCCCGCGAGAGCGATGCGTTCGATATCTTTAACCTGAGACACTTCGTGGGTCCCAACCCACATCTGGGTGTGGCTGCCGTGGTGTTTGACTTCGCCACCACCGGCTATCTACAACCCCTCCCCCTGCATCACTATCTGGATCCGATGAGCGAGCGCTATCCGCAGCTGCGGGGCAAGACCTATTTCTCCCCGGCCCATCTGTTTGCCCATGTGGTGTCAGAGGCCAACCGGCTGGAGATGGATCTGCATTTGGATCATTGGTCGATCAAACCCTATCGGGACTACGTGCGCATCGCCATCCAGACCCTCCATGCCCGCACCACCCGCGCCACCATTTTCGCCGTCTGGGATTGGTTTGAGGCCATCACCCAGGAGAATCCCCCTCAATTCGATACTGCTCTGGCCCAGATCCAACAGCTATTTCGGGACTCCGTCTACGGCGGTCCCACCATGTATGCCCTGATCCGAGCCGCCTATGAGAAGGGGATCCCCACTGCGTTTCTGTGGGATGAATCCCTGCTGCAATATGGCTATGGTCGTCACCATGTGCGGGGGGTCTCCACCACCTTCGATCGCGATAGCAACCTGGACTCCGCCTTCACTACTCGGAAGGACGATTGCAAGCGGTTTCTCCACTCCTTTGGCTTTCCAGTGCCCCAAGGGGAGGTGGTGGGCTCTTTCGAGGCTGCCCTGGGGACCGTGGCAGAGCTAGGTTATCCGGTGGTGATCAAGCCTGTGGTGGGACATAAGGGGATCGGAGTGACCACCAATATTAGCCGCGAGCAGGATCTGGAGTTTGCCTGGGAGAAGGCGGTGGAGAGTATCCCCGAGCAGCAGCCCATTCGGGTGATCGTTGAACAATACTTTCGGGGCACGGACTTTCGTCTGCTGTGTGTGGATGGCAAGTTTGTCGCGGCAACGGAGCGGCGTCCGGCCTCGGTGGTGGGAGATGGCTGGTCCAGGGTGATGGAGCTGGTGGAGCGGGAGAATGATACTCTGGAACGTCTCGATACCCCCACCTCTCCTCTGGGCAAGATCGTGATCGATGAGCAGATGGATCGGTGTCTGCAGGAACAGGGGATCTCGCGGGATACGGTGTTAGAGAAGGGGCGGCGGGTGCTGCTGCGGCGGGTGGCGAACCTATCTGCTGGAGGGATCAGCCTGGATGCCACTCGGACGATCCATCCCGAGAATATGATCTTGGCTCAGGATATCGCTCAACATTTTCAACTCACCTGTCTGGGCATTGATGTGATCGCTCCGGATCTGTCCACCTCCTGGCGGGAAGGCCGCTTGGGGATCATCGAGATCAATGCTGCTCCCGGAATCTTTATGCACCTCAAGCCAGCGGTCGGGGAGAGTGTGGATGTGCCCTCCGCTATCCTGAATACCTTCTTTCCCGTCGCGAAGCAGTCCCGGATCCCGATCCTCTCCTTCAATACCATCTCCCTAGCAGATCTGCAGGAGATCATCGATCAAGTGCTCTATCGCCGACCGGATTGGACCATTGGGGCAGTTTGTCGGGAGGGGTTGTTGATCAATCGAGCCATGAAGATCCTGCATCAGAATTACAATCGCAACCTGCAGAACCTCCTCCGTAATCCCAAGCTGGATCTATTGATCGCAGAGTATCCAGAATCGATCTTGGAGGCCGATGGCATGTATTACGAGGGCAGCGATATGGTCGTGCTGGAGGATCCCAGCGAGGTGGAGATGTTATTAGCGCGGGTGATCTTGGATGACTCGACGGTGATCATTAAAAACGGCCCTGAGATCTCCATTCAATCCCGAGGGCTAATGGAACAGTATGATCTGGGTCCAGAGGAGCCGTTTAAGCGCGTTTACCTGAAAGAGATCGCTAAGATCCTGTGATCTCTGCTCCCTTGGTCCAGGCTAAGTCCCTCTCATCAATCCGTTCCCTGCCGAGTTCCCGGCGGATCTCCATCGAGATCGATCTGAGGGTGTGGTAATCTGAGTCAGGTCTGGGTTCTGGTGGGGAGCAGCCACCAGAGGTAACGGGGAAAGCTTGGTGTAAAGCCAACACTGTCCCGCAGCTGTGATGAGGATCCATAAGTCGATCAGCAAAAACGTTTATACAGACCCTATCGTGTGTGTCAAAGCAAGTTTGCCGATCCACTGACCTCTCAGTCAGAATGCCCGCCCAGGGTTCGCATCCTTGAGGTTAACCGTCTGCGAGGTACAGATGACCCAAACTTTTGATCAGACTCCAGATCTGGAGTCTCCATCCCCTTCTCACACTCTATTTGTCTGCACCACCTGTGGCAGCACCTGGCAGGACGGCCAGCGGGTGGGCCAGAGTCGAGGCGAGATCCTGTTGGAACAGTTGCAGCCTCTACATGATCAATGGCCCTTGGGCTCCCAGTTCGCGCTCCAACCCGTCCAGTGCATGAGCTCCTGTGATCGGCCTTGTTCTGTCGCCTTTGTGGCCCCCGGCAAACATACCTATCTATTCGGGAACCTGGCGACTCCGGAGGAGGATCTGGATCAGGTTTGCCAAGGGATCTTAGAGTGCGCCCAATTGTTCTATCAAAAACCCCAAGGCTTGATGGCCTGGTCGGAGCGCCCGGAACGATTGAAGCGAGGCATCGTGGCTCGGATCCCGCCTATTCCGGGAGTTGGATCGGATTCATCTCAAGCAGTGGAGTGAGTCGGTCTCGACCCTGACCGTGCAAGCCATCCTACAATCAGGTCCCGATGCCAAGCGGATGCATGTGGGAGACTACCTCCGTTGTCAAGCTTCGGAGGCATTGATCCCCTATCTGGAACGAGTGGCAAAGCAACAGGCTTAAGGAGGTTGGCTTAAGGTGGTTAAATAAGATCCGGGATCGGATCCGGCCCTCGGTAGGTCCACGGGATCCCCTCTCCTGTACACCTCTCACTGGTCAGTCCCATGGCAGAAACCCTCTTCTTTAACGCCCTACGTGCCGCCCTGGATGAGGAGATGGCTCGTGATCCAGGTGTGTTCGTGTTGGGGGAGGATGTGGGCCATTACGGTGGCTCCTACAAGGTGACCAAGGATCTCTATGAGAAGTATGGGGAGCTGCGGTTGCTGGATACTCCCATCTGTGAGAACAGCTTTACGGGCATGGCGATCGGGGCGGCGATGACGGGTCTGAAGCCGGTGATCGAGGGCATGAATATGGGGTTTCTGTTGCTGGCCTTTAACCAGATCGCCAATAACGCGGGCATGTTGCGCTATACCTCCGGCGGGAACTTCAAGATCCCAGTGGTGATCCGGGGGCCAGGAGGTGTCGGTAAGCAGCTGGGGGCAGAGCACTCCCAACGGCTGGAGGCCTACTTTCAGGCGGTGCCAGGTCTCAAGATCGTGACCTGTTCTACCCCCTACAACGCCAAAGGGTTACTGAAGTCCGCGATCCGAGACGAGAACCCAGTGCTGTTCTTCGAGCATGTGCTGCTCTACAACCTGAAAGAGGATCTACCGGAGTCGGAATATCTATTGCCCCTGGATAAGGCTGAGATCGTGCGCCCTGGACAGGACATCACCCTACTGACCTATTCCCGCATGCGCTACCACGTCATGAAGGCGGTGGATACCCTGGTGGCCTCTGAGATCGATCCGGAGGTGATTGATTTGATCTCCCTTAAGCCCCTAGATATGGAGACCATCGCCGCCTCAGTGCGGAAAACCCATCGGGTGATCGTGGTGGAGGAGGATATGAAGTCGGGCGGGATCGGGGCGGAGATCAGCGCTCGGATCACGGAGGAGCTGTTTGACGAGCTGGATGCGCCGGTGGTGCGGTTGGCCTCTCAGGATATCCCTACCCCCTACAATGGGGCCCTGGAGTCGGTGACGATCATTCAACCTCAAGATGTGGTCAAGGCTGTGGAGCAGATGTTGGGCCTGCTGGTTTAGGATCTGGAGCCCGGAGCTAGGACAGATCTGGGGAGACTTCCAAGGATACCTCGGGGGGAACTGGCTCAGGTTGCGACATCCATTCCGGTAATGTGGAGGGGGCAAGGGGTTGAGGCAGACGATAGCTGGCCACCCGCAATAGGAGCTCCCCCTGATTCGGATCGAAGCTGAACACAAAGCGGCCCTCCCGTTTCTCCCCACCAGACAGGGAATCGATGGACTGATCCCCGCTCTCTACCGGTTTGCCATCCACCATCAGATCCGCCATCACCTGGATCGATTCCGCAATGGCGCCCCCCTGATTACTCACAATGAAGGGAACGTAGTACTGATCCTCCACCACCCGAATGGGACCGGAGGTCTGGACCTGTAGCACTGGTGGACGATTCTGACTGATCACCCAATCCACTAAGATCAACCCGATCAGGGTCAGCAAGATCATACAGGCGAACCCAAAGGTGACCCATTCCGCCGGAGAGCGGTTCCAGGGGGAGACCCTTGGGTCGGAATTGGGATCGGGCTTGGCTTCCTCTGAGGTCATGATTAAGACGGCATCAGGTCAGATAAAGGATAGATCAGAACCCCGGCACACAGGCAACGGTTAAGAGCAAGTTAAGAGCATCAAGGTGAGGAAGCATGATCGTCGTGGGTCTAATGTCGGGTACCTCTGCCGATGGGATCGATGTGGCCCTCCTCGATCTGCAGGGGACCCCACCTCAACTTCAGTGGCGGCTGTTGCACCATTACCACTGTCCCTATGGTGAGGATCTGCGGCGAGAGATCCTACTGGCTTGTGATCCGGAACGGAGTAACAGCCCTCTGATCTGTCAACTCCAGGTGAAGCTGGGTCGAGCCTTTGCGGCGGCGACTCAGGCAGCAGTAGCAGCAGCAGGTCTGGATCTCAGCCAAATTGATCTGATCGGTAGCCATGGTCAGACGATCTGGCATCAGCCGAGTGGGGATCATTCCTCCACCTTGCAGCTGGGGGATGCGGCCACGATCGCGGAACGAACTGGGGTGACGGTGATCAGCGATCTACGCTCACGGGATCTGGCGGCAGGGGGACAGGGGGCGCCGTTGGTGTCCTATGTGGATGTGTTGTTGTTTTCTGATCCGGAGCGGGTGCGAGTGGCACAAAACATCGGCGGCATCGCCAATCTCACCTATCTCCCGGCTCTGAACCGATCTGAAGATCCCCCTTTGGCTTTCGACACAGGTCCCGGCAATCTGTTGATCGATGCCCTCGTAGCTCGGTTTACCGAGGGACAACATCAGTACGATCCCGGTGGATCCATCGCGGCTGCGGGTCAGGTGCAGGAGGACTGGGTCCAGGAGTGGCTACAGGATCCTTACCTCCACTCTCCTCCCCCGAAAACCACAGGGCGGGAACAGTTTGGCTCCAGACGCGCAGATCAGATCTGGCAACGGGCTCAGGAGCAGGGCATGGCCGGGGAGGATCTGATCGCTACAGTCACTGCCTTGACCGCCCGCAGTATCGCCCAGGCTTATCGCCAGTTTCTGCCCCAACGCCCGGATCAGGTGATCGTCAGTGGGGGTGGGGTCTTGAATCACACGCTGATGGCCATGTTACGACAGCAGCTCCAGCTTGCTCAGGTGCTACGGATCGATCAATTGGGGATCCCCTCTCAAGCGAAGGAGGCGATGGCCTTTGGCATCCTGGCCTATGAAAGCTGGCATGGGCGACCTGGCAACCTCCCCCAAGCTACAGGAGCCACCCGAGCCGTGATCCTGGGCCAGATCACCCCAGCCAAGGGTCAGATCCGGTCTGAGATCGACAGCTCTCCCCAGCAAGCTCCCCTCACCGAATCCCGCAATCCAGCCACAGAAAAGATCGACAGTCTATCCACCTTGGAGATGGTGGAACGGATCTGTCAGGAGGACGCTCGGGTTGCCCCGGCGGTGGCCTTAGAGAAACGATCCATAGCAGCCGCCATCGAGGCCATCCATCACCGTATGGAGCAGGGAGGCCGGTTGATCTACATAGGGGCGGGCACCTCTGGACGTCTAGGGGTCCTGGATGCAGTGGAATGTCCCCCCACCTTCAGCACAGATCCAGATCAGGTGATCGGTTTGATCGCGGGAGGAGACGGGGCGATCCGCCAAGCCGTGGAGGGAGCCGAGGACGATCCAACCCTGGCTGAGGCCGATCTCAAGCAATTGCAGATCACAAAACTCGACAGTGTGGTAGGGATCGCCGCCAGTGGCAGTACACCCTATGTTTTGGGAGGGATCCGTTGGGCCCATCAACAAGGGGCTTTGACCCTAGGGATCACCTGTAATCGTCCCACAGCCCTAGAACAGGCAGTCCAAATCTGTATCGCACCTCAAGTAGGAGCAGAGGTGATCATGGGATCGACTCGACTCAAGGCGGGCACAGCTCAGAAGCTGGTGTTGAATCTGATCTCCACAGGAGTGATGATCCGCTTGGGCAAAACATTCGGGAATCTAATGGTTGATCTACAGCCTACCAACGCAAAGCTACGGGCACGCTGCCAACGGATCTTGGAGCTAGCCTGTGATCTGAGTCCCGAACAAGCTCGGGCCAGGTTGGTGGAGAGCGATGGAGATCTCAAAGTAGCAATCGTGATGACTTTATTGGGGATCTCGGCCCCTGAGGCTCAGGAAAGCTTGCAAGCGACAGGGGGTCGGATCCGGGCAACCCTTGATAGCGGGCTGCACACATATAGAAATTAAGTAAAAACTGCACAATGATTACTCATACAATTATGATGCAGAGATGGGCATGACTCTTGAGCTGATGCTTCAGTGACTCAGCTTTGACAGACCTTGACACGAGGGCAAGACATGATGAATATTATGAGTAGCGATCATCTGATGTGACACAACCTGCGCTGTGACTAATGCCGAACTGCGGAGCATCAAGTATGGATGAAACCATCCAAATACTCAACCTATTCGATACCGATGGTGATACGCTAGGCGCTCAACTAGCTGAAACAACGACAGATCGTTGCGAGTTGCTTGTGGGCGATGCTCGTCAGACGCTTTTGCAGATGCCTAATAGACATTTCGATTGCATTGTAACTTCTCCTCCATATTGGGGGCTCAGGGATTACGGAGTCCCAGGTCAGATCGGGGCAGAACCTACTGTCGATGATTATATTGCTGATTTAGTAAGCTTGTTTCGTGAGGCACGGCGCACACTTGCTGATGACGGCACACTTTGGCTGAACATCGGCGACAGCTATACCTCGGGCGGACGGACTTGGCGTGATGCAGATGCAAAGAATAAAGGCCGGGCAATGGACTACCGGGCTCCTACACCCGAAGGACTGAAATCAAAGGACTTGATTGGGGTTCCCTGGAGGCTTGCGTTTGCCCTACAAACTGATGGTTGGTACCTCAGAACGGACATCATCTGGAACAAACCTAACTGCCAACCGGAGAGCGTAAAGGATCGCCCGACCCGTGCTCATGAATATGTGTTCTTGTTCTCGAAGTCTGAGAAGTACTACTATGACTGGCGGGCAATCATGGAGCCAGCGGCGGACACAAACAAGAAATTAAAGAACCGACGCACAATTTGGAACATCAAAACAGAACCATACCCAGGCAGCCACTTCGCCGTCTATCCTAAGGCACTTGTTCGCCTCTGCATAGCAGCAGGCTCAAGACAAAATGGCCGTGTCCTCGACCCGTTTTTTGGGTCAGGAACTACTGGCGTTGTCTGCAACGAGTTGGGCAGAGATTGTGTGGGGATTGAGGTAAATGCGGAGTACGCCGAACTAGCGCGCAAGCGGTTGTTATGTGGGCGCTGAATGACTCCGGGAAGGGAATAAACGTGTAAAGATCCAAGTCGCATGCACCTGGCAAAGGTCCTTTCGCAGGTGTCTGATCTGAAGCTTGCGCTCTGTGCCCCCATCAAAATAGAGTGAGTACTTGAGCTGCCCATCATCATCCTTAACGTAGCCATAGCCAGGCTTCGGGTTTTGTCTGCTATTGGTGCGAATCTCTAGCTCACAATTCTCTGCTTCGAGCAGAAGCACTTTGGGGATCTCGACTAACTCATAGCGGATCTTAGCACCCACATCTTTCAAGCGGCGCAGTATGAAGATGCGTTCATAGTTATGCATATGCTCAAGGAACAGGTCTCGGAGCAACGGCAGCTCCCATTTACCTCGGCCAAGCTCCATCCACTTGCTGATGTGGATCGATTCGTCCTTGATATTAGCCGCCGCCTCTGTCTTAAGGCTAACCGGAATTCCACAAATGTTTATGTCGTGTCCTCGGTTCGTCCGACTCTTGACTAGCTGAGCAGGAATACCAGCCGTGCTTAAAGCAGCCTCAAACGCGAATTCGAATCGGTCTTTACTTAGCGCCTGACGGCTGTTTGCATGATGGCTTAACAACTGATCTCCAAGGGAGTTAAGGACAGCATCCGTTACAACATCGGAACCTTGGGTTCGGTCAAACTGGCAATCCGATTCGAATGCATGGATTACAGACTTAACCCATTCCTGCTGTGCTGGAGTAAGGCGACGTAGCGCTGCAATAATTTCGCTAATTTCCTTTTCTGAGAGACTCACCTAAGTTCCCCCATCTGATCACCCTCTGATGGACTTTGGTGTCTGGTAAGCAAATCGGGAACAGATACACCTAAGGTTGAGGCTAGTACCTCAAGCGTGCTGAGTGTGACATTGCGTTCGTGGCGCTCTACTGAACCGATATAGGTGCGGTGTAGTCCACACTGTTCAGCTAGTTCTTCTTGAGAAAGACCTTTTTGTCTACGGAAAGACTTAATGTTCTCAGCCAGTACAGCGCGGAGAGTGTCACTCGATTTTCTGACCATGCTCACGATCCAGCCGATCAGTCTAACATTGTCAACGAATGACGACTATAAGGCGACAGACTATAAGTAGCGTTTGTGTGGGGGTCTGAGAGTGAGAGTGTATGACGCCCGAGGCAAGGCCAAGCTTACTGTTAGCAAGACATCTCTCGGAACGGGCACAGCAGGTTAGCTTGTCGATCCAGTGCAGTTAGGGACTTCGGCTTGTACCAGTAACGAACGGTCCTGGAATGCCCAGGACTACACAGATCCTCAGAATGACACGGCAGAAAAGATCGATATCAATCGGAAATTTTTTAGTAGGACTCTGCCTCCAAACCTACGATATCCTCATAAGCCACAGCCAGGATGCATTGGGTCAGGGGGACGGTGACCAGTAACCCAATCAAAAACAATAAGGCTCCCCCAAGGTTGATCAGATCCGTCACCAACAACAGCAGCAAGAGTGCTCCCCAACGTTTGGAAATGATCCGGCGACTGAGCTCCATAGCGGGCCAGAATTCCAGCTTTCGATCCAGAATCAGGGGAAAGGCAAAGGCATAAAACACTCGCAGAGCATATCCAATACCAACCATGGACAACCCTAAAAAGAGGATCCAAGGTAGTAACTGCCAGTAGATATCCGAACCCACCTGCTCGATCGAAACCTGATCCCGTACAAGGGGCGCTATCGTTCCTAACATCTGAGCGATCGTCACCAAGGCGAAAGGTAATAACAAGAGCAAATTGAAACAGGTGAGCATTAAGATCGTCACCAACAGGGTTATCCAGTAATCGAAACCTCGAAGAAAATCTCTGAACTCCCGTTCCTGTCCCCGGCAGCTCTTAAAAGCATAGATCAGAGGTCCAGCACTCAAGGGACCAGAGACCCCTAATTGCATCAGGTTACCAATGGCAGGTAGCAGGGCAATGAACACATTGATCATGCCACTCAGGATTGTGAAGCCTATATAGGCACCCAGATCCCGCTGCAGGATCTCCCATCCCCGGCTCACGTAGTAACCGATATCAACCGCGTAGGTATTGTCCAATAGCTGATCAAGGGAGCGAGCACGTCTACTTAACATAGGAAATAGGTCAAGGTGTCTTTATCCTTCGAGAGTATAGGAGACATCTGGCCAGGGGAAGAGATCTTAATTAATATTTAAGCTCCGATCCGACTCTAGTTGTGACCAGAGGCTGAGTAGAATGAAGGGCGTTGGCCTATTCAACTCCATAGGTGATGGGCATCATCAGTGGACCGATCGGCATGAGGGTTTGATCTGTGACTCAATCTAAGCGGGCGTTTCTGATCCTATTTCTCAGTATCTTTATTGATCTAATCGGGTTTGGGATCGTTTTGCCCTTGCTACCTTTCTACGCTCAATCCTTCGGGGCCTCCGCCAGTACCGTCACGATGCTGTTCAGTATCTATTCCCTCGCTGGCTTCGTGGCTAATCCCTTTTGGGGGCGATTAAGTGATCGGATCGGTAGACGTCCCCTCTTGCTGCTCAGCCTGGCGGGGAGCGGCATCGCCTATTTCTGGTTTAGCCTAGCCACCTCATTGATCACTCTCTTTCTAGCCCGCGCCTTGGCTGGGATCATGAGCTGCAGCATCGTCATCGCCCAAGCCTATATCGGGGACATCACCACCCCAGAGAATCGCAGTAAAGGGATGGGGGTGATCGGGGCCGCTTTCGGACTGGGCTTTATCCTCGGTCCTGCTTTGGCCGGGATCTTGGTGGGAGTAGGGGATGAGCCCAATCTGCGTCTCCCTTTGTTCGCGGCAGCGGCGACTTCTGGGATCGCTCTGATCCTGGCTTGGTTCCTCTTACCGGAGTCCAGCTCAGTGGTCTCTGTCTCAGGAGAATCCCAGGCAGAAACGGATCCTCAGTCCCCTGAGCCTCTGCAGGAGATCTCGCCACCGATCAGCTCTGTAATCCGGGATAATCCTGTGATCGCTATCCTGATGGGTCTCTCCTTTTTGCTGCCCTTTGGACTCCTAGGAGCCAATACGATCCTGGCCCTTTGGTTGGGGCAAGCTTGGGAGTGGGGAGCTCAACAGGTGGGCTATTTATTCGTGCTGGTGGGGGTGATGGCCTCTATTGTGCAAGGAGGATTGATCGGTCCTTTGGTTAAACGTTTAGGAGAAAGAAGGGTGTTGTTGGTGGGATTAGGATCCGCAAGTTTAGGTCTGATCGCTTTGCCCCAGACTCATCAGATCTTGACGCTGATCCTGGCGGTGATCACTTATAATGTTGGGGAATCTCTCTGCCGACCCTCATTGAGTGGACTTCTCTCCCAATCTGTCAGCGGTCAGCAACAGGGACAATTTCTAGGTATGGCTCAGTCTGCAGGTGCTTTGGCCGCAGTGACAGGTCCGTTGGTTGCAGGATTGTTGTTTGAGCATATTCATCCAGCAGCTCCGTTTCTGATGAGCGCTGTGTTGATGGTGGCACAGGGGATCCTGGTTTGGGGAGGCTTAAGAAAATCTCCTCAACCAGCAACCTGATATATTGCAGTCCCCACATTCCCTAGGGCATGACATTCGTTTGACCTAAGGCTACGCTTAATCCGGAGTGATGCCGTAGAGTTGATTAAGACGATGGGCTAACTCGATCCCAACTGGACCTTCATAACGACGACCGGCCAGATCGGCAGGATATCCCTCTTCTATACGCTGCAGGCGGGTCTTCTCTTGCTCACATCTTTGAGAAAGTTCTGGGGAATTGAGATCGGGATCCAGCTCACAGGCAGCAACGATATCTGAGGGAATGGGCCAGGGCGTGAGGGTCTCAAACGAGTCCACTTCAGACAGATCAACAGTCCTGACCTCAAACCGTAGTTGCTGATGGAGAAAATGGGTCAGTGTCAAGGCCTCCGAGAGAGACATCTGGGGGAGGAGAGCGAGATCCGTAGCACTCACCATGGGTGCGCAAAGTCTGTAGTCCTCAACGATGGGGGCCAGTTCATGATTTGGATCCTGGCAGATGGGCTGAAAAGGGGATTGAAATGGCGAGTTGATCTCAGCATCGATGCGAGGAGAGGTGTAGACTTCTCCCTCTGATGTCACAAACACACGCCAGTACTCTCGACTGAGAGGATTCTGACAGTCAGGGATCCACTGGGAGTCTAACGGGTAGTGGTAGCCTACACGCACCCCGCTGTCCGGAGCAAGGCAAGATCCGGTGGGATTATGAACCTGCAGCTCACTGGGGCACCCTCCAATTGGACAGGGTTGAGGTGGAACAAAGGATGAAGCGGAATCGTTGCCACAGGCCACCAGCCAAGCAGGAAGAAATACTCCGATCAGGATCTGGCTGAACTTGAGCATCATGTTGGTTTTGAGACCTCCTAGAGATCAAAGCTAATGGTATCGAAGATCTTCCACCAGTCCATAGTCATCTGAGTAATATATAGGAGAGGCAAATCGAGCAGAGTTGTCTGCAGCAAGGGATCCAGAGGAGCATCGAGCAAGGGAGCCACCGGGGCCTCTAGCAAGGGATCCAATAAGCTCGTTTGACAGATCTCCTAGAGATTCTGGAGATCCGTTTTGGTGCCATCCTCCCCCAAGTCACCCCAAGTCACCCCAAGCTCAGCCTATGATCGAAGCATCGGAGAGTAAGCACCCGGATCAACAATGGCCAAAACCAAAACGGAATGGGTCTGTAACAACTGCGGCGAACGCTTCGTCAAATATCTGGGGCGCTGTACCAGTTGCCAATCCTGGGGCAGCCTCACCGAGGTGGTCAAAGCCCCCGATCCCAAATCCCCCCGCTCCCAACTCTCCGCCAACTCCCGCTCCACCTCCGTCAAACCCGCCGGGATCCCCCACGCCTCAGTTGCTCTACCCGATGTTCCCCCTGACGAACATCCCCGCATCCCCTCCGGCTTTGGGGAATTCGATCGAGTCCTGGGAGGTGGCCTAGTGCCTGGATCCCTAGTGCTAATCGGTGGCGATCCCGGCATCGGCAAGAGCACACTGCTGCTACAAACCGCCCAGAACCTAGCCCAGGCAGGACCGATCCTCTATGTCTCCGGCGAGGAATCCGCCCAACAGATCAAGCTGCGGGCAGAGCGTCTCAGTGTCGATGCTCATCAGCTCTATCTCCTATCCGAGACCGATCTAGAGGCGATCCTCTTGGAGATCCAAACCCTCGGCCCTCGGATCGCCGTGATCGATAGTATCCAGGCGATCTTTTGGTCCCAGCTCACCTCAGCCCCCGGATCCGTCTCCCAGGTGCGGGAATGTACCAGCGCCCTGATGCGAGTCGCCAAACGATTGAATATCGGTCTCTTGATCGTCGGTCATGTTACCAAAGAAGGCGCGATCGCCGGTCCCAAAGTCCTAGAGCATCTGGTGGATACCGTCTTGTATTTTGAAGGAGATCGGTTTCAAAGCCATCGTCTATTGCGAGCCGTTAAGAATCGGTTTGGCGCCAGCCAGGAGATCGGCGTCTTCGACATGGCCGATCGAGGCTTGATCGAGATCGATAACCCCTCCCAACTGTTCATCACCAATCGAGAGGAGATCTCCCCCGGCACCGCCTCCATCGTCGCCAGTGAGGGCACCCGTCCGTTGGTAGTCGAGATCCAGGCTCTAGTTAGTCCCACCAGTTACAGCTCCCCCCGTCGCACTAGCACCGGCATCGAGTTCAACCGTCTATTACAGATCCTGGCCGGCCTGGAGAAACGGTTAGGGATCCCCCTCTCCAAACAAGATGCTTATGTGGCCTCCGCCGGGGGGATCACCGTTGGAGAACCAGCAGCTGATCTAGGAGTTGCCATCGCCATCGCCGCCAGTTTTCGCGATCGGATCGTGGATCCTCATACGGTGTTGATCGGAGAGGTGGGATTAGGGGGTCAGGTACGTCCGATCTCTCAGTTGGAACAACGCTTAAAGGAGGCCTCGAAACTGGGATTCCGCCATGCGATCATCCCCAATAGTCAGGTGTTGAATGATCAAGGGTTGCGGTTGAGTCGAGTGAATCGTGTCTTAGAGGCCTTGATCGTGGCCCTACCCAGTGATCCTTCAGAGGATGGGTAGAGAGGGGGAGGGAACTGCCACCCGATAAACACCATCGGTATTGCGTAGGAGGTGGATCCCTTCAGGCTTTGGTCACGATCGTGAGCAATAAATATCCGGAGGGGACCGCCTGGATCTCTAACTGGGCTAGATCGAATCGGGAGTTTTGGATCAGTTTATGCCAATCCTCTGAACCTCGATAGCAGAGCTTCCAATTGAGGATATACTCCAGTAACAAACGATCGGAGGTATTGGGTTGATAACTGCTGAGGATCGCCACGCCCCCATCCACCAAACCCTCATAGATCCAATTGAGTAGGGCGATTACATCTTCATCAGACCAACGGTCACAGAGATTGAAGCCATAGATGATCTGTTGAGGAGGGAGTGCGAGTTCCTCCTGTTTCCAGATAATGGCCCGGATATCATTTTGCAGAAAGGTCATCCGATCCGTGACGCCCAATTGCCGATAGGTCTGCACATTAAAAGCCAGGGCGGCTGGATTGGGATCGATACAGGTGATCTGGACATTGAGGTTGGGATCGCTCTCCAGCAGATCAAACATCTCGCGACTATTGCCACAGGCCAAACTGGTGATCCGAGTGGCAGATCCGCCCTGAACCAATAGGCGATGGCGCAGTTGATCGCTTAAGAATTGTCCCCCCTGACGACGAGCTTAACAGAAGGGACGAGCCAGAAACCAAGCATCGATCGCCGTCCCCAAGCCTCCCTCCCTTGAGGTGAATTGTGGGTGATCAGCTCCCCGATCTGGTAGTCATTGGCATAACGACGCCCATGGGCATGACAGCTGGCCAGAGTGGTACTCCGCATCAGTAGAGGGAAGGCCTCTCGGAACCACCTCCACAAGACTGGCTAGCCGGTCGATCACCTGGCGGAGACGTTGAGCCAGGGTGAGGGAGAGGGACTGATAGAACCGGGTCGCTAACCCTGGGACGGTCTCGAGGAGAGTGGAGAGTTGTTGCTCCGGAATGACCTGCACCCGAGCGGGCTCCACCACGATCACAGAAGCCGTAGCTCCCAACTGTTCCAAAAAAGAGATCTCGCCAAAGATCTCCCCTGGGCCGATCTGATTCAGGTAGATGCCTTGATCAGCATGACTGGACTCGATGCTGGCGTAACCCCCGACCAATAGAAAGATGGCCCGCTGTTGGGATCCCTGGGCCAGGATCGTCTCTCCCTTGCCATAGGTGACCTCTTCAGCCTGCTCCAGTAGCAGCTGCCAATCCCGCTCGGTGAGATATTTTAAGGTCTCTTGTCTCATGATATAGATCCGCTCCCAATGGGGAGGAGCCCCAGCCTCACCTAGGGTATCCCACGCAGGAGTTACCCGTGGATCCGGCCCGCATTCTTAAGGATTTCTGGACTCAGGGGAGATGCTAGGAATTTTCCCTTACCCTAGGGGGCAGCGTGGAGGATGTCTATGGACACTGCAATCGAATGGATCAAGGCCCAGGAGATCTTGGACTCACGGGGACGTCCGACCCTGGAGGCCACGGTGGGACTGGAGAATGGTGTGGTGGGCACAGCTCAGGTTCCCAGTGGAGCGTCCACCGGCACCTTTGAGGCCCATGAGCTACGAGATGACGATCCCCAACGCTATGGCGGAAAGGGGGTGCTGAAGGCGGTGGAGCATGTCCAGGAGTCGATCCAGCCGGAGCTACTGGGGGTGGATGCCCTCAATCAAGCCGGTGTGGATCAGCTAATGATCGATCTGGATGGGACTCCCAATAAATCGAAGCTGGGGGCCAATGCCATCCTGGCGGTCTCCCTGGCGACGGCCAAAGCAGCGGCCAATACTCTGGATCTGCCCCTCTACCGGTATCTGGGGGGACCCTTCGCCACCCTACTGCCCGTGCCCCTAATGAATGTGTTGAACGGGGGAGCCCATGCGGACAATAACGTGGATATTCAGGAGTTCATGATCGTGCCGGTGGGTGCTCCTTCCTTCAAGGAGGCGCTCCGGTATGGAGCTGAGGTATTCGCCACCCTCAAGTCGGTTCTCAAGAAGCAAGGATTGGTAACCAGTGTCGGGGATGAAGGCGGATTTGCCCCCGATCTAAGCTCCAACGCTGCCGCCCTCGATCTGTTGATCACCGCGATCCAGCAGGCGGGATATAAGCCGGGTGAGCAGATCGCTCTGGCTTTGGATGTGGCAGCCACAGAGTTTTTCAAGGAGGGTCAATATCAGTTTGAGGGCCAGGGATTCTCCGCTGAGGGCCTGATTGAGTACTAC
>CAYSEO010000061.1:0-17036 GCA_964429885.1 uncultured bacterium
CGCCCCCACCCCCCAAACAGGAGTACGTCACTCCAGACACCCAGGATCGCAGCGGCAGACAGGTCGGTGATCTAACAGGTGCAGATCTACGGGGTGCGGATCTGCGGGAGCAATACCTGGAGCGCAAGAAGATGAGCAAGGCGGATCTGCGGGAGGCGGATCTGACGGATGCCTTTCTACATCGTGCGGATCTACGGGAGGCTAATCTGGCGGGAGCTAAGCTGTTTCGAGCCAATCTGCTACAGGCGGATCTGCGAGGGGCCAACCTTCAGGGGGCTAACCTGATCGGGGCTGATCTGAGTGGTGCGGATCTGCAGGGAGCTGACCTCACGGATGCCAAAGTGGGATTTTCTAACAAGATCATGGTGAAGTTGACCGGGGCCAATTTGAAGGATGTGATCATGCCCAATGGTAAGATCTACGGAGAGAGCGAGTAAGGAACTGGGACTGTCAGCCAAAATGTTGACACAAACCCTACACTGCACCTCGAAGCAATTCTGCCGACCTATTCGGGTAACCGTCGATTGCGATGAGGCGAACGAGGCGCGATCAGGATCAACTGATCCTGAGGGTCCAGACGAGTCTCTGCCGCTGGGTTCACCAAGGACTCCCGTTCCCCCCCTCGTCGTCGTTCCAACGCTAGCAAAATGCCGTCAAAGACCTGCTTCACCCGTTGACTGGCCTCCGCAAACGTGATCCCCACCCAGCTCTCAGGGATCGGGATCTTGTAGAACTGATTACCGATCTGAACCGTCAGGAGCTCCGTCAATACATCCGTCAGCCCCTGGTTACGTGCCGAAGTGGCGATCAGGTGACTGGTCAACTCATCCCCCACCACCACATCCTCCACCCCTGCCACCCGCAGCTGCACATCATTTTTCCGATCCAACAATTGGGCACAGGTATGGATCCGAGGATTCAACTTCTCAATCGTCAACGCCGCCAGCACCGTCCGCGCATCCCGATCCTGGTCGCTGCGGGGTCGGGAGGCATCCGCTAAGAGGATCGCTTGGGCCGCCCGCTGGATACCAATGGTCTCCAAGACATCGATGGTGGTGTAATCGCCTGTGTGGAAAAACAGCTGCGTCCGATCGATACGGTGTAGCTCTCGCTCCGGGATCTCCGTGAACTCCGCCACGATCACGATCCCCTGGCCTCGTAAGGCGGGATCAGAACGCAGCTCCTCGATCACCAAATGTCCCCCCCGATTCCAACCACAGATCACCACATGACCCTGTAGCTCCTCCAGATCCACCCCTTGATCCTCCACCACAGCTCGTAACCGTTCCACCATCACCGCCGAGATGATCCCCGTCAAGCCTGCGAACAAGCTTAACCCACTCACCATGATCACTAAGGTCACCACCCGCCCCGCTGTGGTCTCCGCCTCTCCCCCGATCGGCTCTGAGGCCACTAGGGTAAAAAAGCTCCACCAAAATGTCTCCGTGAGGGATCCAAAAGGACTCTCTCCATCCGGCTCCACCTGATACAGGGTTAGGGTCCCCCCGATCAACACCAACACCACCACCGTTACCAAACTGATCTGCAAACTGATCCGGCCCGTGAACGCAGAGCCCCCATAGGAGAGCCGCCGGTTCAGTAAACGGCCCACTCGGATCAGTCGCAGCAACCGCAACAGTCGCAACAGCCGCAGACCTCCACCCCAGGGCAAGACCGCGATCAGATCCAGCCAGTACACCTGAAAGAACCGCCGCTTGCGACGAGCCATCCCCCAGCGGATCCCCAACTCCACCCCAAAGATCCCAGTCAGACCCAGATCCAGCCCCATCAGCCAATGAGGAGAGGTTGGACCTGTGGCCACCTCCCCGATCACCACCCCCACCGACAGCAGGATCAAGATCATTAATAAGATCTCGGTCCGAGGGTGGGTCATGAGTTGCTCTAGTCGAGATCGCATCCATTGCCCCACAAGAGCCGATCTATGGTATACCAGGTAGCAGGGCTGGGTGGTAAAGACACTCCTTGATCAGGATCGTGATGCGTTTATCTCTCCCAACACCTAGGAAATTAACCCTAGAGTAAGCCCTGTTAAAGAAATTGATATCTATCAATGTGAATATGTCTAAAGATAGGCTGATCTAGATCAGGAGAGTTCCCAGGCGGATGTGAGTTATGGAGCATTGTTTTCCCTCTCAGTAAAGAATCTGATCCATAAGCATAATTCCTCGTCCTTCTCTGCTTCAGAATCAGGCTCAGAAATAGTCTCCCCTAAGGTGTTGAGGTCGATGGAGCCCTGTCCCTCACTGTCATTTGCAAACCCACGTAGGAATCCTTAGGTAGGGTTAGCAAGGATCTTCCTCAGGGCGTCTTCACCCAAACCTCTCCTTCAGATCGCGCTTGGAACCAGGAGGTTAACAGTCTCTTAAAAAGCGTATAACCGAAGCTTTATGCCCCACTCTTGCCACAGGGGTGTAGACTAACTGTGTCGGTTTGTCGGGCCGTGTTTTCGGCGACGATCGGCCTACAATCTGCTCCAAAACTGATTTGAGT
This sequence comes from uncultured bacterium, assembly GCA_964429885.1. Lineage (GTDB taxonomy): Bacteria > Cyanobacteriota > Cyanobacteriia > Thermostichales > Thermostichaceae > CAYSEO01. Next base: position 2,512 of record CAYSEO010000061.1, read on the forward strand.
CAGATCCTAGAGGTGAGGGTGAGTCATGTTTAGATCTTTTCGCTGGCTAACGGTGGTTTCCCTGCTGGCTGGGATCGGGTTGAGTGGGTGTTCCTCCTCAGACGATCCGGTTGCTTTTGCCCCGGTGCCTATCCCCAACCAGTCCGATCCCACTCCCAATCCTGGATCTGCGCCTCCACTACCCGATCCCGGATCCCCCTCCACACCTCAGATCACTCCCATTCCCGGTGGCACACCGACTCCATTGCCTGGATCTCTCCCTACTCCGGAGCCCGATCCCGATCCCGCAGATCCGACTCCAGTCCCCACAGCCACTCCAGCCCCTGGCGCTCCTCCTGCTGGAGATGTGATCATTCTGAACTCCACTGTTACAGAGCAATCAGCGGGTCGATTCCAGATCTCAGTGCAGATCCCGCCTGCTCAGCTCACTACCTCTAGCTTCACGATCCCAGCCTTGAACCCAGACGATGCAGATCCTCTGTATGAGCGCACCTCGATCGAGCTCTTTCCGGGGTTCACAAGCTTTGCCGTCTCGCTGGATAGCTCATTCACCCTAGTTGAGTTCAATCAACTCAGCATCGCCGGGGTTACCAATGCCAATTGTGTGATCGTGCATGAGCCCGCTTTTGATCCTTTGGTTCCGGCCAACCAGTTTGCCGTGTCTCAGGGATGTTCCTGAGAGGATCCCAAGCTCTGGGTTCCATGACCGGAGCCGATCCCATCAAGTTTCTCCTCCCCCGCTAGCCCAGTCCCCATCGATTTCATCTTCAGAGGTCAGCCCATGAAACGCGTCTCTCGGTTGTCACGCTCCGCCCTCTCTACCACAGCCCTGCTGGTGCTACTGGCTGGATGTGGAGGGGGATCCTCGACGATCACTTCACTGCCTGTTCCCGTTGAGAACACTGATTTTGCCTCCAGTCAGAATGGCGTGTTCACCCTGACTGAGCCGGTCTCTGCGGTGTCTGCTGCTGGCTTGTTACAGATCGACGTCACCGTGCCCCAAGGGGAGACGACCCCAGCCGAGATCCAGGTGGGTGAGACCTCCTTTATCAAGTTGCCGGTGGAGCTCAAGCCCCAAACCTCAACCTATGTGGCGGCTGCTAACTCCATCCTCGATCCTATCCCTGGCTTCAGCACTCTGCAGGTGGGCACTGTCTCCCAGGCTCGGGTGAGCACCAACCTACAACCCTCTGAATCCACCTCCTTGATCTATCAAGGGGATCTCAACACAGTCACCTTTGAAGACTATGTGCTGGTGCGAGCCGTCAGCGATCTACCCCCCAATAGTCGCTCGGCAGAGAACATCGCCACCCGAGCCAATGAGCTATTCGAGGAGGGCAGCTTTACGGCTGAGGCTCTAGATCCCGTCCCCGATCAGATCAACACCGACTATGTGGCGGGTGGCAGCGTGCCTGCTCCCGATCTGGATGATGCACTGGCTGTGTTTGCCGCCTTCCTGCTTCCCCCTGAGGAGCGGACAGCAGCCAATATTGCGGCTGTGATCAACGCCTTGGCTCCCGATAGCAATGTTACGGCAGGAGACATCCTGGCTATCCCAGGGGAAGGTCTCCCAGGGGGCATTCTGGTCTCCCCCACCGTAGGCCCTGTCACTGCTGGTGCGGTCCAGATCTCAGTCCAGATCCCCTCTTTCCCTGCGCCTAGCTTCACCATCGAGTCGGCCAACTTCGTTCAGCAACCGGGGACTCCCTTCCCTGGCTTCACCAGTTATCTCGCCGATGTAGCCTCCAGCCTGATCGAGATCACCTTCAATCAGATCAATATCCCTGGCATCCCTGCCAATGCCTGTGTGGTGGTCCATAATCCCGGCACCGATCCCAACCTGCCTGCCAACCAGATCGCCACCTCGGCTGGATGTGATGGCCAGCCCACTCCTACACCTCCTCCTGGTGTAGTGCTGGACGAGCCCTTCGACAATGCCAATGGGTTTGCTCAGAGCGAGCCTTTCTTCTCCGATGGCAGCTTCGACTACTTCGGGATCTCCGACGGCGCCGGTGGCGGTGACTTTGGTGGCGATCCCATTCCCAATGTCCCGGCCTACACCAGCCTGATGGATAACTTCCTGGCGGGATCGGATCTGGATGGGGAAGGCGCCACCCTGCCCATTGTGCTTGACTGGCAAGGGCTCAACATCTCAGGTCTATCCAGCCTGCGGTTTAGCGGTGACTTCGCTGAGGATCCCTTCGGCGGTGATGGAGGATCTGGACCGGATCAGGCGGACTTCATCTTGGTGGAAGCTCAGATCGATGGCGGTGGATTCCAACGGGTGATCGAGTTCCGAGGGGATGAGGAGTTCTACGGTAGCTTCCGGGAGGACACCAACGGCGATGGCGTGGGGGATGGTCCGATTGCCCTGGGTCTGGATGCTCAAACCTTTGTCAAGTCGATCGCGGGTACAGGCTCCACTCTAGATCTACGGCTGACCTTGCAGCTCAACTCCGGGTTTGAGGACTTCGCCATCGACAACTTCATTATCGATACCGGCACGATCCCCACTCCCTCTCCAACTCCGACGCCTGGGGGCACTACCATTCCCCAGATCCAAGGCGCCAGTCAGACCTCTCCCTTGGTCAACGTGGATCTGGCCAACCTGCCCCCGGATACCCTGTCCATCTCTGGAGATACGGTGACCACCAGTGGTGTAGTGACGGCGGTGGATAGCAACGGTTTCTATCTGCAGGATCCCGACGGGGACGGCGATGATGCCACCTCGGATGCTCTATTCGTGTTTACCGGTGGGGATCCCACGGTGGCAGTTGGGGATCTGATCGAGATCACGGCGACCGTCAGTGAGTTCTTCCCCGGCGATACCGACACCCGCAACCTGCCTACCACTCAGCTGGGCAGCGTCGACAACATCACCGTGATCAGCAGTGGCAATCCCCTTCCTACGCCCATCCTGATCGGGGCAGGCGGTCGCATTCCTCCCTCTGAGATCATCAACACCGGCTCCGATCTGACTGACTTTGATCCGACCACCGATGGCATTGACTTCTTTGAATCCCTAGAGAGCATGCGGGTCACCGCTCAAAGCGCCCTAGCGATCGCGGGCACCAACCAGTTCGGCGAGATCTTTACGGTGGTGGACAACGGCACCAATGCCTCTGGGATCAGCTCGCGGGGTACCCTCAACATCAGCCCCGATGACTTTAATCCCGAGAAGGTACAGGTGGATGAGGACTCTGGCCTGTTTAACTTCAGCTTCCCTGAGGTGATCACTGGGGCCCAGCTGGGGGATGTCACTGGTGTGATCGGCTATTCCTTCGGCAACTTCGAGATCCTGCCCACAGAGGACTTTACCCCCAACATCACCCCCTCGGAGCTGCAACCGGAGTCCTCCTCCCTGAGCCCCGGCCCCGATCAGTTGACCATCGCCACCTATAACGTTCTGAACCTGGATCCGAAGGTGGAGGACGTCAGTCTGGTGGATGATCAAGACGAGGATGAGATCGACGATGACCTAGGAGATGGTCGGTTCGATGCCATTGCCTCTCAGATCGTCAATAACCTCAACTCCCCCGATATCATCGGCTTGCAAGAGGTGCAGGACAACGATGGGGCTGAGATCACAGCAGTCACCGCAGCGGATGTCACCCTGCAAACCTTGATCGATCGGATCGTAGCGGCGGGGGGTCCCACCTATGCGTTCATCGACAACCCTGAGGTACTGCCGATCCCTGATGCGGTCAACACCGAGCGGCCCACAGGGGGTCAGCCGGGCGGCAACATCCGTACTGCCTTCCTCTACAACCCAGCCCGAGTCAGCGTCGGCACAGTGACCGCTCTGGCAGATGCCGAGGACACCGATAATCCTGGCACTCCCTTCTTCGAGGCCCGTATTCCCTTGGCAGCGGAGTTCACCTTCAACGGCAACACCTTCACGATCGTCAACAATCACTTCTCCTCCTAGGGCGGCAGTGCCCCGATCTTGGGTGTGGAACAGCCCTTTGAGCAACGTCAGGAGGAGGTGGCCATCAATGGTGGCCTGGATGAGCGACAAGGGCAATCCGCTGTGGTTCAAGCTTTCGTGACGGATCTGCTCAATGCTGATAGTGATGCCAACGTCAGTGTCATCGGGGATCTGAACGAGTTTGAGTTCGTCTCCCCGGTCACGGGTCTGGAGAGCGTGGGTCTCACTAACCTGATCAACGATCTACCTCCGGATGAGCGCTACACCTTTATCTTCCAGGGCAACTCTCAGGTGCTGGATCATGTCCTGGTCAGCAGCAGCCTGTTGGGAGCTGAGGTAGATGTCGTCCATGTCAACGTTGAGTTCCCCGCCACAGACAGCCGCGCCAGTGATCACGATCCGGTGCTGGCTCGGGTCTCAGTCGGAACCGCTCCCACCTTGAACCCTGGGGATGTGCAGATCCTCGGCTTCCAGAATCGCTCCGGTGAGGCCTTCTCCTTCGTCGTTTGGGAGCCCCTGGCGGCAGGAACCCAGATCAGCTTCACTGATGACTCTGTGGGTCGGAATGATCAGTTCCAGGAGAGTGAGCTGAACGAGCTGATCTGGGAAGCGGATCAGCCGATCCCGGCAGGCACGGTGGTGGTGATCGATGCGGCCAATGGCACCGCCGATATCGGTACTGTGGTGCAATTCCCCGTGGGTCCCTTCTCTCTATTTGGGGATCAGCTGTTTGCCTTCCAGGGGATGAAAGCGATCGAGAACCTGCTGTTTGGCCTCAACTTCGGTAACGAGGGGTGGTTGGACAGCGCCCTCTTGGTCACCGCCAATCGCTCCTTCCTGCCCACCTCACTGGATGTGGCCAACGGCAATATCGACGTTGGTCCCATCAGCACCCAGCCCAGTGGTCAGTACGTCGGTGATCGGCAAAATGCGGGCTCCGTTGCCGCCTATCAGGATCTGATCTCCGACAACGACGGCTTGCCCATCCCCGAGAACTGGGAGTTTAGCGACGCTTTCTTCGGCTTCTCCCTCGACAGTACCGATTTCAACTTGGGGAACTAAGAGATCCCAGCGGGAGCAGAGGTCTCTGCACTTCTGATCTCCCGCTCCCGTGTCTTTGATGCCTCGTTTCCCAATCGGAACCCAGCTTTTCCTCCTCACCTGATCCCTCTCATGTCCATTCGTTCATCCCTAAGGTCAAGTATCATGATTTCCTTCAAGTGGACCCGTAGATCGGCGCTGCCAGCAGCCCTGCTGATCGCCTTGCTGCAAAGCTGCGGGGGTAGCTCCAGCACTGTCACCTCCCTGCCGGTCCAGAACGCTGGTCAAACCAATACTGCAGCTCAAACCAGTGAGACCGGGGTCTTCACCCTGACTGCTCCTGTGGAGGGGGCTGCTGGTGAGATCCGTATTGATGTCGCCTCAGAGCAACCTCTGCCAGAGACGATCTCCATCCAAGAGGCTACCTTCCGTAAACTGCCTGAGATCGTCAGTGGTGCCCAATCCTATGGGGCCGCCTTCGAAGACTCTCTGATCATTCTGGAGCCCTTCACCACTCTGACCTTGGCTGGGGTGACGGAAGCCACCGTAGAGGTGACTAACCTCACCACCAACACGTCCTCAGTCTCCTTGATCTACCAAGGGGATGCGGGCACGGTCACCTTTGAGGACTATGTGTTGGTGCGGGCCCTCAGCGATCTGCCCCCCAACCTGCGCACCCCTGAGAACATCGCCATCCGGGCCAATGAGCTGTTCGAGGACGGCGAATTTGAGGCCGACGATCTCGATCCGGTGCCGGATTCCGTCAATACCGACTTCGCCGCTGGGGGTAGCGTTCCTGCTCCTGATCTAGATGATGCTCTGGTGGTCTTTGCTGCCACCTTCCTACCCCCTGGACAGCGGAACCCCCAGAATCTAGCGGATGTGGTCAATGCTCTGGCCCCCGATGCCAATCTGACCGCTGATGACATCATCGCTGTCCCTGGCGGCAGCCTCCCTGGCGGGGTGCCCCTGATCCAACCCGTGGCTGAGCGAGTGGCAGGGACCTATCAGATCTCGGTGGAAGATCCGGATCTGATGACCGATAGCTTCACGGTGGGATCTGTGGAGTTCGTCCAGTTGCCCACCATCTTCACCGGCTTCACCACCTATGCGGCGGAGGCCAATTCCAGCCTGTTACAGACCCCTGAGTTTGCTCAGCTGGACATCATGGGTGTGGACCCCAGCGATTGTGTGATCGTGCATCTGGGGGGTCAGGATCCACAGCGTCTGGTGAATCAGCTCTCCCGCACCGAGGCCTGTGTGCTGCCGGATGATGGCCTCACCTTCCAAAGCGATCCCGATGCTCTGCTGTCCAGCAAGCCCGCCGTATTCACCGCTCAGATCCTGCACGCAGCGGATCAGGAAGCCAACACTGAGGCAACCACCAACGCCCCCAACTTCTCTGCTGTGGTCAACGGTTTGGTGGATGACTTTGCCACCACCCTGCGGCTCGCCTCTGGGGATATCTACATCCCCGGTCCATTCTTCTTCAGCACCAATGGCGAAGCGGACATCATCATCAACAACCACATCGGGTTTGAGGCTTCCGTTCCCGGTAACCACGAGTTCGATCTGGGTACCGACGCCTTTGAGAGCTTGATCGAGCCAGATCTACCGGACTTCCCGGGTAGCAACTTCCCCTACCTCAGTGCCAACCTGGATTACTCCAACAATAGTGATCTGAGCAACTTGGTGACCGCCGATGGTCAGGAAGCCAGCACCATTCCCGGTCAATTGGCCCGGAGCGCAGTGATCACGAAGGGTGGCGAGACCTTGGGTTTGGTGGGAGCCACCACTCCTCTGCTACCTAACATCTCCAGCCCTGGAACGGTTGAGGTGTCTCCTCCGGGGGGTGTGGATAACAACCCAGCCTTGGCTCAGATCGTCCAGAACGAGGTCAATGCTCTACTGGCCAACAACCCTGATATTGACAAGGTGATCCTGTTGGCTCACTTGCAGGATCTCAACAACGAGATCGAACTGGCCGGGTTGCTAGAGAATGTTGACATCATCATCGCTGGGGGCTCCCAGTCTCGGATCGCCACTCCCACGGATCGGCTGCGGGATGGAGATACCCGAGTGGGAGATTATCCACTCCTCTTTAACTCTGCCTCTGGAGAGCCGGTGGCGGTGGTCAACACCGATGGTCAGTACACCTATGTGGGTCGTCTGATCGCGGGCTTTGACGAGGATGGCCTGCTGGCTGAGATCGGTCTGGAAAGCGGGGTTGTAGCCACGGATACCCAGGGTGTGGCGGAATCCGGCAATGCGGCTCCCACTCAGAGTGTGCAGGATGCTGCTGATGCGGTGTTGGCCGACCTGATCGACAGAGACACCAACATCGTCGGTGAGACCTCTGAGTTTCTCAACGGGATCCGGAACGAAGTTCGTTCTGAAGAGACCAACTTGGGTAACCTGACGGCGGATGCCAACCTGGCTGTTGCTGCACAGCTCAGCGGTGAAACCGATATCGTGGTGTCCATCAAGAACGGAGGGGGGATCCGCAACAGCATCGGCGCCATCCTCTCGGATCCAGCGGGTGAGCGGGTGCCCCCGCAAGCGGATCCAGTCACCGGCAAGATGGAGGGTGAAGTATCCCAGCTGGATGTGGAGAACGTCCTCTCCTTCAACAACGGCTTGACCCTGTTGACTGTGAGTCGAGAGGAGCTGAAGTTCCTGCTGGAGCATGGTGTCGCCAACATTGGCGGAGGACAAACGATCCAGGTGGGAGGTGTCAAGTTTAGCTTCGATCCGAACGGCACTGCGATCGCGTTCGCTGAGGATGGCACTGTCACCACCCCTGGAACTCGGGTGCAGAATGTGGCCCTGATCGATGCCAACGGCAATGTGACTGAGGTCCTGGTGGAGAATGGTGTGGTTCAGGCTGGTGCGGATATTCGTCTCGTCACCCTCAACTTCCTGGCTGATGGTGGAGATGGCTATCCCTTCGACGACTTCGGCGAGAATCGGGTTGATCTGGACACCACCCCCGGTAATGATGGCTTCCTGGATGTGGGCCGTGAGCAAGAGGCTCTGGCCACATTCCTGGGCACCATCGCGATCTTCAATGAGGCAGACACCCCACCCGCACAGGACGAGCGGATCCAGAACCTCAACGTTCGTGGCGACACGATCCTGCCCTGAGCCTGAGCTCTTAGAGCTTAGATCTTGGTTGATCTGATGTGATGCGTATCCCCTGCATGACTTTGGGTCGTTCAGGGGATCACTCTTTTCCAAGGTCCGTGCTCCACTGTTCCCTCATCAGAGAAAACACAATGCGGAATTGTTTCTTTTCCAAGGGATCTGCCTGGGTGTGTTCTGCCTTGCTCTTGGCCGTACTGCAGAGCTGTGGTGGATCTTCAAACTCGATTACTGCTCTACCAGGTTCCGGATCCGCTCCCGCCCTGCAACCGGGTAGCTCCGGGGTATTCACCTTACCCGACCCCGTCTCCGCCTCTGCTGCCGGACTCGTTCAGATCCAGATCGGATCCCCTGAGGCTCCCGATCAGTTCGCGGTGGAGGAGGTCACCTTTATGGCCCTGCCGATCTCCACTCGCTCCGGGTATCGCACCTATGGCGCTAGGGCTGAGGATGCTCTCACACCTCTACCTGAGATCACACAGATCACCCTACCTGGAGTCACGGCGGCGGATATTCAGGTCAACACTGCAACAACTGAGGGGGCAGGCACCTCTTTGATCTACCAGGGCAATCCCGATCAGGTCACCTTCAATGACTATGTATTGGTGCGAGCCCTGAGCGATCTACCGCCCAATCTGAGAACTCCTGAAAATATCGCCACCCGAGCCAGTCAGTTGTTGTCGGATGGCACCTTTGTAGCTGAGGATCTAGATCCAGTTCCCAATCAAAGCAATACTGATTTTGTGGCGGGAGGTAGCGTACCTGCCCCCGATCTGGATGATGCTCTGGTGGTTTATGCCGCAACTTTCCTACAGCCCAATCAACGTACCCGTGAGAACCTGGCCGCCCTCGTGAACACCTTGGCTGCCGATGCCAACCTCGATCCTGAAGACATCACCGAGATCCCAGGGGGTGAATTGCCGGGTGGGGTGGTGATCAATCCCTCCGTCACAGAGCGGGCGGCGGGCACCTTCCAGATCTCCGTTCAAGATCCGGATCTGGGGACCTCTGAGTTCTCCCTGGGGGCAGCGGAGTTCGTGCAGCTGATCGAGATCTTCCCCGGTTTCACCAGCTTTGGGGCAGAATCTCAATCCAGTCTGTTGACCGTAGCCTTTGATCAGATTCAGATCGAAGGAGTGGATAGTAATGACTGTGTGATCGTCCATCAGCCAGGTCAGGATCCTCTGATCGGCAGTAATCAGATCGCTCGTACTGGGGCCTGTGATCCGGCTGCGGATGTCGGCGGGATTCGGATTGCTCAGTTCAATGCCTCTCTGAATCGTAATAACGAAGGGGATCTGGTCAACGATCTCTCCACCCCCAATAACCCTCAGGCTCAGACCGTCGCGGAGATCATTCAGCGGGTGAATCCGGATGTGTTGCTGGTGAATGAGTTTGACTTTGTGGCGGATGGATCGGCGGCGGAATTGTTCCGGGATAACTATCTGGCGGTGTCTCAGAATGGGGTGCCCCCAGTTAACTATCCGTTCATCTATCTGGCCCCCTCCAATACAGGAGTGGCCTCTGGAGTGGATCTGGATAACAACGGTGTGGTAGGTACGACCCCAGGAACCTTTGACTACGCCAATGATGCCTTTGGATTCGGGTTCTTCCCAGGGCAATTTGCTCAGGTGATCTACTCCAAGTTCCCGATCGATCTGCCCAATGTGCGCACCTTCCAATTGTTCCTGTGGAAGGATATGCCCAATAGTTTGTTGTTGGATGATCCCACGGATAACCCGTTGACGGACTTCTACTCTCAGGAAGCCATCGACATCTTCCGACTCTCCTCCAAGAGCCACTGGGATATCCCCATCAACATCAACGGTCAGATCGTCCATATCCTGGCCAGCCATCCCACTCCACCGGTGTTCGATGGTCCCGAGGATCGCAACGGCAAACGCAACTTTGATGAGATCCGATTCTGGAGAGATTACGTTACGCCGGGCCTAGGGGATTACATCTACGATGACGTGGAAGGTCCTGGCAATCCCAGCGGCGGCCTAGCTCCAGGAGCGAAGTTTGTGATCATGGGGGATCAAAACTCGGATCCTAACGACGGGGATAGTTTCCCTGGGGCCGCTGATCAGATCCTGGGGAGTCCGCTCACCAATACCTCCCTCACCCCCTCCAGCCTGGGGGGGATCGATGCAGCAGCACGTCAGGGGGGAGCCAATCTGGGCCAGATCAGTAATCCTGCCTTTGATACCGCAGACTTCAATGACAATCCAGCGCCAGGGAATCTGCGGGCGGACTACGTGTTGCCCTCCATCGATCTGAATTTACTCCACGCCGGAGTATTCTGGCCGCCGGAGGGAGATCCGTTGTTCCCCTTGGTGGGGAATTTCGATCCCAGCTTCCCCAATGGTTTCCCCAGTTCCGACCACCGGCTGGTGTGGATCGATGTTGATCTCTAGGGTTGCTCCCTCGGATCCAGGGCTTTGAAAAAGACTGGATCTCAACCGCAAGTTCCGGGTATACCTAGCATTGTTGATACAAAGGATGACCATGAAATCATACACTGGGCTGAAAGCCTCCTCTCTACCCCTAGCGATCGCGCTGGTACTACTGCAAGCCTGCGGCAGTGGCTCCGATGGCCTCACCACCCTGTCCACCCAAGACACCCCCACAGCATCTACGGGCCAAACCCAAGCTAGCGCCACCGGCGTGTTCACCCTAGGGGAATCCTCCGCCAGCACCCCCGCTGCTGGTCTGACCCAGATCGATATCGCCTCTCCCCAAGCCCTCCCACCTGAGGTCGAGATCCAGGGGGTGACCTTTGTGGCCTCTCCCATCGAACTGCGGTCTGGCTACACCACCTATTTGCCAGCAGCTGAGTTCGCCCTAGTGGAGATGGGTCCCATCGATGAGATCGATCTGGGGGATGTAACGGAGGCAGACATCCAGGTGATGATCTCCGGTACCTCTGAGACAGAAGCCACTCAGCTGATCTATCAAGGGAATCCCACCACGGTCACCTTTGAGGACTATGTGTTGGTGCGAGCCCTCAGCGATCTGCCCCCCAACCTGCGCACTCCCGAGAACATCGCCACCCGAGCCAACGAGCTATTCCCCGCCGGTAACTTCCTGGCCGCCGATCTGGATCCGGTACCAGATGCGGTCAATACTGAGTTCGTGGCTGGGGGTAGCGTGCCTCCTCCCGATCTGGACGACTCTCTGGTGGTCTTTGCTGCCACCTTCCTACCCCCTGGACAGCGGAACCCCCAGAATCTAGCGGATGTGGTCAATGCTCTGGCCCCCGATGCCAATCTGACTGCTGATGACATCATCGCCATCCCTGGTGGAGAGCTACCGGGTGGGGTGGTACTGGATCCCTTCGTCACCGAGCGGGTCGCAGGGACCTTCCAGATCTCAGTACAGATCTCCGGTTTGGCCACTCCGAACTTCACGGTGGGATCGGCTCAGTTTTTGCGTCTCCCTGGAGCGATCTTCCCTGGCTTCTCCACCTATGGGGCCGAGCCTCAGTCCAGCTTCCTAGAGGTCGCTTTCGGTCAGTTGGATATCGAGGGTGTGGATGAAGGAGATTGCGTGATCGTGCATCAGCCCGGTCAGGATCCACTGATCGCCGCCAATCAGATCGCCCGCTCTGCCGCTTGTGGTGCTCCTCCCTTCGTACGGGGTGAGGCTGTGGATCTGTTGGAGAATGTCAATGCCGAGCTGATCGATGTCGCCCCCAGTGGCACTCAGGCCGTGTTGGTGGGCAGCGATGATCTGACCCTGATCGATATCGGGGGCAATAGCCTCTCCATCGCCGGTGGGTTTGATTTTGACGATCTGGGCATCGTCCCCCCCCCTGGATTTGGAGGAGCTGACTTCACCGGTGTGGACATCAGCGCCGATGGCACCTTTGCCCTGGTGGGTGTCAAGGAGGATGACGATCTGACCAATGGCTTGGTGCTGGCGGTAGAGCTCCCTTCCCTCAACATCCTGGGATCTGTCGAAGTGGGGATCGGGCCAGACTCTGTAGCGATCGCTCCCAACGGCGCCTTCGCGGCAGTGGCCAATGAGGCTGAGGGAGATGAGGAGAACCTGCCCACACCGCCTCCCGGCAGTATCTCGATCTTGGATCTGACCCAATTGGGCAATGGCATACTGACAGAGACCACCCAGGTCGACATTACTGGTGGACCGATCCTATTCCCTGATGATCCTCAGCCAGAGACCGTTACCATCAGCTCCGACAGCGCCACGATCATCGCCTCTCTGCAGGAGAACAATGGCGCTAGTTTGATCAGTGTTACCAGCACAGAGGCCAGTGGGGTGCCTAACGCCTTCTCCGTCAACAACGTGGATCTGGGTCTGCGCACCGTCATGGGGATCAATGTGGATGGCGATACGGGTGAAGGGGATTGCCTCAGCAGCAATGGGTATGCCAACGCTTTGCCCCCAGCCACCTTCGATTCCGCTCGGGAGCCGGATGGCTTGGCCCTGACCCCGATCTTCCCCTGGTTCGTGACAGCGGATGAGGACAATGTCGCCGCAGCTCTGAACAATGGTCCTGGCAGTCCTTTTGGTGCTCGTAGCATCAGCGTCTTCCGGATCTCCGATGGGGCACTCCTGGGTGACAGTGGCAACAGTATCGAGGAGTCGGTGGTGGATCTGCGGTTGCCCCAACGGTGTGAAGACAAGGGTCCGGAGCCTGAAGTCGTAGCCACAGGGGAGATCAACGGTCGGGTGTTAGTGTTCACCTCCCTGGAGCGCTCTGACGCCATCACCATCCATGACATCACCGATCCCGCCAACATCGAGCTGGTGGACACCGTGGTGTTGGTCACGGATCCCAGTAGCCCCAATTATGTGGTGGGCAATGATCAGGAAGCTCAACTGGAGCCCGAGGGCATCGTGTTCATCCCAGGATCCAACCAGGTCGTGACCGCAAACTCCGAAAACGACACAGTGAGCCTGATCAACTTGACGGTTCAGTAGGAAACGTTAGGGTCCTGATCAAGGAGTTGATCAGGACCCTAAGCATAATCAGTGGACCAGTAGCCGATGTGGTGCTGGTCTTTTTTATTGACCCTTCACCGTCACTCAGATCGACCACACCTTTCTTGGCAAACCGGCAGGATCAAGTTTGATACACCGATCGCTACGCCCATGGTCGGTGGCCTTAGTTCATGTTGCCTCATTCGTGACTAGAGAGCCAGATCCTTACAGACAGGAGAGGGATTTCCCTAAGCGCTGGCCATCACATCAGAAGCGGCCTTGATCCCAGCTCCCGCTGTGAAGTCGGTGTAGCCCACGGTATAGAGTACGGATTCCAGAGCAGAGAGGGTCATCAGGATATCCCGATCGCTGACAAAGCCCATATGGCCGATCCGAAAGATCTTGCCCTTGAGATGATCCTGTCCAGCCGCTAGGGCGATATCGAACTGCTTCAGCATCAGGCTGCGGATCTGATCGGCGTCGATGTCAGGAGGGGCACAGATGGCTGTCACTGAGGGGCTGGCAGCCAACTCTGGATTGGGCAGCAATTTCAGGCCCAGGGCCTTGGCCCCAGCTCGGGTCGCCGCCGCCAGTCGGGCGTGCCGTTGCCACATCTCGGTCAGTCCTTCCTGGCGCATCATCTGCAGGGTGGTCTGCAGACCATAGATCAGGTTGACAGAGGGGGTGAAGGGAGTGGTGCCCTTATGCAAGGAGCTGCGGGCCTGCTGGAAGCTCCAATAGAACTTAGGGATCGTGGAGCGCTCGGTGGCCTCCCAAGCCCGCTGACTGACCGCCACAAAGCCCAAGCCCGGCGGCAACATGTAGGCTTTTTGAGATCCGGAGGCGACAATATCCAGGCCCCACTCATCCATGGGCACAGACACCGCCCCAACACTGGTCACCCCATCCACGATCACCAACGCCTCCCCATGGGCCTTGGCCAGGGCCGCGATCCCCTGGACATCGTTGAGCACCCCACTGGAGGTCTCGCTATGGGTCAAGATCACCGCCTTGATGGTCTTCTCGGTGTCGGACTCCAGCTTCTCCCGGAAGATCTCGACAGAGTAGGGCACTCCCCAATCGGACTCGATCCGCTCACACTGCATCCCAAAGGTCTCGGCGATCTGAGCCCAGCGCTGGCCGAACTTGCCGTTGACCCCCACCAGGACCCGATCTCCAGGACTGAGCACATTGATGATCCCGGCCTCCATGGCGCCGGTGCCGCTGGCGGTGAGGGTGTAGACGTCGGATTGGGTTTGATGGAGCCAACGCAGATTCTCGGTAACCTCCTCCAGGAGGGCGGAGAACGGTTTGCTGCGGTGACCGATGGTGGGCTTGGCGATGGAGAGCAAGGCCTTCTCAGGAACGGGAGTGGGGCCGGGCAACATCAACATCAACTTCTCATCCATGCCTCTCCTCCTGGTTCCTGTAGAACGCTTCACGATCGAATAGGACAAAGGTGGCGGCC
>CAYSEO010000062.1:0-17020 GCA_964429885.1 uncultured bacterium
CGTTTTGAACAGAGGTCCTCCGCTGGTGTAGCTTGAGGTACGTAGCACAGATCCCTGACGAGTCTGCAAACCCATGAAGGTGGACTCGTACTTCGTTGGGATCTCCACGCAGCAACCCCAGCCAGTCGTTGTAACCCTAGTCATTGAACAGGAGGTAGGTGGCACCGTGAGATCTCAGCTAGAGAGTGTCACAGGACTCCCTTCAGAGGCCCCACCTGCTGAGTAAATAGATCCCTTCTAGATCAAGAGGGTGGGCTATACCGACTATCCACGATCTCCGGCTGGCCTCCTCATTTGCCGATCTACTTAGTGCGGAGTTTGTATGATTGAGGCTATGGGCGAGATGAGATCATCGCTCTGTCTCGCTTCATCGACTCTGATCGAACGATTCTGCATGGTGACGTAGGGATCCTACATCTGGCCCCTGTAGATTCGCTTGAGAAGCGATAGGAACCATTCCAGTAGAGGGGAGGGTTGTGAGAGTGATCAAACGATGGCGATCGGGTGTGTTCTGGGGGTTAAGCGTGGGACTATTCCTGGCTCAACCTCAGCCCCCCATTCAGATCGCCTATGGACAATCCCCGACTCAAGCGGTAGCTCGCTTCGATCCCGGACGTCCGGTGCGCATTCGGGTGCTCAACGCTACCCCCCATCCCCTAGAGTATGGTCTAGCGGATCCCTTTCCCCAGGTCACCGAGGTGCAAGCGGGAGAGCAGATCGAGCTGACTCAGGTGCGGATCCCCAATTGTCTGGCCATTAATACCCCCATGCTGGCCCCGGTGGAGTATCAGGTGACGCCGATCCCCGATAACTGGATCGAGGTGGAGGTGACGGTTAGCCCCGATGTCTATGGTGTCCATTGCCTGGATCTGCGGTTGGACGGTGGGATCTACGTCTATTAGCCTGCGGCATTGCGGTTCGAGGGGGAGGATCCCTCGGTTGATGCTGACCAGATCGGGAAGGCTTAGAGTAACTGATCTGACTCGCTCCCGACAGGGAGCCGATCCTTGGCCTCATGGACAGGATCTCGATTATCAGTAAAGATCTTCATAGAACGCATGTTGATAAGATTAAGGACCGTTCAAGCATGGCTCGCAATCCTCTTGGTAATGGCAATCGCTGGTGGGCTCCCCTGCTGGTGGGGGTGATCTGCTCTGGAGTGATCACGACTCCGCAACTGGCCCATGCCCAACAGATCATCAACCCCAGTCCCGCCCTCTCGGCGACAGATGTGGATCCGGGCTCCCCGATCTCGGCCTCCTTTCAGGCCTTGAATGGAGTGACGGTGCGACCGGAGACGGTCAAGGTGATCGTGGACGGTCGGGATGTCACCAATCAGTCAGTGATCACACCGGACTTCTTTAGCTATCGCCCTACCCAACCTCTCTCCGCCGGGGAGCATACAGTGCTGCTGGAGTTCACCAATAGCCAGAATCAGCCCAAGCGGGTGACCTGGAGCTTTACCGTCAGCACCCCAGTCTCCGCCGAGATCGAGTCCATGGCCCATAACGCGGCGAACGATCCATTGGCGGCAGGTCAGACGTTATTGATCACGGTCAAGGGTACTCCTGGTAGTCAGGTGACGGTGTTTCTGATCCAAGACGGTGAACAGGTCCAGAACCTACAGGCCCAGGAGATCACCTCCGGCACCTACATCGTCAATGTCCTGGTGGAGGCCAAGGATACCACTCGGGAAGGGATCGTTGTGGCTCGGCTGGAGAAGGGGGGGCAGGTGCGGTTTGCTACAACCGATCAGCCAGTGCGCCTAATCGAGGGGGCCACTACGGCTCAGACCCTGACCACGGTTGAGTTGGATGAGTCCCCTGAGACAGCGACTGATCCGCTCACCCCGCAGGTGACTAACTATAACGATGGGGATGTGATCGAGGGCCGATCTGGGTTCACGATCCAGGGCACGACGGCCCCCAATGCCTCGGTCCAAGTGTTGGTGACGGCCAATAACTCCATCGGTGGTCTGGTGAGAACGGAGCGAACCCTGTTTGATCGATCCATCTCCGCCAACTCCCAAGGGGCCTTTGAGTTCTCCCTCAATCCCTCCGTGGCTGTGCCCAATACCACCTACTCCATCGAGCTCACCGCCACCGCCAACGGCGAAACCCGCTCCACCCAATTCCAGCTGATCCAGGGGCAATAACCTCAAGATCCGCTCGGAACTTCGGGGGGATCTCTGGTGTCCCGAGAACTGAACACGTTACCTTGTGGATGCCTGCAGGAGAATTGAGTATGATCCCCCCTATCCGTTTTCCCCTAACTGCCCTGATCCTGGCTGCCCTGATGGGAGTCACCGATCTGGCCTGGGCTCAAGAGAATTGCGCTCCCACCGATCCCATCGACGTGGAGTTGGAGGCCGATCTGATGGTGGAGGAGACCGAGCGACAGGGACGGGATCTGAATCTTGTATCCGTGTCCGGATCCACTAACCTGCCGGATGGGTTTCAGGTCACGATCAGCACCTGTCGGTTCTACCTGGGGAGCAATGACGAACGCTATTGTCTCAGCCCCACCCAGCTGCCGGTGGAGGTGGAGGATGGTGAGTTTACCTCTCAGTTTGTGATCATCAACGCCGCCGATCTCAACACCGCCGTCACCGCCTATGCTGAGGCCACGGGGGATCCGGCGGCTCAAGATCCCAGTATCGATGAGGATCTGACCGTGAAGCTGTTGGTTACCCCCCGCACTCAATCGGAGGAGATCCAGTGTCTGATCGGCGGTGAGGACTCCACCCTGCTGCAGGGGGAACATAGTCGGGAGGCAACCCTGGGCTTCTCGGTGGTAGAACGAGAGTATACCGTATCACTTCCTATCTAAATCCATGGCCCCCAAGATCTGGAGGATCGATCTGAGGGAGATCCGCACCCAGATCCTATTCTGGTACGCCGGATTGATGGGCTTGTTTCTGCTGATCGCCCTGCCTCTGATCTATGGCCTCCTCTTCACTCAGGTGGAGCGAGCCGAGATCAAGGCGGTGATGGCTGTGGTGGCGGGGGTGTTGGGGGTGGATGGGGTGCTGGTGGTGCTCCTGGCCTGGTGGATCTCAGGACGGATCCTGCAGCCTTTAGGACAGATCACGGACACCCTGCGGCAGCTGAGCCCTACCACCCTGTCTCAACGCATTCCTGCCCAGGGATCTGGGGAATTGGCCACTCTGGCCCAAACCTGTAATCAGATGCTAGATCGGCTGCAGGCCACCTTTGCCAACCAACAGTCGTTTATCAACGATGCCAGCCATGAGCTGCGCACCCCCATCGCCATCATTCAGGGCCATCTGGATCTGATCGGGGAGCTACCGCCGGAACAGCAGGAGGTGGTGGATCTGGTGCTGGATGAGACGGAGCGCATGAGCCGATTTGTCCGGGATCTATTGTTGCTGTCCCAGTCCGAACAGCCCGACTTTATTAATCCCGCCTGGGTGGAGCTGGAGGGGTTGACGGAGGAGATCTACAACAAGGCTAGGGGGCTGGTCAAAGGGGAGTTACAGTTGGATGCCAAAGCCAGGGGACAGGTGAGTCTCGATCGGCAGCGGATCACTCAGGCGGTGTTGAACCTGGTGGAAAACGCCATCCAGCATACCCCGACAACAGGGGTGATTGGTTTAGGATCGGATCTCAGTGATGCCCATGTCTGTTTCTGGGTGAGAGATACGGGCACCGGCATCGCCCTGGCAGATCAGCAACGGATCTTTGAGCGGTTCGCTCGCTCTAGTGCGAATTCCCGGCGCTCGGATGGGGCGGGTCTGGGATTGTCGATCGTCAAGGCCATCGCCACCGCCTGTCAGGGTAGGGTGGAGCTGTATAGCCAATCGGGAAAGGGAGCTACCTTTATGTTGCTTCTCCCTCTACATCCGTCACCCCATCGGGATCCCCGTTCCAGGATAAGCTGAGCCGATCTCGCCATGCCATTGGTTGTGACATTGATTGTGAGGTCCCCATGACCCGGATCCTGATCGTTGAAGATGAGCCTCGGATCGTCTCCTTTTTGGAGAAAGGCCTGCGGGCCAATGGCTTCTCCACCAGCACCGCCACCACCGCAGCGGAGGCGATCCAACAAATGCAGGGAGAGCTGTTCGATTTGGTATTACTGGATCTGGGGCTACCTGGTGATGGGGATGGGACTCGGGTGCTGGAGACCCTGCGGGGTCAGGGCAACCATCTGCCGGTGATCATTCTCTCCGCCCGTAATGAACTGCCCCAGATCGTGTCGGGATTGGATGATGGTGCCAACGATTACATCACCAAGCCCTTTCGATTTGAGGAGTTGTTAGCCCGCATTCGGGTACAGCTGCGCCAAGCCCACTCCGGATCCGGCACCCCAACCAGCCTGATCTTGACCCTAGGGGATCTGCAACTGGATCTACGCACCCGACAGGTCTGTCATGGGGAAAACCGTGTTGAGCTATCCGCCCGCGAATTCACGTTGTTGGAGGTATTCTTCCGACATCCGGGTCAGGTGTTGAGTCGAGAGCAGTTACTGAGTCATGTCTGGGGCTACGACTACGATCCGGGCTCCAATGTGGTGGATGTGCATGTGCGAAACCTGCGCAAAAAGCTAGGCCATCACTGGATCGAGACGGTGCGGGGCATGGGTTATCGCATCAAATCCTAAGCGCTCTCCGGCCTAAACCTCCTGTGATCCCTGATCTGGAGATGAAATGAGCATGAACGAGCTGTGAGGATTCCTTCATGTCCCTGGAAGATCACGGAAGCTCTGCTAGAGTGCGATAGACATGTATAAAACTTGGCGACAAGTCCGATCCACAGCCCTACTTAATGGAAACTTGATGAACTCAATAACAACAGTGACATACTCTGGATACACCTCCTAGATCTGCACTTTCCCGCAAAGGTTAAGGATCTCTCAGTAACTTCTTTACCCAGGTCAACATAATAGATTAAACTTGTCTTGTGTAACAGAATGAGTGATCCCAGATTGGGGGTAGAGATCAGCTCTCAGATCCTGAGGATCGCTTGAGGATCCTAGGGATCTTTATCCATGGCAAAAGCGTGAGAAGGAGCTGATTCGATGATCAGTTTAGAATATGCTCGCTTTCTCTTAGCAGAAGCCTATGGATCCACGGCTGATCCGGAGGCTTTGCTGATGATCTATGGTCTGAGGGGACTCCCCAAGGAGCCCGATGTCCCAGGCCAGCTCATTCCCCTCGATCAAGACCTGATCCGGATCGGTCGTCAATCCTGCTGTTGGGTGCAGATCAAGGAGCAATATATCTCCCGGATCCATGGTAATATCGGTCGCTTTAGCCGAGGGAAGGGTGTGGTTTACTGGTTACGAGATGGGGATGTGGGGGGCAAGCCTAGCGCCAATGGGATCTTTGTCAATGGGGAACGTCTGCAAACCTCCCACGAGTTGAGGGATCGAGACTGGATCCAGTTGGGCAGTCGCCTATTTATGAGCTTTCATCGAGTCCGGATCCCGACCCCTGAGGATCAGCAGGCCCAGGCGGGTTTACAGAGTTTATTGATCGAGATAGGTTTATCCACTCCTCAGGAGATCAGAGTCGCTCAAGAGGAGGCCGATCAACAAGGCCAATTATTTGGCGAGATCTTGATCCAAAAGGGTCAGATCTCAGCCCAAACCCTGGGGTTTATGGAACAGATCGATGCCATTAAAGTGCCAATCCCGGCTGGAAAACATCCCATCGGTGAGTATCTCAAGGCGGCTGGGTTAGTGACGGAGACACAGATCCTGGAGGCCCTTCAGATCCAGAAACGATCCCATGTCTACTTTGGGACAACCCTGGCTAAACAAGGCTATTTCCCTGATCCTACCCTCGATCTGTTCATGCGACGCTACAGCCACCTTGATCCCGCTAACGAGTCCACTATTGCCTTCAGTCACAGCTGATTCAGGTCATGATCTTGCTGCAAGTCCCAGATCGATCCCCTGTTGGTGGATCTCAGCTTTGAACGACTGCCCTTTTCAGTCAGTCCCATTGCCAACCTCAGACCCCGATGAGCAGGGTGCTGAGGGAGCTAAGCGATCTCCAGGACTAGATCAGGGGTAAAGCATGAAGTTTTGTAACCTGTGGCTAAGAGCCTGTTACATTCATGAAGACTCCTTCACAAAGATCTCATCACAACTTCACACAAGCTTCATAAAGTAAGAATGTCAAAGGATAAGGCTGAGCTAAGGCCAATTCAGCCCAGGTTTCACAGCAGCATGATGTAGGAGTCAGTAAGCGATGCAAGTCTGCGTTATCGGTACCGGCTATGTCGGTCTCGTCACAGGGGTCTGTCTAGCCCATATCGGTCATCGGGTGATCTGTGTAGATACAGATGTAACAAAAGTTCAGTGCTTGCAACAGGGCCAATCTCCCATTTATGAGCCGGGGTTAGAGGAGCTGTTGGGATCTGTCATAGAGGCCCGACGGTTATCGTTCACCACGGATCTGGCGGTAGGGGTCGCAGCGTCCGAGATCCTATTCATCGCCGTAGGCACCCCAGCTCTTCCCACAGGAGAAACAGATACTCGTTTTGTGGAGGCGGTGGCGCGAGGCATCGGTCAACAGTTCGCTCAGCGGGTAACTCAGGGAGATCGGAGTTACCGAGTGATCGTCAATAAGTCAACCGTACCCATTGGCTCGGGGGATTGGGTGCGATCTTTAGTGATGGAGGAACTCAAACAGTGGGGCGCTGAGACCGATCTGCCCTTTGATGTGATTAGCAATCCGGAGTTTCTCCGAGAGGGATCAGCTATTCATGACACATTTAACCCCGATCGGATCGTGTTAGGGGGCCATAGTTCTCAGGCGATCGATCGCATGCGGACACTTTATCAGCCGATTTTGACCGGTGAGACGGCAACGGCTCCGAACCGATCTGTCCCCCTAGTGGTCACGGATCTGAGCTCAGCGGAGATGATCAAATATGCAGCCAATGCGTTTTTGGCTACTAAGATCAGCTTCATCAATGAGATGGCCAGTATCTGTGATCGGGTGGGGGCCGATGTTACCCAGGTGGCTCGGGGGATCGGCTTGGATCAGCGCATTGGATCCCAATTTCTGCAGGCTGGTTTAGGGTGGGGCGGTTCCTGCTTTCCCAAGGACGTGTCAGCTTTGGTGCATACGGCCAGGGATTATGGCTATGTTCCAGCCCTCCTGGAGGCTAGCGTTGTCGTGAACCAGACCCAACGGGGGTTGGCGATCGAGAGATTGCAACAGATCCTCAAGATCCTCAAGGGCAAAACCATTGGATTACTGGGACTGAGCTTCAAGCCCCATACTGATGATCTGCGAGAGGCTCCCGCTCGGGATCTGATCCAACACCTGCACCGCTTGGGAGCAACGGTGAAAGCCTATGATCCCCTACTCTCTGGAGCGACAGACCGCCCTGATCTGGAACTTGCCACCCTGGTGGCGACACCTGAACAGTTAGCAGAGGACAGTGATGCTTTGGTGCTGGTCACTGATTGGCCCGTTTTTCGGGACCTCAATTATGGTCAGTTGGGATCTCTGATGAGGACTCCAATCCTATTGGATGGCCGTAACTTCCTGGATCCAAAGGCCCTAGCACAGGTGGGCTTCACGGTGATCAGCTTCGGGCGACCAACTCAAACACCTGATGCCACCACTCTCCTGTCTCCACCCCCTTTGTCACTGCATTCCCTCACCGAGGCAGCATAGATCCTCACGGGAACTATATCGTGATCTGAGGCATACTCTGATGAAACTTTTGATCTACTCCCATGATGCCTATGGGCTTGGGAATATTCGTCGCATGTTGGCGATCTGTGATCATCTCCTCAATACAGTGAGTCATCTCTCCATCCTGTTGATCTCAGGATCGCCACTCTTGCACAGCTTCCGTTTGCCACACAGGTTAGACTACATCAAGCTGCCCTGTATTCGCAGAGATGAGCAGGGGAAACTCTCCGCCAAATATCTTCAGGAGGAGGCAGATATCACCCTCAAGCTACGCTCGGAGTTGATCTGCTCAACAGCTTTAGCCTTCCAGCCGGACCTGATTCTAGTGGATAAAAAGCCTTATGGCCTGGGTCAGGAGCTCCTACCCACCTTACAGGCTCTACGCCAGCGCTCTCCTCGAACTCGTTGCCTCTTGCTGCTCCGTGACATTCTCGATGCGCCGAGCCGTACCCTTGAGGAGTGGCAGGTTCAGGACACCTACGGAGCCATGCGGTCCTACTATGATCAGGTTTTAGTTGTGGGTTGTGCTCAGATCTTCGATCTCTGTCGAGAGTATCAGATCCCCCAAGATCTACAGGCTAAAATCCGCTACTGTGGGTATATCCGCAAACCCAAAAGCTCTATACGCTCGCTCCAGATCAGAAAACAACTTGGGATACCCCCAGATCAGATCATGGTAGCCGTGACTCCAGGGGGCGGTGAGGATGGCTTTCTATTGCTGGATACCTATCTACAGGCAATTCGTCAAACGTCCTTGGGCTCCAGTCTCCACAGCCTCGTGATCCAGGGCCCTGACCTACCGGCAGCCCAGCAATCTCGGATCGCCGCTTTGATCCAGAATCAAACCCAGGTACAAGGTCTGGAGTTCACGGAAGATCCTATGGCGTATTGGGAAGCAGCGGATCTAATCGTCTCCATGGCGGGTTACAACACGATCTCTGAGATCTTGTCCTTGCGTAAGCGGGCTGTTGTCGTCCCCCGGATCAAGCCTGGAGTTGAGCAATTGATTCGAGCGGATCGGATGGCTGCTTTAGGGTTATTGAGATTCATCCACCCCGATCAATTGACTCCAGAGAGCCTGATCAAAATGGTGGAAAACACTCTCGAACAGGACCCTCCCGAGATCAGCCTGGATATGAATGGTTTACCCCGCATTCGGGACTCGATTCTCTCTCTTCACTCCCCCTCTGAATCCTCAGATCTAGCTCTATTGCCCACAGCTTACCAACCCTTACCTGCTTGAGGTCAGCGATGAAGAAACTGATGTTTTACTGTCAACATATCCTGGGCATCGGCCACCTGGTGCGCAGCATGGAGATCGTCCGAGCGTTGCTGAACGATTTCGAGGTCTGTTTCATCAATGGGGGAGAGAAGGTACCCGGTTTCCAGATCCCTGCGGGGGTCAACATGGTCAACCTGCCTGCGATCAAAACCGATCCAGAGTTCCGCTCCCTCCAGGTTGTCTCATCGGATCACTCCTTGGACGAGATCGAAGCCAAGCGTAAACAGGTTATGTTGACAGCCCTAGAGCTTTTCGATCCTGATATTCTTGTGGTGGAGCTGTTCCCTTTCGGGCGACGACGGTTCTCCTTTGAGTTGATCCCTTTACTGGAGCAAGCCAAACAACAAAAGGCGAGGGTGGTGTGCAGTCTGCGAGATATCGTGGTCACCAAACAGGATCAGATGCGCCATGAGGAAAAGGTTTGCAAGCTGATCAACCGCTATTTCGATCAGCTACTGATCCACGGAGATCCAACGTTCCACCCCTTAGAGGAAAGCTTCTCACGCGTAGCCGATCTGGACTGTCAGGTGGACTATACAGGCTATGTGGTTCAGCCTATCGTTCCCGTTGATGCCAGCGAGATCCCCTCAGAGGATCAGCCCTTGATCTTAGTCAGTGTGGGGGGAGGACGCTTTGGCCACGATCTCTTGGAATCTGTGGTGGCAGCTGCTCCAAGATTGGCTGAACAGATCCCTCATCAGATCCGGTTGTTTACGGGTCCTTTCTGCCCTGATTCTGTCTTTGAGTCTCTGCATCTGCGTGGATCGGAGCTTGCTAATCTCAGGATCGAGAGGTTCACTCCTAATCTAGTGGGTCTGATGCAACATGCTGAGCTCTCCATCAGTATGGCGGGGTACAACACTACGATGAACGTTCTCTCCACCGGAGTGCGCGCTATGATGAAAGCCTTTACCGGCAATGATGATCAAGAGCAACGGATCCGGTCCCAAAAGTTAGCGGATCTGGGGTTGAGCTCGATCATCCAGCCCGAGGATCTGGAGCCCAGTCGTCTGGCTGAGCAGGTGATCCACTGTTTGAGCCAAGATCCAGCCTCGATCCGAATCGATCTGGACGGGGCCCGTAACACGGCTCTTTATCTGAATCAGCTACTTCAGTCAGATCCCATGGGTCAAGCTGTCGCCTAGAACTGTGGGATCACTAGAGTCCAGTGCTTCATCCATCTTCTCATTCTCCATAGGAGTTAAATATGACTGCTCACCATCAACGCAAAGTTTGCATCACCACCTTGGAATTTCCTCCAGATATCGGCGGGGTTGGCGAATCTGTCCATCGTATTGCCTGCATGTTACAACAGGAGGGCTATCAGGTACATGTGGCTGTATTCCGTGCCAAGCATCGGTTAGTGAGAGATCTCGACTCGCAAAGTCGCCAGACCACCATTCAAGATGGGATCTTGGTGCATCGTCTGCACTATCCAGGGTGTTCTGAGACCCCCATGATCCAGGATTACTACAGCGAAATCTTCGCTCAGCTCAAACAGTTGCATCGTCGCCATGGCTTTGATGTATTACACGGGTTCTTCATCAACGAGACTGGCTTTGTCACCACTCTCTTGGGCAAGGAAGAAGGGATCCCTGTGATCAATAGCATTCGAGGCAGCGATCTCCACCGCCATATCTTTTCAGATAAACTCTTCGGTCAGATCCAGTGGGTTCTACAAAACTCTGATTGGGTCACCGCCGTCAGTGGCGATCTTTTACGTCGGGCTCAGACTCTTGCTCCTGAGATCAGATCCCGTTCTGTCTCCTTCTGGAACTCGATCGCCCCCATTGATTTCGATCAGCTCCCTTCTCCAACTCTGCCGCACCTCTGCCGGGGGACGGTGATCGGCTCCCTAGGAAGATTTCGAGAGAAGAAAGGGATCACTCATTTGTTGGAAGCCTGTCAGCATTTGAAAGCAGATCGAGAGTTCACGTTATTGTTGATCGGTGATTTTGAGCCCAAGGAGCGAGATCATTGGTTGGCGGAGATCGAGCGGCAGGGCCTACAGGATCGGATCTACACAACAGGTATGATGCCTCGCCTAGATGCCCTCGCACATCTGCTATGGGTGGATATCTTTGTCATGCCTTCCGTCCATGATGGATGTCCGAATGCCTTATTAGAGGCGATGCTATCCGGACGAGCTGTGGTGGGGACCTCCAGTGACGCTATCGGCGAGATCTTGATTCACCAACAGAACGGCTGGGTTGTGCCTCCGGCAGATGGAAACGCCCTAGCCGCAGCACTCCGTACCCTGATCGATCACCCTGACCTGCGCCAGCAGCTAGCTCAGAAAGCACGTCAAACGGCAGTACAGGATCTGGCTCCCATCGTGGAGCGATGTCACTGGCGATCGGTGTACCAACAGGTTTTAGGGATCGAACAGTCCCCGAGCCTCATTCATCATGGGTCCTCACTCATGGCTACTGCCTAAGGATATCTGCCAGCACCAACCATCATCTTTCCCCAAACAAGTCTCATGAAACCTCAAGTGACTATCATCGTTTCTCCTCGGGAACGCTTCAGCCATACTCGTGCCTCTCTGGAGAGCATCTATGCCCATACAGACCTTCCCTTCCAACTGATCTATGTAGATGGGGGTTCCCCCCAACCGATCAAAACCTATCTAGAGGACCAATCTCAACAGGGTCGACTTCAACTGATCCGCTCCGATCAATTTCTCTCCCCTAACCAAGCACGGAACCTAGGACTCCAACAGGTTGAGACGGAATATGTCCTATTCATCGACAATGATGTGGAGGTCGCGCCAGGGTGGTTGGAGGCCCTGATCCATTGTGCGGAGGAAACCCAAGCCACCATCGTCTGTCCCCTCACCTGTATTGGCAAACCCTTGCATCAAAAGATCCATCTAGCCGGTGGCGAAGCTCGCATTCTGACCCAAGTGAAAGGTAGGAAGACCAAGCGCAAGATCCACGAGAAGCATTACTTTGTCAATCGTCCCCTTGCTGAAGTTCGAGATCAACTGCACCGTCAACCCTGTGAGTTTGCTGAGTTCCATTGTATGTTAGTACGCAGAAAGATCTTTCAGCAGATCGGTCCTCTAGACGAAGATCTACTCAGCACCCGCGAGCATATTGACTTCTGCCTTTCCGTTCTCCATGCTGGGGGCTCAGTTTATTGTGAGCCTGCTGCTGTGGTGACCTATGTTCCAGATCCTCCAGTCACGAGAGCTGATCTGCTATACTTTAGCCTGCGTTGGAGTGATGCCTGGGAACTACATAGTCTGGAGCATTTTTGCCGGAAATGGCAACTGGATCAGGATAAATACTTCAAGAAGCGTTATCGTCGCCTAGGACATCGCCGTCATCAAGGCATTCTCAAGCCTCTCGTGCATCGCCTCACCCTGGGGTTACCAAGCCATTGGTTGGAACATGCTCTGATCCCATTGGAACGTCAGATCAACCAACAGATCAGTAAACACTATTCCCAGCTCCTAGAACCTCAGGTCTCGTCCCATTCCTAAGTTCACAACACAATGAGGAAATCAAAGCGCAAATTACAGGAGACCTTACCTAGCCTAGGCAAGATCTTACGACGTCTTTGGCCCGAGATCGTCAAGCAAAAGGCCAATATCCTGGTCGCTATAATCGCTCTGCTTCTGGAGATCATGGCCAGACTGATGGATCCATGGCCACTCAAGTTTATCTTCGATACCATCCTGCTTGTTGAGGCTCAGAAGATCTCCAGTGGCGAACCGATCCAGGACTACCATATCCTGAGCTTGACCTTGTTTACACTATCCATCCTTGGGATCAGGGGCTTGGGGGCTGGGGCTACCTACTTTAGTCGAGTGACCATGGCTACAGCCGCTACCCAGATCATGACTCGGGTGCGAGGCCAACTTTACGATCATATTCAGAACCTCTCACTCTCATTCCATACCCAGGCCAAAAGTGGTGATCTGATCACACGGGTCACCTACGATATCGAGCGCTTACGAGAGGTCACGGTTGTGGCTGTATTGCCCCTCCTGGTGAACAGTCTGACCTTGGTGGGGATGTTAGGGGTCATGTTAGTGATCAATTGGGAGTTGGCCCTGATCAGCTTACTGGTGATCCCTTTGTTTCTATTCAATACCAGTCGGGCAACACGACAGATCCAGGGAGTGGCCAAGCAGCAGCGACAACGGGAGGGAGCCATGGCAGCAACCGCCGCTGAATCCATCGGAGCGATCAAGATCGTGCAATCCCTCTCCCTACAGGAGATGTTGAGTAAAACCTTCTCTAAGAACAATTCCAAAAGTCTTAAAGAGGGCGCCCGAGCCCAACGATTATCAGCAGGTCTAGAGAGAACGGTGGAATGGTTGGTGGCGATCTCCACCTCCCTAGTGCTGTGGCGGGGTGTGGTTTTGGTGCTAGAGGGTCAATTAACTCCTGGGGATCTGCTTGTTTTCGTCAGCTATCTCAAGACAGCCTTTAAGCCCATGCGTCAGCTTGCCAAGTATACCAGTCAGATCTCGAAAGCGACCGCTTCAGGGGAACGGGTGATCGAGCTTCTGGATACCCCTACAGAGATTCGCGATCATCCTAACGCGATCCCTGCCCCATTGTTTAAAGGGTATATCCAGTTCCATCGAGTCAGCTTTGGCTACCGACCCGAGCGACCGATCTTAAAACAGCTTGATCTCAACATCCCCCCAGGTCAAAGGGTTGCGATCGTGGGTCCTTCAGGTAGTGGCAAGTCCACCCTAACTAACCTGCTGCTGCGACTCTATGATCCGACCTCAGGAGAGATCCGGATTGATGGCCGAGATATCCGAGACTATCAACTGAACTCCCTACGTCAGCAGATCAGTGTGGTCCTCCAGGAGAACACTTTATTTGGGGTCAGTATCCGAGACAATATTGCCTATGGCTGTCTTGGAGCCACTGAGGCGGAAGTGATCGCAGCAGCTAAACTCGCCAACGCCCATGAGTTTATTCAGGATCTGCCCAGGGAATACGACAGTATCTTAGGGGAACGAGGTGCCACTCTCTCTGGAGGACAGCGACAACGAATTGCCATCGCTCGGGCTGCCATCCGTAGAGCTCCTATCGTGATCTTGGATGAGCCTACTACAGGTCTAGATAATGCCAGCCAGGCTGTAGTCTTGGAGGCGTTAGAACGACTGATCCAAGGCAAAACATCGTTTTGGATCTCCCATGACCTATCCACAGTGGAACGAGCCGATCTGATCTGGTATCTGGAAAAAGGACGCATTAAGGAACAGGGAACTCATGCTCAGCTCATGGAGCAGCGGGGCCGCTATGCCCAGCTATACCACCTACAAGGATGTCGGCAGGAGGAAACCTATGCTGTGGGGGTTTGATCTGTCCAAAGATCTCGGATCATTAGGGTCCGATGATCGGCTCACCGTGATCCTAGTGCGTCATGGCCGTAGTACCTTCAATGATCAGGGTCGTTATCAGGGTAGTTCCGATGAGTCCGTTTTAACTCCCCAAGGGGAACGGATGGCTCAGCTGACCGGACTTTATCTCAGCCAAATCCCTCTCCAGATCTCAGCTCTTTATGGTAGCCCTCTGCGGCGAGTTCAACAGACAGCGATCCCGATCAAGGCCGCCATTGACCCTACTTTGGATATCCAACTCCATGAACACCTGACCGAGATCGATCTGGCTCAGTGGCAAGGGTTGACCTATCAACAGGTTAAGCAACTTTTCCCTTCAGAGTATCGATGTTGGCAGGAGACTCCCCATCTATTTGAGCTCCCCAGCTCAGACAAGCGATCTAGTCCTGATCGCCCCGTGGAGATACTCTTTCGGAGAGCTAGGGAGTTCTGGGAACAGATCCTGAATCGATCCTGGCAATCGAGAGACTGTTTGTTGGTGATCAGCCATAGTGGTACCAACCGAGCCCTGATCAGCACTGCGATCGGTTTAGGTGCGGAGAACTATCATCGACTACAACAGTCCAACTGCGGGATTTCCATCCTCCAATTCCATCCAGATCGGCAACCTCACAGTAAGCTGAGAGTCATGAACTCAACTCAACATCTCGGTGAGATCCTACCCAAACTCAAAGCCGGCAAGCAGGGACTCAGACTGCTGCTCCTGCCACAAGAGATCTGCCCAGATCAAAGAAGCCACATCTTACATCAACTCAGATCCAGCACCTTAGACTTTACGATCAATCCATCCACAAGTGCTCTCACTCTTCTCTCTAGAAAGCTAGAGCTCGATCATGCACAGGATCTACCTCACTTCCTAGTGCATCGGTTCAGTCGGTGGGATCCCACAGATCTCCCTCAGGATCGGGTAATAACTGGATTGGTGATCGCTCCACACACCTTGTTGGCATCGCTCATGACCTGCTGTCTGGGACCAGACTTCCCCCTTGGCAGCGCAATCACCCTGGATGGGCTGAGCCTGATCCACTATCCCGACCTTGATCAACCCTCGATTTTACAGGGAGTGAACCTGTATAGAGATCTGCAGACAGGGAGGTCCAATAGCCCCCTGGAACTTGCTTGTCAAACAACAATATAATGGAGGATACCATGACAATTTTGATCACAGGAGCAGCTGGCTTTGTTGGTTATCACCTGGCCCAAAGGTTACTCTCAGAAGGAAATGAGATCTTGGGCATTGACAATCTCAATGACTATTACGATGTTACCCTCAAAAAAGCTCGTTTGGCTCAACTTGAGAAACAGGTAGGGTTTCGGTTTCAGTTGCTCGATCTAGCCGATCGACAGGGGATGGCGGCTCTATTTGCTGAGAATACCTTTACACAGGTGATCCATCTGGCTGCTCAGGCTGGGGTTCGCTACTCCATCGATAATCCCATGGCCTATGTGGATAGTAATTTGGTGGGATTCTCTCATGTCTTGGAAGGCTGTCGTCATCAGGACTCCCTGCAACATCTGATCTATGCTTCCTCCAGCTCTGTTTATGGAGCGAATCAGAAGATCCCGTTTAGTGTCCACGATCCTGTGGATCAGCCTCTATCGCTGTATGCGGCCACGAAGAAAGCCAACGAACTCATGGCCTACTGCTATAGCCATCTCTATCAACTGCCCACGACAGGACTGAGATTCTTCACCGTCTACGGTCCCTGGGGGCGACCCGATATGGCCTACTTTAAGTTCGTCCGTGCTATCGAGATCAATCAACCCATTGAGATCTATAATTATGGCCGTATGAAGCGAGACTTCACCTACATTGATGACATCGTTGAAGGTATGGTTCGGCTGCTCCAGCGATCTCCTCAACCCCAAACTCCCGGTTCTCCTCCCTATCAGCTTTACAACATCGGCAATAATCAACCCACGGAGCTAGGCTATCTAATCAAAGTGATCGAGAGCGCACTGGGAAAGACAGCGCAAAAGATCTATCTACCCATGCAACCAGGAGATGTACCCTTGACTTACGCCGATGTGGATGATCTGGTGACAGACGTGGACTTCAAACCCGCAACTGCCATCGAGGCGGGGATCGAATCCTTTGTTCGGTGGTATCGGGAGTACTATGGCGGGTCTGCTGTGAGCTGTCCTAGTCTTAGAGCCGGATCACCCTTGAGGGGCCAGCTCACAGTGGGCTAGGGCCTCCTAACGCCACACAGCCACTTTTCTTTTGGGCCAGATCTCTCTACAGTAGGTGTGCCCGATGTCGGTGTTGTGTGAGTTGTGTGATCTGTGGGAGTGGACGTCATCATGAGCCCTGAAGCTGCTGCCGCCGTTGAAGAGGTGGTGATCAAACAGAACCTGGAGCGGTTTTTGCTGGTCCTGACCGTTTCTCTCAGTGTGGCCACTCTACCGCAGGTGTTCGCCTGGGCTCGCCAGATCCCCTACACTCTACTGCTGGTGATCACGGGGTTGGTCCTGGCTCTGGTGGATGTGCGTCTGGTCAATCTGTCGCCGGAGCTGATCCTATCCATCTTTCTGCCCCCGTTGTTGTTTGAGGCGGCTTGGAACCTGAAATGGAAGGCCCTGAAGCGGGATCTGCTGCCGATCATCCTGTTCGCAGTGGTGGGGGTGATCATCTCGGTGGCGGGTATCGGTCTGGGGTTGGCGCAGTTCTCCCGATTGACTCTGCCGA
>CAYSEO010000063.1:0-16935 GCA_964429885.1 uncultured bacterium
CCCGGAGCCTCGGCCCCCCCCCCCAAAAAAAACCCCACCCCACCCCCCACCAGGAAGCTGCCCAGGGCTCCCGAGGCCGCCCCCAAAAAGCCCCCGATCACATGGTTGCCGATCGGTCCCGCCCAGGCGAAGGTCTCCAGACCACTCAGCCAGCTGAAGGCAAAGCCCGCCAGGAACCCAAACGGGATCAGCCAATAGGACAGAAACGACATCTGACGTTCAGCCGGATCCTGAGGATCGATCAGACCATACTCATCGGCACTCTTATAGCCTTTCCCCAACAAGCTGAGGGTTTCTAAGGGCAGACCCGCCTTCTCCAGAGCGGAATACGCCTCCTCAGCCTGGATCCGATCTGGTAAGACGGCAAAGACATACTTCTTCATAGCCAACAGTCGCGACAAACCTGTTTCCTTGAGTGAATGCTCACCCTCCCAGGCTAGCGCTGATCCCATGGATTCTCCAAACCCTCCCCAGACAGAGAGTTGGGCTTGATCCGTGTCACCTCCGTCAGCAGAGGTATGATCAGGGCATGTGGCCTGCTGCTGACTCATCAAGATCATGTCAAGAGAGAGAGTAACGGACACCGATACTGGGGCCGATCTCAAGATTCAGCCTTGGAACCAACGGATCACCTCGGGGGCTGAGATCTTATTGGGGTTGGGTCTGCTGGTGGGATTGATCTTCCTGACCCTTTGGGGTGTTCAGCTCCTGATCTCTTGGGCAATCGCTCTAGAACAGGCGTTTTCTGCCGAGATCCTGATTTTGGCAGGATTGGGGATCGGGGCTTTGCTCTTCTTGACCTGGCAGCAACAACGCACCATGACAGAACAGATGCGACGAGATCTTAGGGATCGGCGAGCCGGG
Source organism: uncultured bacterium (assembly GCA_964429885.1). Lineage (GTDB taxonomy): Bacteria > Cyanobacteriota > Cyanobacteriia > Thermostichales > Thermostichaceae > CAYSEO01. The sequence goes on from CAYSEO010000063.1 coordinate 865, forward strand.
GTATACCGAGAGGTGGTGAAGTTCTATTTAGAGATCATGTTATGGGAGAAACTGGGTAAGGAACCTAAAACCGAGGAGGAGGTGATCCGGTTTCATGCTCGCGTCACGCCTCAGTTGCTGATGTGGGCCTCCGATCCGGTGATCAAACGTTATGCGCAACTGCGGAATCAAACCCTGGAAGGGGAGAGCAACTCGGTGGATCTGATCTTTGAGTTTGAGAAGCTGTTTCTGTGCATGCGGAAGGATCTGGGCCATTCCAATCGAGGGTTACGTAAGGGGGATGTGTTGAGCTTGTTTGTGAAGGATATCACTCAGTATGTCAACCCTATGGATATGGAACGGGTGGAGTGATGAACCCATACCCTCAATCAACCTCAGATCAACCGGATCAATCCCCTGATTGGCCTTTCCTACAGCATCCTGACTATCCCAATCTCCAGGCCGCTAGCTTCATTGCGGATACCGCCAGGGTGATCGGTTGGGTGGAGATCGGTTCTGGGGTGAGCATCTGGTTTGGGGCTGTGGTGCGGGGGGATGTGGAACGGATCCTGTTGGGGGCCAGAAGCAATATTCAGGACGGGGCGATCCTCCATGGGGATCCAGGCCAGCCAACGATCCTGGGGGAGGATGTGACCGTGGGACATCGAGCCGTGATCCATAGTGCTCAGATCGGGTCTGGGAGTTTGATTGGGATCGGGGCTGTGATCTTGAACCAGGTCACCATCGGGTCAGGCAGCATTGTGGGGGCTGGCGCTGTGGTGACGAAATCCGTACCGGAGCGATCCTTAGTCTTGGGGGTTCCGGCCAAGGTGATCAGAGAGATCTCCGAGGCAGAGGCTTTGGATCTGATCAATCATGCCCACCGGTATCAGGCACTGGCTCACCAGCACTCAACCCTCTCTAGGGATTATTGATTAGCCCGATAGAGCAGAGCGATCCCCACCAACATCCCCATAGCATTAGGCATCCAAGCCGCCGCGATCGGTCCCAACACGCCGATCTGTCCCAGAGCCTGCATCACGAAGCTAAACACGTAGTAGCCAAAGATGATCAAGACGCTCAAGCCCAAGCCGATGGAGGAGGTGGTGCGTTGTGGACGTAAGCCCAGAGGAGCCCCGATCAGGGCAAAAGTGAGACAGGCAAAGGGGATCGCGTATTTCTGATGTAGATTCACCTGCAATTTGCGCACCCTCAGGAAATCCCCAGAGCTGGTGATCACCTCGATATGGTGACTGAGCTCGCTGATATTCATCTCCTCCGGACTGCGCACCTCCTGAGCCAACTCCAAAGGAGCCCGAGACAGATTCAGCTCTTGGCGGCTGAACTGAGCGATATTACTGTAGCTGCCCTCAGGGGAGACAATGTAAGTGGTGCCATCGAAGAACACCCAGGTATTCGTCTCGGGGAGCCATTGCCCCACTGGCGCTAACAAGATCTGGTTGAGCATGTCGTTGGAGAAATCCAGAACGATGATGCCCCGCATCTGCTCCCCATCAAAACTACGGGCATAGAACTGCCGGGTGAGTCCCTGTCTGACCCCCACCTCACCATCGGGCTCACGGGTAACGATCTCGCCAAACTCCTGATAAAGAATATTCTCCCGGCGAAAGCTGGGCTGCTCCCGATTCAGGGCCTGATCGAGGGTGACAGAGGCTTGACGATTGGCGGTGGGCACCACCACCTCATTAAAGATAAAGGTGAGACTGGTCACCATGAGGCTGAGGGCCACAGCAGGCACCACCAGACGATAGATGCTCACCCCGCAGCTGCGCAGGGCATTGACCTCACTGTCCCCCGACAACCGACCATAGGCCAACAGGGTGGACAACAACATGGACATGGGAAAGGTGAGCACGATGATGCTGGGAGCCCGCAATAGGTAAACCTGCAGAGCCGATCCTAAGGGCAAACCCGCATCCGCCACCAGGCGCACCAGTTCAAACAACGATCCGATGGCCGTCCCTAAGGCGGTAAATGCCCCTACCCCAAACAGGAAGGGAAACACCATCTCCATGATGATGTAGCGATCCATCAAGCCAAAGGAACGCCAGTGGACGATCCGGGGCACCGTTGTTCGGGAGCCTGAGGAACGGGAATGGGTCGTCGCCGTCGGGATCACAGTCGAAATTTCTCCCCCAAGTAATACTTACGCACCAGTGGATCCACTGCGAGATCGGCGGCATTGCCCTTGGCCAGGATGGCCCCATCGTTGAGGATATAGGCCCGATCGGTGATCTCTAAGGTCTCTCGTACATTATGGTCGGTGATCAACACGCCGATGCCGCGATGTTTGAGACGGCCCACTACCTCCTGAATATCCGCCACCGCGATCGGATCTACGCCCGCGAAGGGCTCATCCAACAGCAGAAACCGAGGACCATACAATCCAGCAGCTAGGGCTCGGGCGATCTCAGCCCGCCGTCGTTCCCCTCCCGAGACCTGCAGACCCAGGCTACGGGCCACATGGGTGATCCGAAATTCCTCCAAGAGCTGGGTCAACCGCTCCTGCCACAGTCGCCGGGGCACACCCGTCTGCTCCATGATCAGTAACAGGTTGTCCTGGATGGAGAGGCGTCGAAAGATGCTGGCCTCCTGAGCCAGATAGCCGATCCCTAGGCCGGCCCGACGGTGCATCGGTAGGGAGGAGATATCCTGATTATCCAGCCAGACATGGCCGCGATTGGGTTGGACCAGCCCCACGGTGATGTAGAAGGTGGTGGTCTTCCCGGCTCCATTGGGTCCCAATAGCCCCACGATCTCCCCTTGATCCAGGGAGAGGGACACATCACTGACCACCTCGCGGCGGCCATAGCGCTTGCAAACCTTTTCTAGGGTGATCTTCATCGGGCCAGATCGGGGATCAAGACAGATCCATGGTGTCCAAGCGGGTCCCGTAGGACTAGGACGTTTCCAGCATAGATCTGTGGTGGGTGCTGATCTCTAAACCTGTGGCCTAAGCCCAACTTTTTTGGGTATACCCGCTAGGTATACTCGATAAATTTTTGGAGGCTTTTCAGGCTGATCTTGGGTGTTTCGACCCCAGGAAGAGGTGTGACGCGGGGCGATCCTAGAGTCTGAGGTATACCTGGTATACAGAGCCAGAAAGCTTGTGAGCAGATGGTTTCAGGAGATGGGTCTCTCTAGCGTGGGTGGATTCTAGAGTCCAAGTTGACCCGGTATACCTGGGTGTGGGTGGATTCTAGAGTCGGGGCGATTCTTCCAGATCTTCTGGGCTTAAGTCTTCCCTAGCTGATCAGCGTGGGACGATCCTAGAGCGTTTGGTATACCTGGTATACTCTATCGCTTGCCTTTGCCTGCGCTGAGATACTCGATGGCGGCTAGCATCTCTCTGGCTTTGTCCTGGGTAAGGGTTTTGCGTTGGTTCTCGATGTGGCTGATCCAGCCTTTGGTGGTGCCCAGATGCTTGCCCAGTTCGGCTTGGGTGATCTTGTGTTTCTGTCTGGCTTTCTTGATCTCGTCTGGGGTGATGCGAGCTTGTTGCTGACGGGGCAGCAGGAGGGAGGCTGAGGTGGATCCTCTCAATCCTTTGGCTGTAGAGGCCCTTTGGATCAGCTGGGGGATCGGTTCTGGAGGACGGATCAAGATCTTGGCGTTGAGTAGATCCCGAAAGTAGCCACTGCGGCTCGATTGTTTGGCACCGGGTTGCCACTCCGGTAGATAGGAGTCGTCAAAGCTTACTTGCCAACCCAACTCCTGCAGCAGATCTAGGGCGGCATCCCATTTCTGCTTGAGAGAACGTCGCTTCTCCCGATCCTCGCAGGCCTCCTCGATCACCTGTTGGGGTTGGATGGCCTCCAGTAATGTCTTTACCTGATAGAGTCCGGTGGGGTGAAATCGACTCTCCAGGGTGAGATGGATCGCTAACCGGAGGGCTAGCTCGTTGCGGTAGGCATCGATCCGCAAGACATCTCGGGCCAGATAGCCAAACTGGTACAACGCCTGTCGAGCTTCGTTGCCAGCTTTATTGAGACAGTCCTCTGTCCACAGACCCGGACGGATATCCAGGATCACTTCCTCGGGCTCTTCGACCTCTCCCTGGGTGTTCATCTGACCTTGAGAGGTGATCTTGATGTTCCACATGCGGGAGATCGGGATCGAGACATCCAATCCTCCTTTGCTGTGTCTGCCCTCTACCCATACGGACTTGACCAGGATACAGTCCAGGCTGAAGGCGGCCTTGGCTACCTCCAACAGCTTCTGAGCTTTGCTGATATCGGTGCGTTTGTCCCAGCCCAGATCTTTGATGATGTCGGAGGCTTTGAGGGAGAATTGGGATTGCCAGGGGTTGATCTGGTTCATCGTATGGGCAGCCAGGATGAACTGCAGCTTGACGGTGTTGAATCCAAACCGGTGGATGATCTGTTCGGCTTGCTCCCAGGGCAACAACCCGATATCACCTGGGGAGCTAATGAAATGTTGCACATAGTTTTGCTGGTTGGTCCGGGACTGATGCACAAAGACTGCCAGACCGTTGTCATCTACCCCCCATTGGTCGGTCCTGAGCTGACAACGGGTGGAGGAGACCATCACCATGGCGGAGGCCATCGCTACGATCTCGGGCTGTCCCTTGTCCTCAAACAGACGATGCTCTGAGGGTGGACTCAACCTCCCTTGCTGTTGAGCAACGGCCAGGATGGATGTAATGGCTGTTTGTAGCTGTTGCTTAAGGCTAGATGTGGTGGGAAGGACGATCGAGTTCAGATCCACGGCTCTGAGGGAATCCTGCAACAGTGCTTGTTCCTGGGGGGTCAGTCCTGATTTGGGTAGCAGAGACCGACAGATCTCCTGGGCGAACTGCAGTAAATAGGTCTGCTCCTCTTCCTCACCCTCGAAGTCCCCGGATAGGTGCATGTCTCCCACCACTACTTCGATGCCCAGCAGTCTGCCGTCTTGATCTGTGCGGCAGTCGGAGATCGTGACTTTTGAGAGCCACTGGGTGATCTCTTCTGAAGAGGATAGGCCTGGAGATTCTGAGGTCAGGCTAGACATGATCCCGTGTGGATGGGTCACCCCAAGTCTATCCCTTGTTTCAGATTCGCTATCCTGTGGCTTCACTCCTGAGTTCATTTCCCAGGTCGTGAATGCTCTGGACTGGACTCCCGTGTACAGTAGCCGGTGATCCTTGCCTGCCTGCTGATGAAAACCGATAGTTTGTTCTACCTCCTGTTCTCCTCCTTCCCCCACCTGTTCTTCCAACTCATCGATAGGCCAGTCCCAGATCCCACCGCCTATGCCTTCCAGTCAGTAACAGTGAAGCAGACTGCTCTGACCATGGATGGGCTCTTGCTCCCCAGCTCTACTCGACCCGAGGATCCGATCTTCTTCAGTGAGGTGCAGTTCCAGAAGGATCCAGAGCTGTACTAAGTAGATCAGCAAAAACGTTTATACAGGCTATATAGTGCATGTCAAAGCAATTTTGCCGATCTACTTATCGGCTGATGGCAGAGATCGGTCTGTATCTGCGGCAGTACCAACCCAAACGGCCCTGGCTGGCAGTGGTGTTGTTCCCAACTGAGGGAGTGGATCCGGGATTGCCTGAGGAGTACCAGGCCTTGGATGACCTCCTGATCAAACGGATCTATCTGGCGGAGTTGAGAGAGCGAGAGGATCTGCCGTTGGAGATGGGGGTGGTGAGGTTGGTGGTGGAGAAGCCGACTCGGACGGAGGCCTGGGCAAGAAGATTGATTGAGCAGGTGCGAGGGCAGGAGGTGGATCAGCGAATGAGGGAGAGGCTGTTGGAGGTGATTGAGACGGTGTTAGCGTATAGGTACCCTATGAGGCTTCGAGAGGAGATCGTGGTGATGTTTGGACTGAGTGATCTGAAGGAGACTCGCTATTACCAGGGAGCTCAGGAGAGTAAAGCTAGGGAGATCGCCCTCAAACTCTTAGAAGCAGGAGTAGAGGTGGAAGTCATTTCCCAAGCGACTGGCCTGACTCAAGAAGAGATTCAGTCCCTGCACTCGGGATCCTCTAGCTGAGCCGAATCCTGAGGAGATCGTGGCGATGTTTGGACTGAGTGATCTGAAGGAGACTCGCTATTACCAGGGGGCCGTGGAGAAAGGGAAAGAGGAGACTCTCCAGTCAGTTGTCCTCAAGATGTTAGCTGAAGGAGCTGACCTGGAGTTCATTGCCCGAGTCACGGATCTGAGCCTGGAGGAGATTAATGCCCTTGAATCCGATTCTGAGGGTTAGGCTATCCGACCACTGTCAACGGTTACAGCCCGATCCCCCTGAGCTCTGAGCCCAGGCTCCCATTTGTGCTCCCATCGCTGCATCTCCCTGAGGATCCGCATCCGAATCATGCTCTGGTGTGGGCTCAGGAGCGGGCTCAGGTGAGTGTTCATGGCCTTCCATACGTGGCTGTGCTAAATTCAGTATTATCCATATGACCTCCAAAACTCGCTGCTTCAATGGATTTGGAATCAATTAACTGACCTTGTACTAACATGAAACGTCACTGTACCGGAACAGCAAACCGATGTGCTCTGCTTGTTTTCGAGTCTATCATGCTGACAGGTGAGTATAGCCGTTAGCCTGTACTCCATGGACTACGTCTCTCGCCAATGGTGAGAAGACCTGACGGTAAAGATCTTTTTCACATCAATAGGTAACATGTCTAAACCAGTCTTGCGGCTTGATCTGAGTGATCCTAAACTATTTGGGAATGATGCCGGCGAGGACGAGAAGCCAGAAGTTCTTGCCTCGTACTTCGTTGAGAACCGCCTATCTAAGTTGTTCTCTGACAGTAAATTCCTGAGAATAGTGCGCTCTCGAAAAGGAATGGGTAAGTCAGCAATGCTATCTAAGCTTTCTCATGACTTGGAAAAAGACGCTAGTAATCGAAACCTTATTGTTATGGCAACAGGTGCTGATTTGATTGGACTTAAATCATACCCAGAAAGCATGGATGCCAATATACTACAAAATTTCTGGAAACAGCTCATCTGTACGCGAATCAATATAAAACGTCGATATTGAGACTGTCTTACCTACACAACACTTACACCAAGGAGCCCTAGGTATGATTGCAGTGGAGCCTACAAAGCTCTGATCCCAGTGGGGAGAGGATCCTGACTATCCCCACTGGGATCAGAGCTAGGTCTTGCAGTCTTATGACTTATAGATCATCATTCTGAGTACGAGTTGGTCTGTCGTGTTCCACGAGGCTTTTGAGCCTGAGTTTGATAAGCTTCCGGTTCTACAAGACATTGATACGACTTGCCGACCAGCGATTGGGAGCCGACTTCACTGAGTTCGAGCTTATCCTGTCTCGATCAGAAGGGCTTGCTCCCCAGGCAGGTGATGAGTTCCCCGAGGATCTGCAGGAAGCGTGATCCCTACGACGAAGGAACGATCTCGGTGGGGCTATCCCCCAGATCAACTGTGGGTCGTGGTGAGGCTGGGATCGATGAGGTGGGTGGATTTCCCTGTCGGAGGTTTAATTGATGAAACTGGGCAACAACATCCCGTCCTAACTGGATCTCATCTCCAGACTGCAGCCAACATTCCTGAACTCGACTCCCGTTCACGATCGTGCCATTGGTGCTGGGTCGAGCCTGGCCATCTCCATCGATCATCTGGACCCGACCATCCACCTGTAGATTCAAGACAGCCTGTATACGTGAAACCTGGGGATGGTTGATCCGAATGTCACACCGAATGCCGCGCCCGACGGATTGAGTTCCGGGATTGAGCAGAAAGGCACGCTCGCCCCCGCTGATCTTGACTTTGAGGAGGGTACGCAGAGAGGAACCGAGGGAACGAGTTGGAGAGGGAGTCGTGGCAGCCATGGAGGAACAGATTTGCTTTCTCTTCCAATGTCTGAGAAAACAGGAGGACTCGACATCCGTTAACACCCGTAACTTCCTCATCGATCTAGCGTAGGGTGATCTCTCCTAGGGACGAGACCCAAATCGTTGCCATTGATCTGGAGGAGGGGGTAGGAACTCGTAGGATTCCGTGTTCTGACCTACCTGAGCTGTGACCGCGATATCAAAGGATAACGAAACCCGGATCTGATCGGAGGTGTTGATCGTTACTTCATGGCGTTGTTTAGCGGGAAAGATCACCAGCCGACCTGCTACCGGGGGATAGACCACCTGTAGGAGGTTGAGATCCGTCCACTCCGCGATCACCTGGGTGTTTTCACTGCCTAGCCCCGGACAGATCTCGTTGACCCGAGCATCATCGAAGAACACGAGGCTACCCGGATCCTCAGATTGGCCATCGGGCACTGCGATGTAATACACGGCACTGATATGGGCGGTGGGATGGCGGTGGATACCAACGGCTTGACCCTTGCGGGACACGATCGGCCAGGAACGTTGGAAGTACAGATCTACTTGACCCAGATCCACCCCCAGCTCTTGCAGATAGATCTGAGTATGGGCCTCCACCTGAGCGCAGATCCAACCAAACCGAGGATCAGTATGGATCTGGGAGATGCGGTGCAGATCCCCCGTCCAGGCCATCTCTGGATAAGCTCGCCGTTCGCCACTCTGTTGCTCTAACGCCAACACGGCATCGAGGAGAGACTGTTGATGATCAGCAGACTCCCACAGATCCTCTAGATAGAGGGCCAGGGGAAACCAGGTCTCGATCGACATGATCACACCACGAGTCCGTGCAGGTTGGTAAGGCTGGGATCAAGATCACCCAATGCGGTGAGGCTCGTCTCAAAAGGGCCGTGATACAAGGGTACAACTGACGGGTGACCGGGGCATGGTGTTGGTGATGGAGAGTGCAGTGTTACAACTGGTTACAACAGGGGATCATGAGAGAGAGTGAGGACTTCCAGGAGGCACTGCGAGCCTGTTGTCGGGATGATCAAGCCTTCGCCCACCTCCAGAAGCTTCTACGCCAGCGACAGCTACAGGTGGAGTCCGATCTGCAAGCCAATCTACGGGAGCAACTGCGGATCTCGGAGACCCGATTTGCCAAGGCCTTTCAGTTCAACCCCTGTGCCATGTTGCTAACGACCTTGTCTGAAGGACGGGTTTTGGATGTCAATGAAACGTTTGAACAGATGAGTGGCTACTCCCGTCAGGAGGCTTTGGGCAAAACCACGGCGGAGCTGGAATTGTGGGCCGATATTCAAGATCGCCAGATCTTTGTGGGTGGCATCGAGGAGACAGGGGCCATCCAGGAGACAGAATTTCTGTTTCGCCGTAAGTCTGGGGAGATCCTCGTGGGGATCTGTTCGGCCTCCCGGCTGGATCTGGAGGACCGAACCTGTGTGATCACCTTGGTCAATGATGTCACCCAACGGAAGCGGGCGGAAACCCAACTGGAAGCCATGGCCCAGCAGGATCGATTACTGGGGCAGATGGCTCTACGGATCCGGCGGTCTCTGGATCTGGAGGAGATTTTAGAAACCACGGTGGCGGAGGTGCGCCATGTGTTGCAGGCGGATCGCACCTTCATCAGTACCATCGATCCAGATCTGCGGTATCTGACGGCGGCGGAGTCTTTGGCTCCCGGCTGGCCTTCGGCTTTGGCTTGGGCCAAGAGTGATCAGATCTATCAGGCGATCCAGGAGTTATTCGCTCACCAACGGGTGTGGTGTAGTGAGGATGTCCTGCACTCGGATCCTCCAGCGCTACTGGCGGATTATTACCAAGATCATCAGGTGCGAGCCTCATTGGCGGTGCCGATCTGGCTGGGGGATGAGGGATCGCTCTGCGGGGTGTTGGTGGCCAACCAATGCACGGGGCCGCGCCGCTGGCAACCCTTTGAGCAGCAGTTGTTGGAACAGTTGGCGGTGCAGGTGGGGATCGCGTTACGTCAGTCTCATCTCTACCGACAGGTGCGATCGATGAACACGACTCTGGAGCAACAGGTGCGGGATCGAACCGCTCAGCTCCACCAGCAGATGCAGGATCTGGAGGCTTTGGCTCAGACGAAGGATGCCTTTCTGGAGGCTTTCTCCCATACCCTGCGTACGCCGATCATGGGATCGATCATGGTACTGAAAAGTCTTTTGAATCAGGCAGAGGATTCCCTGACCGTGCCCAGACCTTTGATCGATCGATTAATCCAAGGTCACGAACGACAACTGAATATGATCAATGCTCTGATCGAGGCCCATTCCGGAGAGGAGCAATCCTTAGTGTTACATCCAGAACCTCTCGATCTGGCCACCACAACTCAACAGATCCTGACCCAACTGGAACCCTTGATCACGAAAGCTCAGGTGCAGATCCATCAACAATTCCCTACCAGTCTCCCGCCTGTACAAGGGGATCCATTGCAGATCCAACGCCTTTATGATCATCTGATCTCCAATGCCCTCAAACATAATCCTCAAGGGATCACGATAACGTTATCTGCGGTAGAACTGAAGGATCAGATCCAATGTCAGGTCTGTGATGATGGGGTGGGAATGGATCCACAACACTGTCAACGGGTGTTTGATCTCAACAAACGTCAATCTGGGCCTCGGTATCGGCCTGGGTTGGGTTTAGGGTTGTATATTAGTCGCCGGATCGTAGTGGCCCATGGGGGAGAGATTGGGATCGAGAGTCAGTTGCAGCAGGGAACTACAGTTTGGTTTACACTACCCAAGGCTGAGCAGAGTTAATCCTGTTGGGTTACTCTAGAGCAACGAGGATCTGTTCTGAGGTCTGGCCATGTCCAATCTACAAGCTTCCCTTTTAGGGATCGAGCCCTTTCCTGATCATACTCAACTCCCAGAATCCGATGGTACGTTCGTGAAGAACTTTCAGGAGCATCCCCAAAGTATTATCCTGACGGACTCGATCCTACCTATCCTGGAACGGCTCCATCCCGATGGTCATTTTTGTATTGGTCAGGACAGTGGTATCTATTGGCGATTGACAGATCCTCCCGAGCGTGGGGCCGAGGCGCCGGATTGGTTCTATGTGCCTAATGTTCCTGCTCAGCCAGAGACAGGCCCTTATCGTCGTTCCTATGTCCTTTGGCGAGAGCTGATTACGCCTTTGATCGTCTTGGAGTTTGCTAGTGGAGATGGAGCGGAGGAACGGGATCAGACTCCTTTAGTGACTTTGCCGGATGGACCTACGACCAAACCGGGTAAGTTCTGGGTCTATGAGCAGATCATGCGGGTTCCTTATTACGGGATCTTTGAGATGAGCTCCAACCAGCTGGAGGTGTATCAGTTGGTCGGCTCCCAATATCAACAGATGGATCCGAATCCACGAGGTCATTATCCGATCCTACCTATGGAAGTGGAGCTGGGATTATGGCAAGGAGCCTATCTGGCTCAAGAGCGGCAGTGGTTGCGCTGGTGGGATCTGGAGGGGAATTTGCTGTTGATGAATCGCGAACAAGTGGAGCTTGAAAAACAGAAGCGACAGAACCTGGTTGATCGATTGCGAGCCCTTAGTCCACAACAGTTGCGAGATCTGGGAATTGATCCAGAGACCCTTGCGTGATGTTCAGGATCTCCTCGGAATGAGTCCCTAGAAGCATAAGGGCAGAAGGAGTGCATCAGAACTTGTCTGTTCTCTGGCAAGCAGGATCGAACCGCTCAGCTCCATCAGCAGATGCAGGAATGGGAGGCTTTGGCCCAGACGCAGGATGTGTTTCTGAAGACCTTCTCCCATTCTCTGGGCACCCCGATCATAGTATCAATCACGGTAACACTACCCAAGGCTGAGCAGAGTTAATCCTGTTGGGTTACTCTAGAGCAACGAGGATCTGTTCTGAGGTCTGGCCATGTCCAATCTACAAGCTTCCCTTTTAGGGATCGAGCCCTTTCCTGATCATACTCAACTCCCAGAATCCGATGGTACGTTCGTGAAGAACTTTCAGGAGCATCCCCAAAGTATTATCCTGACGGACTCGATCCTACCTATCCTGGAACGGCTCCATCCCGATGGTCATTTTTGTATTGGTCAGGACAGTGGTATCTATTGGCGATTGACAGATCCTCCCGAGCGTGGGGCCGAGGCGCCGGATTGGTTCTATGTGCCTAATGTTCCTGCTCAGCCAGAGACAGGCCCTTATCGTCGTTCCTATGTCCTTTGGCGAGAGCTGATTACGCCTTTGATCGTCTTGGAGTTTGCTAGTGGAGATGGAGCGGAGGAACGGGATCAGACTCCTTTAGTGACTTTGCCGGATGGACCTACGACCAAACCGGGTAAGTTCTGGGTCTATGAGCAGATCATGCGGGTTCCTTATTACGGGATCTTTGAGATGAGCTCCAACCAGCTGGAGGTGTATCAGTTGGTCGGCTCCCAATATCAACAGATGGATCCGAATCCACGAGGTCATTATCCGATCCTACCTATGGAAGTGGAGCTGGGATTATGGCAAGGAGCCTATCTGGCTCAAGAGCGACAGTGGTTGCGCTGGTGGGATCTGGAGGGGAATCTGCTATTGATGAATCGCGAACAGGTGGATGGAGAAAGACAACGGGCTGAGCAAGAGAGACTGCGGGCTGAGCAAGAGCGGCAACGCGCTGATCAGGAAAGTCGAAAACGACAAGACCTGGTCGATCGATTGCGATCTCTTAGCCCACAACAGTTGCGAGATCTGGGAATTGATCCAGAGACCCTTGTGTGATGTTCAGAATCCCCTCGGAAGGCATCAGAAGAGGTTATCTATGAGTTGCCGGATCAGATTGGTCCCTGGGGGAGAGATCAGGATCGAGACTCAGTTGCAGCAGGGAACTAGGGTTTGGTTTACCTTACCTCAGGCCGAATGGAATTGATCCTTAAACATATTAAACAGACATCTTAAACCTATTGAATAGAGGCCTCCAGTTGTTCCTCAGTCAAAGATCGCAGCACATAGATCGGCAGATCCTCCTCGTTGATCTGGTTGAGGTAGATCTCGCTTAGGTAACCGGCGAACTTGGGTTGATCTTGAAGATGAACCTGGAAGAAGGCGTGGGATAACGATTGTAGATAGGGATGGGCCAGCTCCGGATCCGGACCGATCAGGGCTTTGGGTACTGGGAATACCCCTTCTTCGGCATCTCCCTGCAGGAAACTAAAGTGAGTCCCCTGTTCCAGTAGCACTAAATATCTCTGCTCGGTGGTGAGCCAGGTGAAAGGACGGATCTGTTCCAAGGAAGAGGGGGCAATGTAGTCATCACTGCCTGTGATCATCATGGTGGGGATCTTGATCTGGGCTAAACCCTCAGGTCCTAAAAGGATGCTGGAGACCGGGTTGACGGCGACTACGGCTTGGATCCGATCGTCTTGCACTGGATTATATTCCTCTGGACTCACCTCCACGGCACCGCATTGCAATGTCTTGGAGAGGTTGAGGGAGCGGCCCTCCTCGGGATTCTCCTCACATTGTGCCCGCAGTTGATCAAAGTTCAAGGGAGCCCCTGCTGCTGAGAGCACCGTATACCCTCCTAGGGATTGACCCACCAGACCCACCCGTTGGGTATCCAACACTCGCCAGGCTGGATCCTGTTGAGCCCGTTCCTCCATGGCGTCCAGAAGGGTGGGAATATCCCAAGGGCGAGCGACCGCGCTTTCCTGGGGCGTGATGCTGAGACCATAGCCCTCCAGGATGCTCCTAAACCGCTCGGAACTGGTATCTGGATGTTCCGGGACCCCCACGCCATAGCCATAGGAGGCCAGATATTCCGCCAGATAGGCCATGCTGTCTCGATTAGAGGCGATCCCATGGGAAATGATCACCACAGGCACAGGCTCGGTTACCCCCTGGGGCAGATAGACATCCGCCTGTACTGCTTGCTCCCGCTCAGGATTGTCGTAACGGATCTCCTGTTTCTCCCAGGCCACCGGACCCTGTTGGGTAATATCCCACTCCGGGGGGGGGAGCTCGAGATCTTCCTGTTGGGCTTCAGCTTTGATCAGGGCCACCCACTCATCCTTCTGTTGCAATAGGGTGGAGGCCTCGTTCACCGTCTGTAAGCTTTCCCCCACATCCAAGCGGATCTCTTCCCAGGGAAACTGACGCAGGATATTGATGGTAGTTAATCCCTCCGGATCATCAGCGGCCAGGATCAGGGCTCCACGCAGAGCCTGCACATTTCTCTCCTCCAAACCCGGATAGCGAGGATTCAGCAGAAAGGTGATCCGCCGCAGTAGGGTCTCCCCCAGGGGGGAATAGGTGAATTGTTTGATGGCTACTGGGGACAGATTGAAGTTTCGATTGAGCACATCCCGCAGCTGGGCCAATTGTTCCGGGGTAGCATAGCGAGCATAGACCGCAAACCGATCCGTGATCCGTCCCTCCTCGGCAAAAATCTCCAGATCCTCAACGGAGAGCGAGACCTCCAGCAGGGGGGGAACGAAGACGGTGATCTTTTCCGCCGCTGGGGTGGAAGGGATCCAGGCTATTGAGGTAAGGAGCCCAACCCCGAGGAGCTGTAGCAACTGACGCCGTGCCTTGGGGATCCAGGTGCTCAGGAGCCCAACCGCCGATGAGGGTATCTGTGTCTGATGAGTGACAGCAGGGATCGGATCATGAGTAGAACGGGCCATCATGGAGGTTGCCTGAGGAGACACTGACGATAAATTGTTCTAGCACTTTGGCTGCTCTAGGTGAACCCGGTTTTCCTCCGTTTCAGTCGGTGTCGCAGCTAGATCAGGATCGGTTGCGGCAGGATCCGTTTCGGTAACAACCCGTGTACCCCTTTTTGAGGCAGATTGACGGTCTGAGTGATGTTGAAGTTCACGGCCAGACTGCACAGGACATAGGCCTCCTCCCGTTCGATCCCCGCGAAGCGATGTAGGAACTCGATCATCTGGGTCAGAGCCTGCTCAAACGCCTCATCCAAGCTGGATCCAAACCCCATACTGATCCAGTCCGTCTCCGTCTCCGCCAGAGGGTGAGTCAGCTTTAGATCGGGGCGCACGGTCAACTGCAGGCGTCCATTCATGGAGGTCTCGATGGCTGTCACATTCACCTCTCCATCCCCTTGAGCCCCATGGCCATCCCCCACAGAGAACAAGGCACCGGGCACGAAGATCGGCAGAAACACCCGCGCCCCTGCCCCCAGATGACGGTTATCCAGATTGCCTCCGAAGGAACCAGGGGGGATCGTGGACTGATCAGTGGCTGGGGTAGCCACGCCGAGGATGCCGAAAAAGGGATGGAGGGGTACAGTGATGCCGCTACCTGGGGGAAACTCCGCCTGCTGTCTCTCCAGATCCAGATCGATAAATCGCAGCTTCAGATCCTCAAACACCTGGGGTAAGGATCCTTTTCCAGGCCGGATCATGTTGAAGCCGACGGGTAGACGGGGCCAGATCTGCTCCAATCTCACCTCCAAGACATCCCCAGGCTGAGCCCCCTCGATGAAGATGGGTCCCGTCAGCAGGTGAGGGCCAGGACCTTTGCGATCGGCAGATAGAGTTTGGCAGATCTCCAGAAGCTCAGGGGTAACGAAGTGGGGGGGAGCCTGATCCACGATGGCTGCTCCAGTATAGGTCTCCACCTCGACTCGATCTCCTGACTGGATGGTGAGGGCGGGCTGGAGCTGGGAGGAGAATAGGCCGAGATGGACGGTCTGAGGAGTCGCTTTCAGGGTGTGCAGGGTCATGGATCCTTGTTTTGAGTTGAGACGATCCTGGTCATCTCTAGGAGTCAGGATAAAGCCAGTGGTAAAACGCTCGGGTCACACGGGGCATCACCCCATAGGTTAACAGGAAAACCGTTAGGATCGTCACCAATAGAGGACCGATCACCGATGGTAAGCTCCCGAGAAGAGGAGACAGAATAACCCTAAGACTTTGGGAGATCAGAAAAACCGAGGGAGTGGTCAACAAAACCATTTTGTAACGTGGTGGTGGGGACTGCACCCAACGTGCCGGGAGCGTGAACCAAGTTTCTAATCCCGTCAGGATCTGCACCTGTTCTTTCCCTTGGACCAACGGCTGGGCTTTCTCGAGCCACTGCTGTCGCAAGGAGGAGTCGATCCAGGTCTTCAGGTTTTTATAGCAGTTGAACTTGAGGATGATCACATAATCCGGATGCTGAGGATCTGTAGGACGAATAAAGCTGACGCCAGTGTGCCCTTCAAACTGCTGAGCCACAGCGGAGATCCCCTGTAACCAACTCTCGTAGGCTTGCTCCTGACCG